>JBQCJG010000410.1:0-2238 GCA_051952955.1 Lysobacteraceae bacterium | reverse complement strand
TGACCGAAGGCGGGATCCGCGAAGGCAGCCCGGGCGGCGGCTGACGCGCCCGGGCCGCGTCCGGTTCTACTGCTTCGTGCCGGCGCCGTCCTGCGCGGCCGTTTCGGCCTCGCCGGCCGCGTCGTCCTTGCGGCTCGCGGCGTCGTCCTGGCTGAAACCGCCGTGGATGCCCATGCCCGGCACGTTCACGCTGACGTTGCCGTCCTTGTTGCAGTCGTCGATGTCCTGCTGCGTCATCGACGCGTAGGGCTGGAAGGCGGGCAGGCTGGCGGCGAGGCGGTTCTGCGTGTCGAGCAGCGCGGGCAGCCTGGTGCAGAGCTTCGCGGCCGCGGCCTTGATGCCGTCCGCCTGGCCTTCGATCTTCTTTTCGATTTCGTCGCTCTTGCCGCTGAACACGCCGACCAGTGCTTCGGTGACCGCCTTGCCGGCCAGGTCCGCGCCCTGCACGCCGATGTCGATGCCGGCCTCGGCGATGGCGGTGACGTCGGCGCGGTATTCCTGCAGCAGCTTGCGCTGCGCGGCGTCGGCGGCGACCGGCTTGCCGTCGATCAGCAGCTCGCCCTGCGGCGTGATCTCCGCCTTGGGCTGGCCGGTGGCCTGCAGCTCGATGTTCTTGGTCGCGAGTTCCTCGCGTGCCTTGTCGGTCGCCTCGCGGACGGCCTTGCCGATCAGGCCGGGCTCTGCCTGGCCCTTGGCGGCAGGCGTCGGCGCATCGTTCGAACAGGCGAGCAGGGACAGGCTGGCCAGCAGCATGAAGACGGGGATGCGGAAGGCGTTCATGGAAACTCCACGGGGTGTCTGGATGGGGATGTCGGGCGCGGCCGGGATGCGCGCGAACGCGTCAGTCGTCGACCGGGATGCGCACCTGGCCCGCGATGCCGCGGTGGTCGACCGAGCCGCTGCCAACGCTGCTCACGACGAGGTCGCCGCGGACGTCGACCGCCTGCAGGTCGCCGGAGCCGATGTCGTGCACCGTCACGTCGCCGGTGATGTCGGCGACCTTCGCGTCGCCGGAGCCGATCGACTCGATGCGCACGTCGCCGGAAGCGCCGCGGATCGACAGGTCGCCCGAGTGGACGCCGCCGATTTTCGCGCCGCCGCGGATGCCGGCCGCCTTCAGGTCGCCGGAACCCACCGAGACCACCTGCAGCGCGCCGATGTCCTCGGCGACGATGTCGCCGGAGCCGACGTCGGCGAACAGCGTGCCGCGGACGTGGTGGGCGTCGAGCTCGCCGGAACCGACGTCCGCCGCCAGCGACGCGACGCCGGCGACCTTCGCGTCGCCGGAGCCGACGCGGACCTGCACCGCGATCGTCCCGGGCACTGCGGCGTCGAGGGTGAGGTCGCTGTACTGGTTGCCGGACCAGGAGCCGGCCTGCAGCCAGCCGGGACGGTCGGCGCGGACGATCAGCCGGTCGCCTTCGCGGTGCTGGCTGATCGTGAGCGTGGCCAGCCGCTTGGCGTCGGACGCGCAGGCCTTGCCGTGCACCACGCCGTCGCGACGGTCGGCGCCGCGGAGGTCGAGCGTGTACGGGCCGATGTCGAACACGACCGTCTTTACGCCGGCGAGGTCGAGGTTGGCGTCGCGGGCCGCGGAGAATGCGCAGCGTTCGGCGGCGAAGGCGGGGAGGGGAAGCGCGGCGACCAGGCAAAGCGTCGTCAGCAGCGATGGCATGCGCATGGGAAGGCTCCGGGGAATGGCGGGACGTCGGGATGCAACGGGGAACGTGCGGCGGTCAGCCTTCGTCGCGCCAGCGGCGCAGGCGGGTGGCGAGGACCATCATCGCCACGCCCGCGGCGGCACCGATCCACATGTCCGCCGTGCCGAAGGCCTGCCAGCTGGACATCAGGTCGAGCTTGGCCGCGACTTCGTCGCCCTGGCCCATCGACATCAGCTGGCTCGCATCGGCGGCGTGCACGTACCAGGTGCCGGGCACCAGACTGCACAGGCCGCGCAGGGCGACGACGTACCAGAGGTGGCCGTGCGGGAATTCGGCGCCGGTGACCGAGCTGAAGATCAGGCCGGTCATGCTGGCCATGGCGCAGCCCAGCAGCGGGATCAGCACGGCCCACAGGAACGGGAAGCGGCGCGACCACGCGGAGCAGAGCATCAGCCAGCCGACGGTGGGCAGCGACCAGACGATGTACACCGGCAGCGTGCCGAACAACTGGCCGATCACGTGGAACGGGCTGAAGCCGGTGAAGTAGCCCGCGACGCCCGGAATGCCGTTGATCGCC
>JBQCJG010000409.1:0-4100 GCA_051952955.1 Lysobacteraceae bacterium | reverse complement strand
GCGCTGCTGCTCGACGACGCTCGCGCACCGCGGCATTCGTAGTAGCCTGTCGCCGCGATCGACAGGGTGGGGAGCGAGGCATGGGATTCCGTCGGGGCTGGGCGCTGGCCCTCTGGTGCGCGCTGTCGGGCGCGTCGATGGCCGCCGCATCGATGGCTGCCGCGGCGGCCGAACACGTCAGCGGCGGATTGCGCTTCGAGACCGGACCCGAGCCGGCGTTCGTGCAGCGCCGCGAACTGCCCGCGCGCTGGGACGCCGGCGCGCCCGGCGCCGACGACCGCCGCTGGCGCTACTGGCTGTACGACGTGCAGTCCGACCGCCGCCGCGGCCAGGACGTCATGTACACCGAGCACGTCTTCGAGCCGAAGGCGCAGTCGCTGCTCGGCGACGCCGGCCGCTTCCAGATCGAGTTCAACCCCGAGTTCCAGCGGCTGACGATCCATCGCGTCGAACTGCGCCGCGACGGCCGCTGGCAGGACCGCCTGGTGCCCGAGCGCATCTCGCTGGCGCGGCGCGAAGCCGACTTCGAGCAGGACATGACCGACGGCACCGTGACCGCGCTGATCGTGCTGGACGACGTGCGCGTCGACGACATCGTGCGGGTGAGCTACAGCGTCGCCGGCAGCAATCCGATCCTCGCCGGGCAGGTGTCCGACTGGGCCACGCTGTCGTGGCGCAACCCGACCCTGCGCAGCGGCCTGCGCGTGCTGTACGACCCGGGCACGAAGGTCCGCGTGCATCGCGAGAACGTCGCGCTGGAACCGCAGGTGCGCCACCTCGCCGACGCCGAGGAGGTGCAGTTGCAGGCCCGCAGCCTGCCGGCCACGGTGTACGAGGACGGCTATCCCGCGTGGTACCAGCCGTTCCCGACGGTGCAGATCGCGCCGGACCGCGGCTGGGGCGAGGTGGTGCGCTGGGCGCTGCCGCTGTATCCGCGCTTCGACCCGCCGTTCGACGCCGACCTGGAAGGCCGGCTGGCGCAGTGGAAGGCGCTGCCCGATCCGGCCGCGCGCCTGACGGCGGCGCTGCATGCGGTGCAGAACGACGTGCGCTACTTCGGCATCGAGATCGGCGACAACAGCCATCGCCCGAATCCGCCCGGGCTGGTGTGGCAGCGCCGCTACGGCGACTGCAAGGACAAGGTCTACCTGTTGACCACGCTGCTGCACCGGCTGGGGATCGAGGCCGCGCCGGCGCTGGTGTCGACCGACCGCGGCCGCGCGATCGGCGATTTCGTGCCCAGCGCGTCGGTGTTCAACCACGTGATCGTGCGCGCCCGCCTCGGCGGCGAAACGGTGTGGGTGGATCCGACCATTTCCCAGCAGGGCGGCGACCCGCACGCGTTCGATCTCGGCGACTACGGCATGGTGCTGCCGGTGGCCGAAGGCGTCACCGCGCTGGAAACGATCGCGCGTCCGCGCGAAGGCAACGCTGGCATCGAGGTGAAGGAACGGTTCCTGCCGGCGGCCGACGGCAGGGACGCCACGTTCGAGGTCGAGACCACCTACACCGGCGCCTCCGCCGACGACCAGCGCCGCAACACGCTGAGCGAGCGCGGCGACGACCTGGCCCGGCGCTACGCCGAGTACTACCGCAAGCGCTACGGCGATGTCGAAACGCTGTCGCAACCGAAGATCGAGGACGACCCGGATCACAATCGCCTGCGCATCAGCGAGCGTTACCGGCTGAAGGCGCCGTTCGGCGACGACAGCCCCGGCGTGCGTTCGCTCGAGGTCTATGCCGAGGCGCTGCAGGGGGCGAGCGAACTGCCCGACGCGCTGGAACGCCATGGCCCGCTCGAATTCGCCGACCGCGGCCACTATCGCCACGAAATCACCGTGCAGTTGCCCGAGCGCTGGAAACCGACCTTCACCGCCGAGCGCATCGATCGCGGCGCGGACGCCTTCGGCTTCCGCCGCGACGTGACCGTGGGCGACAAGGCGGTGACGGTGGTGTACGACATGGACGTCAGGCGCAGCGAAATGCCGCAGGACCAGGTCGCGGCGCACCTGGCGGAACTGCGCAAGGTCCGCGACGACCTGTCGGCGAGCCTGCGCTTCGCGCTGCCGGCCGCGCTCGGCGCGCAGCAGCGCCAGGAGCGCCTGCGCGCGCTGCTGCGCGAGGTCATGGAAGAGAACGCGAAGTGAGCGGCGCGATGCGCGTCATCGCCCGCGTCGCGGCGGCGCTCGCGCTGGCCTGCGCCTGCGCGCTGCCGGTCGCGCAGGCGGCGACGGCCGACGTCGCCAGGGCCGACGCGAAGGCCGTCGATGCGGCATCGGCGACCGCGGCGCGCGAGCGCGCGCTGGCGGCGTCCACGCCCGAGCAGGTCGCGGCCGATCCGGCGCAGGCGTGGACGCGTTTCCTCGCCCACGGCGAACTCGGCGATGCCTACGAGCGCCTCGACGTCATGGAAACGGTGGGCTACACCCTCGCCACGGTCGATGCCGACGCTTGCCGCGCGCACGGCGATGCGCTGCGCGAAGCGGTGCGGCAGGTGCCGATCGGCATCGCCCTGCACCGCGCGGCGCTGCTCTGCGCCGAAGCGCTCGGCGACGAGGCGGAGGCCGAGCGCGAGACGGCGGCGCTGGCCGCGCTGTCGAAGCTCGCGCTGGCCAACGCCGGCGAAGGCCAGTTCCGCAAGCCGATCCGGGTGTTCTCGCCGAGCGACGTCTACGCGCTGGTCGCGACGCTCGGCTACGAATTCCGGTACGAGTACTACCGGCTGGTGCGCCCGGAACGCACGATGCCGCTGGTCGTCGCGGCCTGGGATCCCGAGGCGCAGGTCGAACACCACCTCGCCTTCGACTGCATCGAGGCCACCTGGGCCGTCGACCGCGACGACGCGCATGCCGGGTTCCCGATCATGCGCAACGAACTGCTGGACGCGTTCGTGAAGGGCGAGCGCGCGGGCGACGGGGTGCTGGGCGAGGACATCGCCGCGATGCAGGCCGCGCAGGAAGTCGTCACCGCGGCCGCACGCCTGGACGCGCTGCGCGACGCGGCGCGGCGCGGCGGCATCGCCTCGCTGCGCGAGTCGCTGGCGCTGTGCATCCAGGCGCGCGTGCCCGGCTGCGGCGAACCGCTGGTCGATGCGCTGCTGCCGCTGGCCGAACGGCGGCAGGCGCTGCCGATGGTGATGCTGGCGCTGGCGCATGCCGAAGGCGCGGGCGTGGCGAAGGACCGGCAGGCCGCGCAGGCGCTGCTGGAGGCCGCGGATCGCCGCTGGTACCGGCGCGGCGCCAGCGTCGCCTACGCCCTGCTGCAGACCCGCGCGGGCGGTGCCGCGGACGATGCGTTCGTGATCGAGCGCCTGCGCCTGGCCGAAGCGGCGGGCAACGTCGACGCCGCCGCGCTGCGCGTCGCGCGGCAGCGGATCGCCCGGCCGGATGGCCGGATGTCGCCGGCCGACATCGCGCTGCTGTCGCGGCCCGCGGTGAACGGCGCCGGGCTGGGCCTTGGCCTCCTCGCTGAATACCACCAACGGAACGGCGACGCCGCCGCCTACCGTGACGCGCTGCGGCGGGCGGCGGAAGCGGGCAGTGCGACGATGCAGCGCGAGCTGGCCTACACGCTGCGGCGCGAGGTGCAAGAGGCGCACGCGCAGGGTGCGGACATGACGGCCGAGGCGCAGGCCTGGCTGGAGGCCGCGGCGCAGGGCGGCGATGCGCCGGCGATGCGCACGCTCTTCCGCGACGCGTGGCAGCGCGGCGAATGGCGGACCGCGACGAACTGGCTGCTGGCGGCCGTGGTCGCGGGCGATGCCGACGCGATCTACGACCTCGCCGCTGCCTACGAATCCGGGCGGCCCGAGCTCAAGGGCGATTTCGCCACGGCGGTGAGCCTGTACGAAACGATGGCGGCGGTCCCCGACGCACAGGGCGCACCGGCGCGCCGGCGGCTGGCGCAGCTGTCGATCGCGGGCCGCGGCGTGAAGCGCAAGCCGGAACGCGCCCTGACGCTGCTGCGCGACGATGCCGATCGCGGCGACGTCGACGCGCAGGCGCTGCTGGGCGCGCTGCTGCTGGAGGGCGCCAACGGTGTGCCCGCCGATCCGGCCGCCGGCACGCGCTGGATGGAGCGCGCGATCGCCGCCGGCTCCA
>JBQCJG010000408.1:0-2244 GCA_051952955.1 Lysobacteraceae bacterium | reverse complement strand
GGCGTCCGATGGGCACATTGGCGTACCCCTCCATGGATCTCCCGACATCGAAGCAACTGGCGGTGACCGTGCATTCGGTCGGGCCGTACGTGTTGAGCACGCGCACCTTCGATGAAACGACGGATTGCCACTGGTCCACCGCAGCCTTCGACATCGCTTCGCCGCCGATGATCAACAGGCGGGCATCGCTTTCATTCAGGTCTTCCAGCTCCGCCGGGCTGGAACACAGCTCATGCCAGAAGGCGGTGGGCAGGCTCGCGACGGAGATCCGATGCGCTTTCACGAACTGGCAGAAGGCCCGGGGCCCCGCCAGGATGTCGTCGTTCCTCAGCACGAGGGCACCGCCGGTGAGCAACGAATTGCTGAAGTCGTCCATGAACATGTCGAAAGACAGCGTCGAGAACTGCAACACGCGATCGTCTGTCTTCGCTCCGTAGTCGTGCCTGGCCACTTCGCGGTACGCGACCACGTTGTCGTGCGTGATCAGGGCACCTTTGGGCTCCCCCGTCGAGCCGGAAGTATAGATCATGTACGCCGTGTTTCGGGACGTGAGACCCCGGGCGCGCGGCTGCGGATTCTCCCGCGAACGCCGCGCCACGGCCTCGGGCGGTGCGTCCAGGAACAGCGGCAGCGCATTCGAGTCGCGCAGATTCTCTGCCATGAAGGTCTGGGTCAGCAGGCAATGCACGCCCGAGTCCTTCAGCATGAAGTCGAGGCGCGGCCAGGGGTAGTTCGGATCCAGCGGCACGTACCCGCCGCCGGCTTTCATCACCGCCATGATCGCGACGATGGCGTCGAGCGAACGCTCGGCGCAGATGCCGACCAGCACGTCCGGTCCGATGCCCTGCTCCGCAAGATGGTGCGCCCACTGGTTCGCACGCTGGTTCAGTTCGCCATAGGTCAGGGACTGCTGGCCATTGGTCACCGCCAGCGCGTCCGGCTGGGCGCGAACGAGGTCTTCGAACACTTCATGGGCGCAACGCCCCGACGCATGGGCCGAGGCCTGCCCGCACCACGTCGTCAACATCACGTCCTGCTGCGTCGCCGTGAGCAGCGGCACGTCGCCCACGGGCTGCTCGGGCCGGGCCACGACCGCGCGCAGCAGCTGCTCGAAGCTCTCGGCCAGGCGCGCGATGCTGTCGGCCTCGAACAGGTCGACGCAGTATTCCCAACTGCCCAGCAAGCCATCCGCGGTCGTGTCGATGGTCAGGCTCAGATCGAACTTGGCGACCTGGTAGCCGGTGTCCACCGTCTCGACGCGCAGGCCGGGGAGCGCGAGTTCGGGATCGACGTTTTCCTGCAGCGCGAACATCACCTGGAACACCGGGCTGTGGCTCAGGCTGCGTTCGGGCTGCAACGCCGACACCAGCATCTCGAACGGCACATCCTGGTGTTCGTAGGCGTCCAGGGCGAGCTGGCGTGTCTGCTCGAGCAACGACGCGAACGATGCCTCCATCGACACTTCGTTGCGCAGCACCAGCGTGTTGACGAACAGCCCGATGACCGATGCCAGCGCGGGATGCGCGCGGTTGGCGATCGGCGTGCCGATGACGATATCGGTCTCGTTGCCGTACCGCGCCAGCAATGCGGCGAACGCCGCCTGCAGCGTCATGAACAGCGTCGCGCCATGCGCCTGGCCGAGCGCCTGCAGCTGCGTGCGCAGGGCCTGGTCGATCGGGCGCCGGAGCGTTGCGCCGACGAAGCTCTGCGACGCCGGTCGCGGCTTGTCGGTCGGCAGGCCGTGCAGCGACGGGATGCCCGCCAGCTGCCGGGTCCAGTACGACAGTTGTCGCTCGAGCGTTTCGCCCTGCAGCCAGCCGTGCTGCCACTGCGCGAAGTCGGCGTACTGCACCGACAGCGGCGGCAACGGGTTTTCGCCACCGCCGGCGAACGCAGCGTAGAGCTGCACGAACTCGTCGATGAGGACGGCCATCGAGGTGCCGTCGGACGCGATGTGGTGCATCGTCATGAGCAGCACGTGGTCCGTGTCGCCCAGCCGCAGGAGGCTGGCGCGGAGCATCGGGCCCGAGCCCAGATCGAACGGCTGCATGGCTTCCGCCGCCACCTGCGCACGCAGGCCCTCTTCGGTCGAACTGCCCGTCGTGACGCCGATCCGCAACGGGGTCGGTGCATGGATGACCTGATGGGGCTCGCCGTCGTCCGTGACGCGGTAGCTCGTGCGCAGGATCTCGTGCCGGTCGACGATCGCGTCCAGCGTGGCCTGCAGCGCGTCCAGATCCAGGC
>JBQCJG010000407.1:0-2317 GCA_051952955.1 Lysobacteraceae bacterium | reverse complement strand
ACAGACTTTCAGCTTGGGCGGGAGCAATGCGGGTTCCAGTGGAAACCTGACCTGTTCGAAGGGATACCTGATCCAGGGAATCAACGTCTATCCCACATCGACCTGGGTTTCCGCCATGAAGACGCGCTGTGACAAGGCCTGGGACACCCTGACCAGCGACAGCATCGGCGGGACCTGGGGCGGTACCGCCAATAGCGCGACGATCATCGCGTGTCCGGAAGGCAGCTATATGTCCGGCCTCAAGACCTGGAGAAACGCGACTTCGACGACCTCGAACCGCTACATCCGGCGCATGGCGATGAACTGCCGCGGCGGCAACTGAGTTGACGTCCGCTGGTCGTGTCGATCCGTGTTCGCAGAACGGCGCAATCACCTCAAGTGGTTGCGCCGTTCGCTTTCACGATCGATGTGCGGAAGCGAGGCGTGTCGCGATGCGGGGCCAGTGCCCCACCCTACCGCGGCGGCGCATCGAGCGCGCGGCGGTAGCCCTGGAACAGCTGCAGCAGCCACGGCTTCTGGGCGAGGACGAGGCTCACGCCGATGCGTTCCTTCGCGGGCAGCGTGGCGTCGCGGGCGAGCAGCGTGTCGAATTCGCGGACGACGTCTTCCAGGCGCTGGCGCATGTGGCGGATGCCGTCGATGCTGAGGCTGCCGGTCAGCAGGAACAGGCCGTCCTGTTCGCCGTCGAAGGCGTCGGCGAAGTAGTCGGTCAGCAGCTTCTCGCGGAAGTAGCCTTCCATCGGGCCGCCGCGGCGCCAGCGGAAGTTGCGTGCGGTCAGCGCGCGGGCGCGGTTGCCGGGCAGCAGTTCGATGATGCCCAGCCGATCGAGCTTCACCAGCAATCCGGTCCACTGCGGTTCGGTGAAGGCGAACTGCGCCAGCACGTCCTGCTGGCGCCAGCGGTTGAGGCTGAGGAACAGCGCCAGCAGCAGCGCGGGGTCGGACACCAGCGCCTTCTCCTGCGCTTCGGTCAATTGCGCCATGCTGTCGCGGCCGCGCGCGGACTCCGCCGCCAGTTCGGCCAGGCCGATGTCCAGCACGTCGCAGACCTGCTCCAGTCGCTGCAGGCTCATGGCGCGCAGCGAGAACATGCGCTTGACCGCGGCCTCGCTCATCTTGATCCGCGAGGCCAGCTCGCGATAGGTCAGGCCCTGGCCGCGCAGCAGGCGCTTCAGGGCATCGATCAGTTCGACGGAGACGGCCATCAGTCGCGTTTTCCGATACCGGGCAGCCTCGCTATCTACACTCGGTACTGCCGGATTGCAACGTCGGCGACGCCCGGTGTCTGCTCGGCCATCGCCGCGACCGCGGTCGATCCGGGGATTCCGATGGATGCCGTACCCGCCCTGCCTGCCTTCCGCCGCGCCGCGTCCGGCCTCGTGCTGGTGCTGCTGGCCGCCTTCGCGCCCCAGACCTGTGCGCAGACCACGACCGGCATCAGCGCGAAGATCGACGGCACGCCGGTCGAAACGCGCATCACGGTGACCGCCGATGCGCGGCGCATGGTCTTCGCGACCTTGCGCTCGACCGCACCGCTGGCGAAGGTCGAATTGATCGATCCCGCAGGCCGCACGGTCCGCAGCGACACCGGTGCCGCGCTCAAGCGCATGCCCGCCGAGCAGGCCGTGCGTCCGGAACTCGGCGCCGTCTATTTCCTGCCGGAGCTGCGAGACGCCGCCCCCGGCACCTGGCGCCTGCGCTTCGTGCCCGCGGGCAAGGCCAGCGGACGCATCGTCGGTGCGGTGTCGCTGCGCCCGCGCTTCGAACTGATGCTGCCGATGGTCGAATCCGGCTGGCGCGCCGGCGCGCCGACGCTGATCGAAGTGCTGGCGACCGACAACGGCGAGGCGCTGGCGAACCTCGGCGACCTCCGCGTGTGGATCGAGGACGCGCGCGGCCGCCGCGTGTTCGAAGGCACGGCGCAGGCGAACCTGCGCAACGCGCGCGGCGTCCTGCTCAGCGACGATCCGCGCAACTACCTGCTGCTCGCCACGGTGCCGACGGCGGGCCGCCATCGCATCGTCGCCATTCATCCGCTCGGTGGTCGCGAGGTGCGCACCGAGCGCGCCATCGACGTGCACTGACCGCCGCGTATCGCGTCCGCGCGCATTTTCCCGAGGACATCGCCATGTTCATCCGCCTGCCCCGCCGCGCGCGCACGCCGGTCGTGAATTCGCTGCGCATCCGCCTCGCCGGCATCGTGGTCGTGCTCGGCGGCCTGCTGATGCCGCCCGGCGCCCCCCCGAACACCCCCGCGGCCCCCCCCGCGCCGGCCCCCACCAATGGCCCGGCGGGAGTTGCGGGGGGGGGGGGGGGT
>JBQCJG010000406.1:0-2282 GCA_051952955.1 Lysobacteraceae bacterium | reverse complement strand
CAGGGCACGGCCGTTTGCGTCCAGGACCTTCCAGCGACCGAGCTTGAATCCGCGGCCATCCTTCATCGTTGCGATGCCGCTGTAGCTTCCGATAACCCGGCCGCTGGGCGCCAGGACCTCGACCTGCCAGGCCGCGCGGGTATGGCCACCGGCGCCGGGATAGTCGAAATCCACGCGGATCGGGAACTTCGCGTCGACGGCCTGGAACGGCACCGACAGCGTGGCGTCGAATTCGTAGTGGTCGGGGTGGCCGAGGTCGGCGGCGGTCGCGAGGCTGGTGCAGCAGAAGGCGAGCGCGCAGGCAAGGACCTGCCGGCGCCAAGGGCGGATGTGCATGTGTGGGTTCCGGGGGAAGTGGTCCGCATCCCTGCGGCTGGCGTCCTGCGCCGCACAGTATGGGCCGTGCACATTGCAGGCACGAGACGCCCGGGCCCCGCGGGCGTCCTCTGCCATCGTCTCCCCGACGCCGCGGGACGGCGATGCCATAATCCGCGGTCACCGACACGGACGCACAGGAGTGGTGGGATGTCGTTTGCCAGGACGGTCTTCGTCTTTTCCGGACAGGGATCGCAGTACTACCGCATGGGTCAGCCGCTCTACGACGCAGACCCCCTCTTCCGCGAACATCTGGACCGTCTCGACGCCCTGGCAGTGGAACACTGCGGCGTTTCCGTGCTGGAGGCCGCCTTCGACGGCCGCAAGGACGACGCCTTCGACCGGACGCTGCTGACCCATCCGGCGATCTTCATGCTGGAACAGGCGCTGGCCCTGCGGCTGGTCGCCGGCGGCCTCCGCCCGGACGTGGTGCTCGGGGCCAGCCTCGGGACCTTCGCCGCGGCCACCCAGGCCGGCTGCATGGACGAGGCGACGGCGATGACGGCCGTGGTCGCCCAAGCCCGCGCCTTCGAGGCCACCTGCCCGCCCGGCGGCATCATCGCGATCCTCGACAGCCCGTCGCTGTACGCGCAGGAACCCTTCCTGCACGAGGCGAGCGAGCTGGCCGCGCTGAATTTCGACGCGCATTTCGGCGTGGCGGCACCGCAGGCGGCGCTGGACGCGATCGAGGCCGAACTGAAGCGGCGCGGCATCGTCCACCAGCGGCTGGCGGTGTCGTTCGCCTTCCATTCGCGCTGGATCGACCCGGCCCGCGCGCCCTATCTGGAGGCGATCCGCGGACTGACCTTGCGCGAGGGCACGGTGCCGATCGCCTGCTGCGACCGCGCGACCACCGACGTCCGCAGACTGGTCCACCAGGATCTGTGGGACGCCCCCCGGCTGCCGATCCGTTTCTTCGACACGATCGCCCGGCTCGAAGGCGAAGGTCCGTGCCGCTACATCGACGTCGGCCCCTCGGGGACGATGGCGACCTTCCTGAAGTACGCCCTGCCCCGCGGCTCCGCGTCGACGGTGCACGCCGTGCTCACGCCGTACGGCCACGACGTGCGCAACCTCGACGCCCTGCTGGCGGTGCCGCGATGAGCGACTGGAGCACATTGCTCGCCGACGCACTGGCGTCCGGCGAACCCGAGGCCATGCGCCGCGCGCTGTCGGCCGTGCCGCAGGGCGCGCTGCGGCAGGCGATCCCGCTGCTGGACCGGATGGCCGACGACGGCGAACGCGACGGACGGCTGGAGGAAGCGCTGTTCTACCGCGACTGTCTGGTGGAAGCGGCGCCGGAACGCGCCGCCGCGCGACTGGCCCGCGGTCGCCTTCGAGTGCGGCTGGGCCTGCACGACGAAGCGCTGGACGATGCCCGCCGCCTGCTGCACGCCGCCGGCGACCATGCCGACGCCCTGCGGCTGGCCGGCGAGGCCCACGAAGGCCTGGGCGACCTCGGCGAGGCGCTGGCGATGTATCGCGGGGCCCAGGCCGCGACGCCGGACCCGGCGCTGGCGGAGCGCATCCGCATCCTCGAGGCCGAACACGGCCGTGCGGAGCTGCTGCGGCGCACGCTGGACCCGGCCGCCGCCGGGGAACCGCCCCGGATCGAAGTGCCGCCTCCGCCGCAGACCCGCTTCGACCCCGCGATCCGCGACGATCCGGCGCTGCCTGCCGATGCCGAGGCGTTCCGGGTCGACGGCCTCGTGCGCCATCTCGGCCGCTACGGCAACCAGGCGTCGCCGCGCGCCGCGATCAACCGCCTGCGCGACCCGCGCTGGTGCGAGGCGTGGGACCGCGCGCTCGCGGGCACCGCCGGCCTGCGCGTGCGCTTCGCCGGCAGCGAGCTCGGCGTGCTGGCGCTGCGCGCGCTGCGGCACGGCGCCGCGCACGCGCTGTGCGTC
>JBQCJG010000405.1:0-2696 GCA_051952955.1 Lysobacteraceae bacterium | reverse complement strand
CGCGTTCGAGCACGTGGCGCTGCCGGCGGACGATGCCGCATCGGCGCACGACGGTTCGCGCCTGTCGCTGCGGCAGCCGCCGCTGATTGCACCCGGCGGCCAACGCATCGCGGTGCCACTGCTCGATGCCAGCACGGCGATGCTCTACACGCTGCCGAAGGACGGCGACCGCACGCCGACGCCGACCCGCTCGGCAAACTGGGCCCGCGGCCGCGAGCTGCTGTGCGCGACGCTGGGCAAATCGTTCGGCGGCGTGATCGCCGATCCCGAACACCTGCACTTCTGGAACATCCCCGGTTTCCGCGTCCAGCCGCGCCCGCCGAAGGACGACTTCCAGGCGCCGCCCGGGCAGGCCCACTGGCTGCCGTGCGCGCTGCTCGCCGGCGGCGGCCAGCCGGGCGGCCTCTATGTGCTCGACGGCGCGCGCCGGCTGGTGCGCTTCACCGGCGAGGGCCGCCTGGGACGCGGCAAGACGGGCGTCGACACCATCGCCCGGGACGTGCTGGCGATGGCGCGACTGGATCCGGAACGGCTGGCCTACGTGCATCGCGACGCGCAGCGCACGTCGCTGCGCCTGCACCATCGCTCCGGCCGTGGCGACGTGATGGTCCACCAGGTCGACACCCCGCGCATGCCGACGCAGGCGTTCCTGCGCGTCGCCACGTTCGGCACCGGCGCCTGGGCGATGGGCGCGGGCGGGCAGCGCGAGGGCGGGCACTGGGCGATCGTCCAGCGCAACAGCATGGCGCGGCCGTGGACGACGACGCAGCATCGCCTCGGCGCCGGCTGGCGCGCCTGCGGGCTGGCGATCGTGCCCGGCACCCGCCTGCACGGCCTCGTCGCGCTGTCGCCCGACCGCCGGCGGATCGTGCTGTTCGACGGCGCCGACGACACCGTGCTGCACCACGCGGACGTACCGATCGCGACGGGCAGCGTGGGCGTGGACTGCGACGTGATCGCCGCGGTCACCGAACGCCGGCAACTGGTCGTGATCACGCCGGGCGGCGCAGGCCCGCTCGCCTGGTCCGACGACGACGGGGCGCCCGATGCGGACTGACGCCGCCCTGCCCGCCGTCGTCGCCGACGCGACCGTGCGCGTGCCGCTGTGGACCGGCGTGCAGCCGGTCGCGGGGCTGTGGTTCGACGCCGCCCGGCGCGACGACGACGCCCACGCGGCGCGGGTGCTCGCGCACTGGCGTACTGGCACGCAGGCGCTGCGCTTCGCCGACGGCGATCTGCTGCGCTTCCCGCAACCGGTGCTGGCCGACTGCGCGACCCTGCCGGGACTGGCGTTGTGCACGCTCGACGGCGACCGCGCCGGCGCGGTGCTCGCCAGCGCACCGCTGACCGATGCCGAACGCGCGGCCGTGCGCGGCGTCGACGTCGTGCTGGTGCGCGGCGCCCGCATGCACGGGCTGCGTCTTGCCGACGGCGCGGCGCTGGATCCGTCGACGTGGATCGATCTCGGCGACCTCACCCTGCACGACGCCTTCGACTGCAGCGCGACGGTCGCCGCGCCGCCGCTGCCGCCGCCGACGCGCCGCGACGTGCGCGAGGCGCTGGGCGACCGCATCCCGCCGCCGAGCGAAGAGCGCGAGCGCTTCCTGCGCGAAGTCGTCGCCACGGCCGCGGAACGGAAGCGACGGATCGCCGGCGGCAAGGGCGGTGCGCGCCACGGTGCGGGTGGAGGCGGCCTCGGCCTCGGCATCGGCGCGTCGCTGGTGGATCGCGCGCTGGGCTGGCTGGGCGCCGGGGCCGGCGCGATCGCCGGCGCGGGCCTGGCGCACGGGCAGCGGACGGGCACCACCGGGGGTGGTGTATCACGGCGCACTGCGCCGCGGCCGCCGTCGGCCTGGCGCGACGCGCTGACCCGGCTCGCCGTTGCCACCCGCGCCTCGCGCCTCATCGGCTGGCGCCAGGGCGCCTACCTGCGGCGGATGATGCAGCGCTTCGAAGACGGCGATCCGATCGAGGCGCTGCGCCACGCGCTGCCGATCGACGGCACCGGCAGCTCGCTGGGGCAGGCGTTCGGCACGCCCGGGCGTCGCGACGACCTGCGCCTCGGCGACCAGACCGGCGCCAGCGTCGACATCGGCCTGGACGACGGCACGACCCAGCACCTGCGCGACCTCTATCGCCGCGCGTTCGAGCGGCTGGACCGCGCCGGCCGCATCGACGAGGCGGCGTTCGTACTGGGCGAACTGCTGAACGTGCGGCAGGAATGCCTCGACTACCTCGAACGTCATGGCCGCCACGTGCAGGCGGCGGAACTCGCGCTGACCTGGCAGATGCCCGGCGCGACCGCCGTGCGCCTGCTGCTGCTCGCGGGCGACGAAGCGCGCGCGCTGCAGGTGGCCCGTCGCGACGGCGAGTTCGCGCAGACGGTGGCGGCGCTGGAAAAGACGCATCCGGCGCTGGCGCAGCGGCTGCGTCTGCACTGGGGCGAGGCGCTGGCCGATCGCGGCGAGTGGCTGGCCGCGGTCGATGCCGTGTGGCCGGTCCCGGAGGCGCGCAACCTGGCGCTGGGCTGGCTGCGCATCGCCGAGGACGCCGGCGAAACGCTGTCGGCGCGCGCGCTGGTGCGGCGGGCGACCGTGCTGCCCGACACCGCGGCCGTGCATGCCGATCGGATCCGCGCGCTGGCGCGGCCCGGCCACGATGCGTCCGACCTCGAAGCGGCCGCGGCGGCGCGCGCG
>JBQCJG010000404.1:0-3578 GCA_051952955.1 Lysobacteraceae bacterium | reverse complement strand
CCGCGCCCGCCACGGCGACCTGTTCGCGCTCGACATGGCCGGCCCGCTGCTCTCCCGCGACGACGACTGCGCGCAGGTGGTCGCGGTGTTCGGCGAAGCGCACCAGCGCGCGGTGCTGGGCGACATCGAGCACTTCGTGCTGCCGGTGTCAGCGGCGGTGCGGCTGGGCCTGCCGGCGCCGCTGGTGCACCTCAACGCCAGCCTGCATGGCATGCGCGGCGACGCGCACGCGCAGGCGAAGGCGCAGCTCGCCCGCGCGCTGGCGCACGCCGACGCCGGGCACATCGCCGCGGCCGCGCGGCAGGCGGTCGATGCCGGCTTCGCGGCGCGCGACCCCGACGACTGGCCGCTGCTGGACACGATGCGCGGGGTGACGCTGGCCGCGTCCACGTCGCTGCTGTTCGGCGAGGTCGCGATCGACGGCTTCGATCCCGCCGCGGTCATGGACTATTTCCGCCTGCGGCGCGAAGCCGCGGCGCCGTGGGCCGCGCTCGACGCCGATGCGCGCGAGGCGCTGGTGCGCAGCGGTCTGGCGCTCGACGGCGGCCTGCGCCGCTACCGTGCTGCCGTGTGCGCCGCCGTGCGCGCCGCGCCGCGCGACGCGGCGATGTTCGGCACGCTCGCGCCGCTGGCGCTGGACGCGGCGATCGACGACGAAGCGTTCGTCGGCCACGCCAACGTGCTCGCGGTGTCCACCAACGAACCGGTGGCGGTGGCGATGGCGTGGACGCTGCTCGCGCTGAGCCAGTTGCCGACGCTGCGCGCACGCCTGCGCGACGACGATGGCCGCTCCGGTCCCGGGCCGGCGTTGTCGCAGGAGACGCCGGCGGACGCGGCGCTGTCCGACGCGGTGCTGTCCGAGTCGCTGCGGGTGCTCACGCCGAACGCGCTGATGGTGCGGACAACGCGCACCGCGGTGCGGCTGGGCGCGCAGCGTCTGCCGGCCCGCACCGAAGTGCTGCTGTGCCCGTTCCTGTCGCATCGCGAGCCGGCCCTGTTCCGCGAACCGGAACGGTTCCTGCCCGCGCGCTGGGCGGACCTGCGGCCGTCGCCGTACGTCTATTTCCCGTTCGGCGCCGGCGGGCACGTCTGCGTCGGCCGCGCGCTCGCGCTTCGGCTGCTGCGCGCGCTGCTCGCGGCGCTGTCCTCGCGCGGCGACGCGCTGCTGCGCGAGGACGTCGCGATCGACTGGCGCGTGCACGTGATGCTGCTGCCGACCTGCGATCCGCGCATGCGCCTGCAGGCGCGCGATGCAGGCGATGCTGCAGTGCACGGTGGCGTGCTGCATGGCGGCGTGCGCGACATCGTGACGCTGCACGACGACGGATGTTGACAATTTCGAGAAGCGTGTGACATGGTCGCCGCGTCGTCGGTTCCGAAGCTGCGATGACGATTCGCGCCATCGATCACCCCGCGGGAGTCGCGGACGTTCGCCGGTGCATCGCCTCGGGACCGCACCGCATGCCAGGGATTCCGCAAAGCTACCGCATCGTCCGGCCCCGCAACGCGGTCATCATGTGAGCAGGGAGGAGCAGGGAAATGGCAACAACGCGCAAACCGGCGGCGAAGGCCGCGAAAGCCCCGGCCAAGAAGGCGGCCAAGAAAGTCGCGAAGAAGAGCGGCGCCGCCAAGTCGGCCAGCATCGCCCTCAGCGGCGCGATCCCGAAGATGCACCTGTCGATGCCGCTGGACGCGAAGAAGATCGCGGCCATCAAGCGCTGCATCGACAAGGGCACGCTGACGGTGACGCTGAGCAAGGTCGACCTGAGCGGCGGCAAGCTCAGCGGCCCCTGGCTGTACGACTGATCCCGTCGTTGAACGCCCGCGCGGTTCCGGCCTGCGGGCCGGAACCGTCCCCCGCGACGCTTCGCCCGCCTGCACGGCACGACGTGCGGAGCGCGACGTCGTCGCCGCGACCGCGGGCCGGGTGACGACCGCATTCCCATCGAGGCGCAGCGCGTGAAGCATTTCAGGCCGGACACTAACCGGACCCAGATCGGCCTGGCCTACGGCCCGCCGGCGCTGGCCTGCCTGGACGCGCTGCCCGACGCGCTCGACTACCTCGAGATCCCGTTCGAACAGCTGCGGCACACGCCCGAGGCCGGCGACGTGCAGCAGCGCATCCCGCTGATCCTGCACTGCGCCAGCGTCTCGGTCGCCGGCACCGTGCCGCCGACCGCGCAGACCCTCGACGCCATCGCCGCCGCCGCCGCGCGATTGAGGACCCCGTGGATCGGCGAACACCTCGCCTACGTGTCCGCCGAAGGGCTCGACGACGACGGCGACGCGATCGCGCCGTCCTCGCTGACCTACACCGTCTGCCCGCAGCTGAGCGAAGCCTCGGTCGCGCGGGTGATCGACAACTACGCCGCGGCGCGGGCTCGGCTCGGCGCCACGCCGCTGCTGCTGGAGAACGCGCCGCAGTATTTCGAGGTGCCCGGCAGCACCATGCCGATGTCGGCGTACATCGCCGACGTGCTCGCGCACTGCGACGCCGGCCTGCTGCTGGACCTCACCCATTTCCTGATCACCTGCGTCAACACCGGCGCCGACCCGCAGCGCGAACTGAAGCGGCTGCCGCTGGAGCGCGTGGTCGAGATCCATATCTCCGGCATGAGCACGCAGTCGGGCGTCGCGTGGGACGACCACGCGGTGCCTGCGCCGCCCGAAGTGTTCGACCTGCTGCGCCGCGTGCTCGAGGTGGTGCGGCCGCAGGCGCTGACGCTGGAATACAACTGGTCGGGCGCGTTCCCGCAGGCGATCCTGCAGCAGCAACTGCTGCGCACCCGCACGCTGCTGGAGGCCGCATGAGCCTGGCGCGCGTGCAGGCGGTGATGGCCGCGGGTCTCGAGCAGCCGCGGCTGCTGGTGCGCTGGCGCGCGCAGCCCGAGCGCCTGCGCGCGCTGGGTGTGGCGCCGGGCGAGATCGACCTCGACGCGCTCGCCAAGTTCTCCGGGCTGGGCGTGAAGGTGCGCCACAACCCGCTGCGCGCGCACTATCCGCTGTCGTTCCGGCTGATGAGCGCGACCGCGATGGAGATCGCGATGTTCTCGGCGTACGCGGAATTCCGCTCGCTGCGGCGGCTGCCGTGGGCCGCGGCGCTGCCCGATCGCGCCCGCGACCTGCTCGACTTCCTCGACGGCTGGCTGGACGACGCCGATCCGGTCCACGCGCGGCTGCGCGATGCGCTGCGCTACGAGGACGCGATCGCGCGGCTCGGGCCGTGGCATGTCGCCGCGGACGATGCGGACGTCGATGCGGTCGATCTGCCCGACGTCCCGCGACTGCGCGGCACCCTGCGGCTGCGGGAATTCGGCTGCGATCCGCGCGCGCTCGCCGCCGCGCTGCATGCCAGCGTGCCCGACCTCGGCGCGGTGCCCGACGAGCCGCACGCGCTCTGCTTCTGGCGCGCGCCCGAGGCCGAAGACGTGACCGTACTCGACCTCGACGCGCTCGGCTTCCACCTGCTGGCGCGCATCGACGGCCGCCGCAGCGTGCCCGCGCTGGTGCGCAGCCTCGGCGGCGGTCGCGGCGCGACCGCGGTGGTGCGCGCGGCGCTGGCGACGCTGGCCGACTTC
>JBQCJG010000403.1:0-2951 GCA_051952955.1 Lysobacteraceae bacterium | reverse complement strand
CAGCGCGAGGACGACGAGATCGAGGGTCTCCAGACGGACGTGCAGATCGGCCATGACAGGCTCCGGGGAAGGCGCAGGCGGACGGATGCGACCGCCGGCGCACAGCGTCGCCGGCGAACGGATAGTGCGTCAACGCAATCGATTGTACATGCTGCGTCGCAGCAGGAATCGACCGCCTTCCTGCCTTCTTCCGGATCGATTCCCGGGCCCGGAACGTTCCCGATTCGACGATAAATCCGAGATTTCATGCGGTTATCGAAACGCCGTCCGCGCCGTATCCGGCACGCCGCACCACGGGCGGATCCTGTCGAAAGAAAGTGCTTGCAATCGATTGCGTATCTCGCTATCACATCTCCGCCCGGCAGCCCGCCGCTGCCCACCCGACACCCGGAGGTTCCGCCGCCATGCGCCACCCGTCGACGTCGTCCCTGCCACGCCGCACCCCCGTCCGTCCGCTGTCGTTCGCCGTGGCCTGCGCCATCGGCCTGTCGTGCGCGCCAGGCGTCGCCGCGGCGCAGTCGCCCGAAGCGGCTGCGCCGGACGCGGCGGACAAGCCCGCGAGCGGCAACGACCTCGACGCCATCGTGGTCACCGCGACCGCCGGCGGCAAGTCGAAGCTGCGCAGCAGCGTGTCCACGAGCGACCTCACCGCCGACACCGTGGCGCGCGCCGCGCCCCGCTCCACCGCCGAGATCTTCCGCAGCCTGCCGGGCGTGCGTTCGGAGTCCACCGGCGGCGAAGGCAACGCCAACATCGCCGTGCGCGGCCTGCCGGTCGCGGCCGGCGGCGCGAAGTTCCTGCAGCTGCAGGAAGACGGCCTGCCGGTGATGGAGTTCGGCGACATCGCCTTCGGCAACGCCGACATCTTCCTGCGCTACGACGGCTCGGTCGACCGCATTCAGGCGGTGCGCGGCGGTTCGGCCTCGACCTTCGCCAGCAACTCGCCCGGCGGCGTGATCAACTTCATCAGCGACACCGGCGAGGTACAGGGCGGTGCGGTCGGCCTGACCACCGGCCTCGATTACGCCAGCCACCGCGTCGACTTCCGCTACGGCCAGCCCTTCGGCAACGGCTGGCGCTTCCACGTCGGCGGCTTCTGGCGCGCCGGCGACGGCGTGCGCGACGCCGGCTACACCGCCGAGAAGGGCGGCCAGCTGAAGGCCAACCTCACCCGCGAGTTCGACAGCGGCTACGTGCGCTTCCACCTCAAGCGCCTCGACGACCGCGCGATCGGCTACCTGCCGGTGCCCACGCGTGCGACCGGCAGTAACGGCAATCCGCACCTCGGCGCCATCGACGGCTTCGACCCGGCGCGCGACACGTTGCAGAGCCGCCATTTCCGCACCGACATCGGGCTGGACGGCGACAACCGCCGCCGCCGCACCGACATCGCCGACGGCATGCACCCGGACAGCACCGCGTTCGGCGTGGAAGCGCAGTACCGCTTCGGCGACGGCTGGCGCATCGACGAGAAATTCCGCTACGCCGACAACAGCGGCCGCTTCGTCGCGCCGTTCCCGGCCGAAGTCGGCAGCGCGTCGGGGCTCGCCGACAGCGTCGGCGGCGCCGGCTCGACGCTGCGATACGCCAGCGGCCCGAACGCGGGGCAGGCCTACACCGGCACCACCGTGCGCACCCACCTGTTCAACACCGAGATCAACGACTTCGGCAACGTCGTCAACGACCTCAAGCTCACCCGCAGCCTCGACGCCGGCGACGGCAAGCTCGACCTGAGCGGCGGCTACTACCGCTCGCGCCAGAAGATCGACATGGACTGGGTGTGGAATTCGTACCTGCAGACGCTCGACGGCGACGGCCGCTCGGCGCTGCTCGACGTGTACGACGCGTCCAACGCCAATCTTTCCGACCACGGTCTCTACGCCTACGGCGTGCCGTTCTGGGGCAACTGCTGCACGCGCCGCTATGCGGCCACGTACACGATCGGCGCGCCGTACCTCTCGCTGTCGTACGCGCTGGGCCGGCTCGACATCGACGCCAGCGTGCGCCGCGACACCGGCACCGCGCGTGGCCGTTACGCCGGCAGCGTGCAGGTCGCGAACGTCGACGTGAACGGCGATGGCGTGATTTCCGCGCCCGAGCGCAGCGGGTCGGAAGTGAACAACGCCGCGGCGTCGCCGATCGACTACGACTGGGACTACACCTCGTACTCGATCGGTGCGAACTACCTGTTCCGGGACGACCTTGCCGGCTTCGCGCGGATCAGCCGCGGCGGCCGCGCCAACGCCGACCGCCTGTTGTTCGGCGTGGTCCGCCCCGACGGCTCGGTGCGCGCGCAGGACGCGGTCGACATGGTCGATCAGGTCGAAGCCGGCCTGAAATGGCGCCGCGGCGGCCTTAGCCTGTTCGGCACCGCGTTCTATGCGAAGACCGAGGAACAGAACTTCGAACTGACCAGCCAGCGCTTCTTCGATCGCGTCTACAAGGCGCACGGCCTCGAACTCGAAGCCTCGCTGCGCGTGAACGAATTCTTCCTCAACGGCGGCCTGACCTGGACCGACGCGGAAATCGGCAAGGACGAGATCACGCCGGCGAACGAAGGCCACACGCCGCGTCGCCAGGCCGATCTCGTCTACCAGCTCACCGGCGGCTATCAGGCCGCGGACTGGACGCTCGGCGCGAACCTGATCGGCACCACCGACGCCTACACCCAGGACGACAACCAGCTGACGATGCCCGGCTACACCCAGGTCAACCTGTTCGCCGACTACCGGTTCGCGGAGCACTGGGTCGTCGGCCTCAACGTCAACAACGTGCTCGACACGTTCGGCATCACCGAGGCGGAGGAAGGCGCGATCGTCGCCGGCGCGGAGAACATCATCCGCGCCCGCTCGATCCCCGGCCGCACGCTCTCGGCCAGCGTCCGCTACGAGTTCTGAGCCCGCCGCGGCGGGCGCGTGCCGGGTTCCTCTTCTCCGCCCCGGCACGCGTCC
>JBQCJG010000402.1:0-2297 GCA_051952955.1 Lysobacteraceae bacterium | reverse complement strand
AAGCAGGCGCTGATCGACCATCTGCTGGAACACCACGCCGACGCACTGCTGCACTACTACGGCCTGGGCGCACAGGCACCCGCCGCCGAGCCGGAAGACATGCAGACGGTGGCGGTGTCCACCGGCAGCCCCGGCATCGCGGTCGTGGGCATCGCCTGCAACTTCGCGGACGCCCGGACGCCGGAAGCGCTGTGGAACAACCTGATCGACCAGCGCTCGCTGATCGCGCCGCTGAAGGGTACCCGCTGGGGCACCGTCGACGCCGAGGCCGCGCCGCGCTGGGGCGCGCTGATCGACGACGTCGACCGCTTCGACCCCGCCTTCTTCGGTCTCACCGAAGACGAAGCCCGCCTGTGCGACCCGCAGGAACGCCTGGTCACCCAGGCGCTGTTCCATGCGCTGCAGCACGCCGGCCTCCGCGCGGACAAGCTGCGCGGCACGCGCACGGGACTCTTCCTCGGTTACGAATACGCCGAGTACGAGCACCATCTCCGCCGCAACCTCCACCGCATCCCGAACGCCCCGGCGCTCAGCTCGTCCAGTCCGATCTACTACCTCGCCAACCGCATCTCGTTCCTGTACGACTTCAAGGGTCCGAGCGAAGTGGTCAACGCCAGCTGCGCGTCGTCGGGGCTCGCGATCCACCGCGCCTGCCAGTCGCTGGCGCAGGGCGAGTGCGACGTGGCGATCTGCGGCGGCGTGTCGCTGAACCTCTTCCAGAGCGACTACGCGGCGATCGCGCGCTACGGCCTGCTGTCGCCCGACGGCACCTGCGGCGTGTTCGACGATGCCGCCAACGGCTTCACCCGCGGCGAAGGCGTCGGCCTGCTGGTGCTCACGCGGCTCGACGACGCCGAGCGCGACAACCGCCGCATCTTCGCCAAGGTCGTCGCGACCCACCAGAACAACCGCGGCCGCGCCAGCTTCATCTCCGAGATCAAGCATGAAGCCATCACCCAGGTGATCGCCGAATGCTACGAGCGACACGGCATCGCCCCGAACTCGGTCCGCTACATCGAAGTCGACGGCTACGCGACCAAGTGGGGCGATTCCTTCGAATTCGAAGGCATCAAGAACGCCTTCGCCGCGTCGTCCGCGGGCGAGAAGCACTGCGCGCTCGGCAGCATCAAGGGCAACATCGGCCATCTCGAGCCGGCGAGCGGCGTGGCCAGCGCGATCAAGGTCGCGCTGTCGCTGCACCACAAGGAGTTCCCGGCCACGATCACGAAGAAGAAGCTCAACAGCTTCATCGACATCGATTCGCCGGCGCATCCGCTGTACATCGCCGACCATCCGCTCCCGTTCGAGACGCTGCGCCGCGGCGACGAGCCGATCCGCGCCGGCGTCAATTCCTTCTCCGACAGCGGCATCAACGTGCACCTGCTGTTCGAGGAATACCGCACCGAACGCGAGGCGACGCGCAGGGAGCAGGGCGGCCGCCAGCTGTTCGTGTTCTCGGCGCGGACCCGCGAATCCCTGCAGGAGGCGTTGACGCTGACGCACGACGCCCTGCAGGAGTCGCTGGTCCTGTACTCCGGCCGGCCGGCGCCGACGCTGGAAGACATGGCCTACACCCTGCAGATGACGACCGTGCCGATGGAGCACCGGCTCGCCGTCATCGCCGCCAGCCCGAAGGAACTGCTCGACGTCCTCGCGCGGGCCGCGAAGCAGCTGGCCGCCAACAAGCCGTCGGACAGCAACGGTCCGATCTTCCTCGGCGGGCCGCAGGAGCGCGACAACGCCCGGGTCTTCGACGTGATCAAGTCGCAGATCGGCGAAGACAAGCTGCTCGACAACCTGCGCGAAGGCATGCTCAAGGACATCGCGCTGCTGTGGGTCGGCGGCATCGACATGCCGTGGGAGCGTCATTGGCGCGACGTGGTGGTGACGCGCCGCCGCAACGCGCAGCCGCTACCGCGCCTGGTCGACCTGCCGCCGTATCCGTTCGCCAGGCAGCGCTACTGGCTGGACTTCGACCCGAACGACGACGCGTCGTCGCGCGTGGTGATCCCCACCGTCGCCAGGCCGAAGGCGAAGGACGGGCAGGACGGCGAGGCCGGCGAGATCGCGCGCGAATGGCGCTTCGCCGACAAGCTCGCCGACGGCGAACGGGCAGAAGCGCTCGATGCCGAGGAGAAGATGGTGCGCTTCCTCTCGCAGGAAACCGCCGTCCTGCTGCGCATGCCGCGCGCGCAGATCGACGTCGGCCAGAGCTTCATCGACCTCGGCTTCGATTCGATCGGGATGGCGTCGCTGATCGAGAAGATGATCGCGCTGCTCGACGAGAACCTGTCCCC
>JBQCJG010000401.1:0-6834 GCA_051952955.1 Lysobacteraceae bacterium | reverse complement strand
GCCAACACCCTGGCCGTCACATTGCGCCCCGACGATTTCACGATCGATCGTGACGATATCGGGAAGTTCTGCAAGTCGGATGTGGTGCTGATCGCCAATCCATCGAACCCGACGGGCAATGCGATGCGCCAGCGCGACCTCGAAGACATCCGCAACGCATGCGGAATCCTGTTTTTCGACCGCACCTATCGGCACTACTCGGAACAGAAGAACCTGCTGCCGCTGGAGAACAACCAGCTCACCTATCATTCCCTGTCGAAGGCGTATGGACTAGCCGGATTCAGGCTGGGGATCGTGGTGGGGCCCAAGCACGAGATCGGCGAGCTGCGGAAGCTGGCTGGCTACTGCGCATTGGGCACCGTATCGCTGGCGCTCATCGAAAGCGCCCTCAGGAACGAGGCTTTCTTCATGGAGCGCGCCTGCGCCGACGTGAAGGAAAGGAACCGGGTCTTTCGGGAACTCGAGGCCGTCGGCATCGGCATCAGGAACACGGAAACGAATTTCCTCCTGATCAATACGAACGGCACTCCCTATCAGGAAAGACTCCAGCAGGAAAACATCCTGGTGAAGGATGCCGGGCCGCTCGGCTTGCCGGGTCATCTACGGGTTTCCATCGGTCTCGAGAGCCAGAACGATCGGCTGATCTCCGCCATCGCGAGGATTCACAACGCGTTCGAAGCCGGGAGCCACCAAAGTCGGCCCCGCGTGGAGTCCGCCCATCCATCAATGCCGCAACCATTCTGAGGGACATGAGCATGATCACGAGCGATTTCGAATCGAAGCTGGTCGAGGGCATCCAGCCCATCCGACAGTTCGTCCTGGCAAGCAGCCTCCACCATCTGTTCTCGAGCGGGATCTACGATGTGCTGCGTTCCGGGAAATCGTCCGTCAATGGAATTTCCGATCGGATCGGGCTGGACCCGGCGAGGGTTTACGGATTCCTGATGTACCTCGTCAACGAGAACATCCTGGCCCAGGAAGGCGAGCTTTTCGAGCTGAGCGAGAAGGGCAGGGACCTGGAGCAGTTCCGTGCCTGGTACACGATGCTCATCGGCGGCTACGGCGGCACCTTCCTCGAGATCGGAGACAAGCTGAAGGCCGGCTCCGGAGTGGCGGGACGAGAGATCGTCAGTGTCGGGGTGGGAAGCTGCGGCATCAGCCACTACGATGCTTTCCCGCTCACCAAGAAGTTGATCCAGAAGATGAGTTCGCCTCCCGCGACCATCTGCGACATGGGCTGCGGCAATGGCATGTACCTCATCGAGTTCTGCGAATACTTCGCCGGCATCAAGACCATCGGCATCGAACCCAATGAAAGCAGTTGCATCGTCGCGCGGGAATACATCGCATCCCGCAACATGAGCGATCGCGTGGAGATCATTTGTGCGGATGCGGCGGAGTGGGTCACGCGGCCTTCCGAGAGCAAGCCCGACCTGTTCATCCTCGGCTTCGTCCTGCACGAAATCATGGGCCAGCGGGGCAGGGAAGAGGTGGTCCGTTTCCTCTCGACCATTCGCAAGAGCTGTCCGACATCGGCCATCGCGGTGATCGAGGTCGACGATCAGATCGCGACCCCCGGGGTCATGCAGCACGGCCTCGCCAAGGCCTACTACAACCCGTACTACCTCCTGCACTACTTCACGAACCAGAAATTGCTGACCCCGAGCGAATGGGAAAGCATCTTCCACGATGCCGGATACACGGTCACCGCAAAGGACACCACCAGCCTCAATGTCGATTCGACCGGTCTCGAAGTGGGGTACCTGTTGACGGCCTGAGTTTCTCGTCCGCAGAAAGTCTGGAGTCGGAGGCGGCCTGATCCGCCTCCAGCTCTTCCCGGACTGAAGTCCCAAGTGCACGCGGGAAGGGATGCGCCTTGGAACCACGAGACGCCGGTGCGGCGTCCACGTGCCGTCGCGCAGTTGGGCGATGCCGGTGGCGACGAGCGTTTGCGCGACCGGCAGCATCGCGAGGCTGCCGCTCGCGGCAGGCAAGGAAATGGTCGCGCCGGTTCCGGTTCCTGCTCGCGGAATTCGGACCAGGCCAAGGTGCGGCGCGTGGCTGCGGCGACCAGGTCGAGCGTGCAGCGCGCACGCACGCATGGCGTCGGCGATGGCGACGATGTCGCCGGCACAGGCAACCCGTGCTCGGCGGCAGCGACACGTCGAGGCGGAAGCATTCGTCGACCGTCCGGCGAGGGGCAGGGCGAGGCAACAGTCGACCCCGGAAGCCGTGACAGCGTCACCCCGACCACCGGCCATGCTGTCGGCTTTGGCCCGATGCGTCGGCAAGCTCGACCGCGGGCGGCTCGGATCGTGTCAAGGAGCGTCGGGCGCGGGATCGCCGAACAAGCTCGAGAGCGCCCGCGCGTCTTCGCGGATGCGGTCCGCGAGCCAGTCGGCGAAGAGCGCGATCGCGGGGGCCTTGCGCGACGGCCGGGCGGCCTGGACGGCGAAATAGCGATAGCGATCGCGCACGGCGATGGGGAAGGGCGCGACGAGGGCGCCGCTGCGCAGGCTGTCGAGCACCATCAGTCCGCGCGCCAGCGCGATGCCTTCGCCCGCTTCGGCGGCGCGCACCAAATGTTCCGAATCGCCGTAGCGCGGCGTCGCGACTGGTTCCCGCACCGGCAGGCCAGCGGCCTCGAGCCACGGACTCCACCGCTGCCACGCGTGGCGCAGCAATCCGGCGCTGGCGAGGTCCGACGGCGTCCCGAGGCCATGCTCGCGCGCGTACGCCGGCGTGCACACCGGGAAAAGCAGCTCCGGCGCCAGCGGTTCGCAGCGGACGTCGGGCCAGTCTCCGGGACCGTAGCGGATCGACATGTCCAGCGCCGGCCCCGGCGTTTCCAGTTCGGTGGAGGCCGCGAGTTCGACGTCGACCTGCGCCGTCCGTGCACGGAATTCCTGCAGGCGCGGCACCAGCCAGCGGTTCGCCAGCGAGGGCAGCGTCGAGATCCGGAGCACGCTGGACGCGTCCGCCGTGGCGACGCGCCCGAACGCCTGCGCGAGGGCGTCCAGCGCCGGACGCACGTGCGCGAGCAGGCGCTGGGCTTCGGCGGTCGGCAGCATGCGGTTGCCCGTCCTCCGGAACAGCGGCGCGCCGACCTGCGATTCGAGTTCGCGGATGCGCTGGCTGATGGCACCGTGGGTGAGGTGCATCTCTTCGGCCGCCCGGCTGTAGCTCTGCAGCCGCGCCGCGGCTTCCAGCGCCTGGAGGGAGACGATCGAAGGCAGCCGCGGGGTGCGCATGTGAGCAACCCTAACATGCGCACTCCGGCAACCATCGTTCGACCGCGGCGCGATGCAGTCCTAGAGTCTTCCGCTCCCGCATTGCTCCGTCGAAGCGCACAGCCTCCCCGCGACGAGGCGGTCGCCGCGGCCGCCGCATCTTCCGCGGGACGCACGAAGACCCGTGCATCCGTTGCGT
The DNA here is from genome assembly GCA_051952955.1 of Lysobacteraceae bacterium. Classification (GTDB taxonomy): domain Bacteria; phylum Pseudomonadota; class Gammaproteobacteria; order Xanthomonadales; family Xanthomonadaceae; genus Lysobacter_I. The sequence goes on along the minus strand of JBQCJG010000401.1, from coordinate 3,405 downwards.
TTCCGACCCCCGAGGTGGGCCATGATCGAACTCTATTATTCGCCCGGCGCATGCTCGCTGGTCGCGCACGTCGCGCTCAACCGGACCCGGTTGCCGGCCGCGCGGCACCGCATCCGGATCGCCGCAGGCGAGCACCGCGCCCCCGCTTTCCTCGCGCTCAATCCCGAAGGCCGCGTGCCCGCGCTCCGCGTCGACGGCACGGTGGTCACGGAGTCGCTGGCCGTCGTCGCCTGCCTGGACAGCCTCGCCCCTGAGGCCGGTGTATTGCCCGTCGGTGCCGTGCGACGGGCGGTGGCCGTCCAGTGGCTCAGCCATTTCGCGTCGACCGTGCACATCGGCTTCGCGCAGATCTGGCGGCCCGAACGTTTCCTCGACGGCGAGGACGGCCGGGAAGCGCTGGAAGCCGGCGGACGAACGAAGCTCGCGGCGCATTTCCGGCGCATCGACGAGGCCGTCGCCGACGGCTGGCTGGCTGGCGATGCGCCCTGCGCCGCCGACGTGTATCCGCTCGTCTTCCGCCGCTGGGCGCTGCGCCTCGGCTTCGAGGTGGGCCGATGGTCCCACTGGGCACGACACGCCGCCCGCCTGCTCGAACGGCCCGAGGTCCGGGAAGCGCTGCGCACCGAGGGCCTGTCGGCCGACGAGTTCGAGCGGACGCCGCATGGCGCGCCGCCGATGGATCGGACGCCGTCCGGGCCGACCCTCGCGCTCGCGGACGCGCGTGACGCGGCACGTGGACCGTCCATCTCGACCGGGGAGGGCGCGCCATGATGGACCGGCGAACCTTTCTGGGCACGACCGTCGCGGCCGGCGCGCTCGCCCTGTGGCGTCCAGCCACGGCGTCGCCCCGGCAGGACGCCGCACCGGTCGTCGTGATCAAGCGTCCGTGGGCGGGCATCGAACTGCGCGCAGGCGCGTCGTTGCTGTTCGTGGACCCGGTGCCCGAGACCGAAGGCATGCCCGCGCGGTTCGCTGCCGACAGCGCGACCGGGGACGGCGCGACCGTGCTGATCTCGCACCACCACGCCGACCATTTCGCTCCGCCGACCGTCCGCACCCTGACCGGCGGGAAGGGGGCTCTGGTCGCGACCGCAGGCGTCCTGCGCTTCGCCGACACGCGCGGCCTGCGCACCGTGCAGGCGAACGAGTGGGACCCGGTGTTCGTGCCCGGGAACGGCGACGACATGGTGGCGTTCGCGGTGCCTGCGGTGGACGGCTTCGGCGCTCCGCAGGTGTCCTGGATCGTCGACACCGGCGGGCATCGCTTCTTCCATGCCGGCGACACGCAGTGGCACGGCCGCTTCGGCGACTACGGTCGCGCCTACGGCCCGTTCACGGCTGCGTTCCTGCCGGTCAACGGCGCGCGGCAGAACGTCGGCCGCTTCCACGACGTCGGCATTCCCGCGGTGCTGACGCCCGAGCAGGCGGTCGAGGCCGCGCTCGCCCTCGGCGCCCGCACGCTCGTACCGATCCACTTCGGCGAACCCGATCCGCCTGTCTACCTCGAAGCGTCCGGCATCCCCGAACGCCTCGCGTCGGCCTCGCGTTCGCGCGGCATGGCGCTGAAGATCCTGGCTGACGGTGCATCGTGGACGATCGCCCCCCGGGATTGACTGGATTGACACGGGGCGCGGGCCGATTGCGGCAACGGCCCGCGACGACGCGTTTCAGGCAGCGGAGCAGATGACCAGGTTCGGGGCGGACGCCGTCCTGCGATGGCGATCCGTGGTATCGGCTGATCATGACCAACTGAAATCATTGGCTTCGCCGCATCCTACGTGGCAGACGGATATTACATTTCGCATAATGCATATTATGTAAAAACAGGCGATCCTCCGGGAGTGCGACCAAGTGCTGGCTGCTGCTGCAGGATCGCCTCTGCACGCACCCCCGTGCACTTCGCTTCCGCCACAGGACCGGACATGGCGGCCAGCTGCGATTGGGCCATGTCCTGTCCGTGTGCCGATGTCGATGTCCTGAGGAGCTCCCGGGAACGCTGATCGGATCCTTCAGAACTCGTCGACGTATTCGAGAACCAGTCCATGCTGGGCGCTGGCCTGATCCGCGATCGAGCGGACGACGTCGGCCTGGGGCGAAGCAACGTCCACTTCCAGCGCATGCACATCGGTTCCGCTGTTGTCGTCGGGCAATCCGGCAGAGCTGGAATCGTCGTCGTCCATGTGCGGCATGAGGTCCGCGAGTTCTTCCGCACGCTCAACGCCATCGACGCCATGCAGCGCCGTCACCAGCGCATCGAAGCCGCTCAGGGAACCCGTCACTCTCAGTCTGATCGTCGCCATGGTGATCCTCGCTGCCATCGGGAAGTTGTCCGCACTATAAGACCCCGGTCGCCATGCTTCCTGTCACGGGAGACGCACCGCTGCTCCACGTTCAGGCGCTCGACCGATTCGCTGAAGCGATGGCGCGTGATCGCGGTCCATGTCGCGGCATCGTGCCTCTGGATCCTGTCGAATCACCGGATTTCACGTTCCGGCCGGAACCCTGCGGATGGCACAGGACTTGCTGCATCTACTGATCCATCACCACCGCCGAGGCTGGTCATGACGGCCCTTTATCTGTGGATCAATGCCGCTCTCTACGCAGTGTTCTCGCTTCTGTGCTCGATGAATGTGCCCGGGACTTCGTCCGCACTCGGATACAAGTCCCTGAGCCCGAGCGGGCACTCGGAATATCTGACCGTGTATGGCGGCCTCCAGATGGGGGTCGCGCTCTTTTTCGGCATTGCGGCTTACCGGACCGAATGGAACAGGCCGGCGCTGCTCATGGCGTTGTGTCTTTACGCAGGGATTGTCCTCTTCCGGTCCATCAGCGTGATGAAGCATTGGCCCGTCGAAAAAACGACGCTGGGCGTTGCAAGCCTCGAGCTGGCATTGCTGATCGGGGCCGTGTGGCTGTGGACGACCGATCGGGCAGCGACACACTGAAAATGTCGCGACTCGGCCGGGCAAACCCTGCACGACGCGGCAAGCATTGCGCGGATCCGCATGCCGGTGGACGCGTCGCGCATCCGATCGAATGCGGCGAATCCGCAGGAAACGCGCATGGCACGCAATCTGCGTGGTGAACCCTGCCCCTCCCCCAAAGGACATCGCCATGATCCGCATGAATCCCGTCGTCACCATCGCCTTCGTTCTGGTCATCGTCGGCGCACTCAACTGGGGGCTGGTCGGCTTCTTCGCGTTCGACCTCGTCGCTGCGATCTTCGGCGACATGACGATCGCTTCTCGCATCGTCTATGCATTGGTCGGCCTGTCGGCCTTGTGCGTGCTGGCATGGCGGTTCTTCCCGCGAACCCATGCGGACGTCGTCACCTCGCCGCGCGCGTGAGTCCGGGCTCGACCTTTTTCCGGGAAAACCAGAGTCGCCGCGATCGCCGGCATCGTC
>JBQCJG010000400.1:0-2550 GCA_051952955.1 Lysobacteraceae bacterium | reverse complement strand
GCGGCCTGGGGCTGTCGCTGCCGCTGGAGCGTTTCAGCTTCCACTACCCGCACGATGCGGCGGTGCGGCTCGCGATCGAGCCGGACCTGCAGGATGCGCCCGAACGCTGGGCGCTGTGGCAGTACCGGCCCGCCGGGGACTACCTGCTGGCGGTCTGCGCCGAGCGCGGCGAGCGGCCGCCGACGACGGTCGCGCTGCGCCGCTGCCTGCCGCTGTGCGCGGACGAGGCGATCGCGGCCGTGTCCACGCGGCGTTCCGACGTCGTCTGAACGCCGGCGACCAGACACCGGCGCGTGGGCGCCGGCCAGCCCTCAATCCGGTGCGTTGAGGAACATCCGCAGGAACCGTTCGGCGATCACCGGGTCCAGCCCGTGGCGCGCCGGATCGACCGCGAGGCGCTGCGCGATCTCGGCGACCTTGCGGTACTCCTCCGGATCCTGCGCACAGTGCTGCAGCAATTGCCCGGTGCGCTGGTCGAGTTCGGTGTTGGCCGCGAGCCAGTTCGGGTCCAGCCGCGGCAGGCGCGAGAACGCTTCCTGCGGCAGGCCGTCCGGGCGCCACTGGATGCGCAGGGCGCTGCCGTTGTGCTTCGCCGCCAGCGGCAGCGCATGTCCGGCGGAAATCCTGGCTTCCGGCAGGAACTGCAGGCCCTGCCGCCAGTGCAGCGGCGCGGCGTCGGGCGCGTTGGACAGCATGGTGTCGCCGTCCAGCCGCAGGTCGAACCAGAAGAGCAGGGCGCTGGCAGTGCCGTCCGCGGTCGCGACCGGATCGAACGCCAGCTCCTGCGGCTCCGGCCCGGCGGTCGCGAAATCGAAGTCGAACAGGTCGAACGGGGCGCTGAGCGGGCGGTAGTCGAGCGCGCGCGCATCGACGTTGATGAACTCCAGCGACGCGAGGTAGGGATTGAGCAGCGCGGCGTCGACGCCGAGCACGCGGTCGAAGCGGTACTCGACCACCTGACCGCGCAGGCGCGCGCCGACGGGCAGGAAGCGCGCGTCCGGCCGCAGCAGGTGCTCGCGGGCGTGGGCAAGGAAATGCAGCACGCCTTCGCCGATCAGGCTGCAGTCGAACAGCTCGAACAGCGCCAGGTCGGCGCGTTCGGGCAGGTCGCCGGGGATCTCCAGCGCGCGGCAGTCCTTCTCGACGAAGGCGATCCGGTCGGCATGGCCATTCGCGGCGACGGTCTCGCGACCGACCGCGGCGATCGCGGGCTGCTGTTCGCAGGCGATCACCTGCGCAGCGCCGGCCTCCGCGGCGAGCATCGACAGCAGCCCGGTGCCGGCGCCGATGTCCAGCGCCAGCCGCACCGGCGCCTGCCGCAGCAGGGCGCGCAGCGCGTCGCGGTACACGGCGTTGCGGCGGACGTCGCACAGCATCGGCACGTACCACGACGGCAGCGTGTTCGCGTGCGGGCGGGTCGGGGCCGGCACGGTGCGCGCGTGCAGTCGGGTCTCGTGCAGGCCGACGTGCAGGTGCAGCAGCTCGCCCGCACGCACCGGCAGGCCGTCGGCGGCGTGGACGGCCGGGCGCAGGCAGCGCAGGCCGCCGTCGGGGGCGCTGCTCAGGCGCGCGTTGCCCGCCGTGCCGTCGAGATCGAGATCGAACCAGGTCAGCACCGCGTCGATGCGGCCGTCGCGCAGCGCGGGCAGCGCGAAGGTCTCCACGCGTTCCTCGAACGCGGCGAACTCGAGCGTGCCGACGCGAACCGGCGCGGCGAGCGCGGTCCAGCATTCCGGCCCCAGCTCCAGCGCCTGCGGATAGGCGCTCCAGCGCAGGCGGTCGACGGCGGTCAGGTCGAAGCCGGCCGCGCCGTCGTCGTCGGGTTCTTCGTCGCGGCCTTGATCGGGATACCGCCACTGGATCGGCATCGCGTACAGCGTCGCCCGCGCGGGCATGACCCGCGGCACGCCGCCGTCGGCGGTGCGTGCGGCGCGGATCGCCGGCACGAGGCCGGTGCCGAGCAGTGTGTGGTCGATGGCCGGGAACACCACCACGTCGCAGGGCGCATGCGCGGCGGCGTCGCTGGCGGCGGTGATGTCGATCGCCCGGGTGAAGGCATCGAAAGAATCGCGGCGCTGGTCGTCGGTCCAGGTGCGGATCACGTCGCCGTGCTGGGCGTGCCACGCCCCGATGAAGTGCTTCTGCACCATGCCGCTGGCGATGCGGCCGTCCAGCGGATGGCGCTCGCCGCACAGCGCGTGCGCGGCGCCGGGCCGCAGCGCGCGCAGCGCCAGAACGCCGAGCTCGCTGCCGGCGAAGCGCACGCGCAGGCCGGCGGTGCCCGCGAGCGCGCGGTCCCACGCCTCGCACCAGCGCGGGTCGCGCAGGCGGTTGATCGCGAGCCGGGGCGACGCCTGGTTGCCGTAGCGGCCGAGGTGGCGCACGAGGCCGTCGACGCGGAAGCCCTCGGCGTCGGCGGGCATGGCCGGATCGTCGCGGATCGCGGGATCGAAACGGGTCTGCGGAGGCGGCGGCAGTTCGATCCGGGGCGGTTCCTCGGTGGCGGCGGCCGGGTCCAGCGTGCGCCGCAGCAGCTCCGCACGGCCGTGT
>JBQCJG010000399.1:0-12305 GCA_051952955.1 Lysobacteraceae bacterium | reverse complement strand
AAATTCTTGTCTTTCCGATTCTCATCTGTTTTTATATTTTCCTCTAGTTTTTTCCACCCCAACACCCCTGCCGTCGTCAACCCCGACTGCAGGGCAGACAGACCCACCGACTCGGGATCCCAACTGGCTTCATGCAGGATCGCCTTCTCCATCCCGTAGTGCACGCCTGCAGTTACAACCGCACGACCAGCAGACTTCAAGGCTTCCACTGCAATCTTTGACCAGTTGTAGGCTTCCTGCGCTGTCTTCGCTACGCGAATGCCGCTTTCAACACCGTTGCCACGCACGGCGTTTTCGCCGAACAGGCCCTCAGTCACGAGGCTGGTCCCGACTTCGACCGCGACGTTCTTCCAGCTGAACGTCGGATCATTGCCCGTCAGCCTCTGGTAGACGTAATCCCCGGCATAACGCATGCCTGCCTGTATCGCAGCGTTTCCAAGGCGTTGCGTCAGCGATGCACCTGTATTTCCGCCGGTTGCACCCGCCATCACGACCGCACGTGCAATATCCGCATAGTTGTAACCTTCACGCCAGTTTCCGGCGATTTCAGCCGTCTGCGCCGCGAACTCACCTCCACCCGCGACTACCATCGCCGTATAGGGATTCGGTGCGAATACCGTCACCACGGCCGCCACCACACGAATCAGTATCGCCGTGACCCGGAGGCAATTGCTCTGATCCGGCGGCTGGATATACGGCAGACTCGGCGACGTGCTCCCGATCGCCTCGTTCGGGTTGTACGGCTTGAACGTCCCCGCGTCGTTCTTCCCCACCGTCGTGCTCGGCGCCTTCAACTGCACGCCCGCCGTCAGCGTCGCCTCGGGGTCGCTCAGGCCGTTCGCGTCCGCCAGCACGTACCACTGGCTGCTCGTGCCGTACACCCGCTGCGCCAGCGTGCGCAGCGTCTCGCCCGCCAGCGGCACCACCATCCCGCCGCCCACTTCGTACGCCTCCATCCCCGCCACCGACTGGATGCCGAGCGTCATCCCGGCGCGCACCTGGCCGCCGTCCTTCAGCTCCGCCATCGACTGACCGTTCGCGTACACGTACCGGTACAGCGGCTTGCTGCCGTAGCCGTCCGCATCGCCTTCCGCGAACTGGCCGTCCTTCCACGTGCCCTCGCGACGGTTCAGCACCTGGCCTTCGCCCGTGCTCGCGTACACCCGCACCCGGTCGTCGATCGCGCCGCTCTGGTACTCGGTATGCTCCTGCTGCTTCGCCAGCCGACCGTAGCGGTCGTAGCTCAGCGTGTTCGTCGTCGGCTTGTAGTTGCTGTTGCTGCTCGTCCCCGAGACCTGCTTCTCGCTCCACCCCTCCCAGCCCTCGAAGCTGCTGGCGAACGTGTGCGTGAACCAGTTCCCGTCCTGTTTCGCCGAGTACCGGTAGCCCGTCAGCCGGCCCGCCGCATCGTACTTCGACGCGTTGTTGCTCAGGTCCGTGTCCTGCCACGCCGACGTGCCGTCGCCCTGGGTGTAGTCCACCCGCGCCTGCAGCTGCAGCACGCTCGCGTCGCCGTACTGCGCCGACGGCGCGCCCTGCGACCACGACGGGTTCTGCCACCACGTGTCGCCGGTCGGGCGGCCCTGCGTGTCCTGGCGCACCATCCGCCCGTCCGCGTCGTACTGGAACGTCTCCCGGCCCGACAGCATCCCGCCGATGTTCACCATGTACAGCGGATAGCCCTCGCCATCCAGCGGACCCGCCTTCCAGCTCTCCGCCCCCACGCTGAAGTAGCTGCGCGACTCGGTCACCTGGTTCGCCGCGTCGTACGTGTACGCCGTCTGCACCCCCGTGTTCGCCCCGCCCAGCTCCTGCAGGTTGTACAGATAGATCCGGTTCCCGCGCGCATCGTAGATCGTCTGCGTCGCGAACGTCTTGACGCCCTGGTTGCCCACCGTCATCTGCCGGTAGATCACCGTCTGCCGGCCCGCCGCGTCGTAGCCCACCTCGAACGCCTCGTTCGACGGCGTCGACGGCTGCAGCTGGATCGTCGCGTTCTGCCCCGGCGCACCCGCCACCAGCGTGCCGCCGCTGATCTTGATCCGGTTCAGCGCGTCGTACGTGAACCACCGGTCCTGCACCTGCACCGACGCCGGGCCCGACGTCTGCGTGTAGCTCTGCGTCAGGGTCTCCTGGCTCAGGCCCATCTCGTACACCATCGCCTGCGAACCGCCGCCGCTGGTCGTCGTGAACACGAAGTCGTCGTACACGCTCGCGCCCGACGGGTCCGTCGTCGTCACCCGGATCGACCAGCTCGCGTCCGTCAGCATCGGCGTCGTGCCCGAGAACGTCCGCGTCGAGGCATTGAACGTCAGCCACGACGGCAGGTTGCTGCCGTCGCTCTTCTTCGCCGTGTACGTCAGCGTCGAGCCTTCCGGGTCCGTGAACGCATCCGACGCCAGCTGGAAGCTGAAACCCGTGCTCGGGTCGTACAGCACGTCCGGCAGCGGGTTCGTCACCACGGTACCTGGTTCCCCACCGGCTCGGCGATCGTGTAACCGAACGTCGTGCTCGCCACTCCGCCGCGACCGTCGTTCGCCGTGTACGTCACCGTCCAGCTGCCGGTCGCCGTCGGACGACCCGCGATCGTCCGCGTCGCCGCGTTGAAGCTCATCCCCGTCGGCAGGCCGCTCACGCTGTACGCCAGCGTGTCGTTGTTCGCATCCGTGAACGCCGGCAGCACGAGGTACACCGGCGTGGTCCGCACCCCCGACTTCGCCGCGATCGTCGGCGCCACCGGCGCCGCGTTCGCCTCCACCGCGAGCGTGAAGCTCGTGCTCGTCGTCACCCGGCCGTCGTTGGCGCTGTAGGTCACCGTCCAGCTGCCGCCGGTCGTCGGCGTGCCGCTGATCGTGCGCGTCGCCGTGTTGAAGCTCAGCCCGGGCGGCAGGCCGGTCAGGCCGATCGTCAGCGTGTCGCCGTTGGCGTCGAAGAACGCCGGCAGCACCTCGGTGAACGCTGCGCCCTGCCGCGCGTTGCGGTTGCTCACCGGCGGCGCTTCCGGCGCGATGTTCGTCGTCACCCGCACCTGCACGGTCGTGCTCACGCTCGCCCCGCTCGGGTCGGTCGCGGTCAGCACCACGTTGTACGTCGTGTTGTCCTGCTCGGTCGGCGGCACCACGCCGTTGAGCATCAGCTTCGGCGGCGACGCACTGGTCTGGTACTGGAAGCTCAGCCAGTTCGGAAGGCCGCTGGCGCTCACCTGCAGCGTGTCGCCGTTGGGATCGGTGAACACTTCGGACAGCGTCTTCTGCCACAGGTAGGTGCTGTTGAGCGTGGCGTCGGTCGCGGCCTGCGCCGTCGCCGTCGGCGCCGCGTTCGCCGCGCAGACGAAGGTGATCGTCTTGTCCGCCGTCGCGCCGGCCTGGTCGGTGGCCCGCAGCGTGATGCTGTACGTGCCCGCCGTGGTCGGCGTGCCCGCCACGTGTACCAGCCCGCCGGTGGCCGTCGCCGTCATGCCCGGCGGCAGCGTGCCGATCACGCTCAGCGCCAGCGCGTCGTTCACGTCGATGTCGCGGAAGAAGTCGCCCGCCAGCAGGTCGCGGCCGTAGGCCTGACCGGTCTTCGGATAATAGGTCATCGCCCCCGGACCCAGCGTCTCCGGCGCATTGTTGCTGCGCACCTTCACCGTGAAGGTGGTGCTGACCGTCTTCGCGCTGTTGGAGGTCTCGTAGGCGGTGAGCTTCACCACCACGTCCTCGTCCGCCGCGCCCGCCGCGGGGGTCGCCACGAACACGATCTCGCCGGTCTGCGCATCGCGCGTGGCGGTCAGCCACGAAGGCAGCGCGCTGCCATCCCCCTTGCTGATCGCCAGCGTCAGCGCATCGCCCTCGGCGTCGCGGAACACGTCGCTGAACAGCAGACGGAACGTCGAGGTCTGGCCCTTCTTCGCGCCGCGATCCTGCGGCGGCGCCGTCACCACCGGCGCGCTGTCGGTCACGGTGATCCCGCTGACGTTGTCGCCGAACCCGGACTGGCTGACCACGCGGCGGCGATTGCCGTTCGCATCGTAGTCGTAGATCAGGTCGAAGATCCGCTTGCCGGTGGGCACGTCGTCCTGCACCACGCGCTGCACGCGGTTGTTGCTGTCGTAGGTGGTGCGGGTCAGCAGGTGGAAGGTCTTGTTGTCGCCGTCGACGGCGGTCACGTCTTCCTTCACCCGGTTGCCCGCGGCGTCGTATTCGTACAGGTACGTGCCGCCGCCGACCTCCTCGATCTTCCGCACCCGCCCGTTGCGGGTGTAGCTGATGGTCTTGTCGCCCGCGGTGTAGCCATAGGCGCCGCCAGCGGTGGTTTCCTGCTTCAGCATGCCCGAGGCGGCGTCGTAGACGTAGTTGCTGTCGCGGCCGCCCAGGTCGTTGTGGTCGGTCACCCGACCGAAGGCGTCGTAGACCCAGCGCAGGCTGTTGGTCTGCACCACGTCGCCGTCGCGATCGGTCCACGTCCCGGACGGCGCTGCCATCGAGGTCTGGCCGGTCAGGCCGTTGGTCTCGCGGATCTTGTGGCCCTGCACGTCGTAGGCGTAGCCGGCGACCACGCCCATCGCCGTCTCGCTGCGCAGAAGGCGCTGCTGGCTGTCGTAGTCGTAGCGCTGGGTCTGGCCCAGCGCGTTGGTCACGCGCAGGCGATCGCCGTTCTGGTTCAGCACGTAGGCCTGCAGCACGGCCGACTGGCGGCCCGTGCCGGAGGCCAGATAGTCGCCGATCGCCGTCACCCGACCCGCCTGGTCGTAGCTCTTCGACGTGATGTAGCCCAGCGCATCCTGCGCCAGCGCCTCGTTGCCCAGCGCGTCGTAGGCATGTCGGGTGACGTTGCCCAGCGCATCGGTCTGCGCCAGCATGCGCCCGCCCGCGTCGTAGGCGTACGAGGTGAGGTTGCCGTTGGCGTCGCGCGTGCCGGACAGCCGACCCAGCGCGTCGTAGTACCAGGCGTTCACGGGGCGCTGCCAGCTGCCCGCGCCGGATTCGTTCACCACCCACACCAGCGGCCGCGTCTCCTGCACCACCTGGTTGCGGTCGTCGAACTGGTAGTCCGTCTGGTAACCGCGGGCGTCGACGACCTGCACCACGTTGCCCCAGCGATCGAACGCCTGCCGCACCAGCGCGGTGTCGCTCGCGCTTGTGGTGTACGACGGCAACTGCACCGACACCGCGCGGCCCAGCCGGTCGGTCTTGGTCCACGTCACCGTGTCCAGCGCACCCGTCGCCGTGTCGATCCACGTCATGTGCGACTCGCGTACCTGGAAGCCTGCCAGGTTGTAGCCGAACTGGCGGGTGGCGCCGACCGCGTTGTCGGAGATCATCCGCCCGGCGGCGTCGTAGCCGTACTGCAGCGTGCCGGCCAGCAGGGCGCCAGCTTCGCCGTAGGTCTTGGTCGCGATCTCGCCGAACGCGTTGTAGGTCACCGCTTCGGACTGGTCGGCACCCAGCACGGTCGCGCCGTCGAGACTCGTGCGCAGGGTGCGGCTGCCGGTCTGGCGGCCCGCGGCGTCGTAGGTGTACCAGCGATGCACCATCGCATCGCGCACGTCCTCCGATCCTTCCAGTCGCGACCAGGCATGCAGCAGGCGGCCCGCGGCGTCGTAGGCCGAATACGTGAAGTTGCCCAGCGGATCCCGGCTCATCGCCGCCTGCCCGGATTTCAGGTAACGGGTGACGGTGATCTGGTCGCGGGTGTCGTCGGCCACCGCAGCATTGGTGCCGTCGCGGCCGTTGGCGTAACGCCGCACGCCGACCACGTTGCCGAAGGCGTCGTAGGCCATCGTGGTATAAGGCGACCGCTGCACGTACAGCCCTGCCGAGGCCAACGTGTTGGCGTTGCTTTGCTGCAACAGCGTGCCGGCATTGGAGACCAGCACGCTCCGGGCCTGCTCCTGGACCGCGACCACGTGGCCCAGCGCATCGTAGGTCGTGGTGACGGTGCCGCTGGCATCGGTCACCGTCGTCGCCCGGTCCTCGTTGTCGTAGCCGTACGTCGTCGTCGCATCCACGGTCTGGGCGCCGCCGGAGGTCGTGCGCAAAGTGCGCACCACCGTCTCGCTGGCCTTGCGGCCCAGCACGTCGTACGTCCAGCGAATCTCGCGATCGTAGCCGGTGGTCGCATCGCCGGCCGTCGGCAGCGACGGCGGCGTGGTGGCGTTCACGCTGGCCGTGGACACGGCACGCGCGTATTCGACGACCTTCGTCGCCTCGCCCGTCGCGTTGTAGTCGGTGCGCGTGACGTAGCCTTCCGCGTCGACGGTCAGGGTATTGCGTCCGGCCGCATCGTAGAAACGCCAGGTGTCCGCCCAGACCGCATCCGACTGGCCGGCGGTGCCTTCCAGCAGGACCGACTCGCGGACGCTCTCGCCGTAGGCGTTGTATGCGAACGTGGTGGTCGGCTGGCCGGTCGTCGACGTGCCGTTCGCCTTGTAGTAGCTCAGCGCCGGCAGCAGCACCTTCGTCTTGCGACCCAGGCCGTCGTACTCCGTGGTGATGGTGCGATTGGCGGCGTCGCCGGCGTTGGTGCCGGCGGCGATCTCGGCGGCCGTCATCGCCTTGCCCGTCGTCCAGCCGGCCGAGGTGAAGGCGGAGGCCGCGGTGTTCAGCGTCGCGGCGAAGCGCATGTTCGAGGTCTGTTCGCCGTAGGCGTTGTAGGCGTACGTGCTGACGTTCAGCAGCGGATCGACCTCCGCGATCACGCGATCCAGGCCGTCGTAGACGCGGTAGCTGTACTGCCCCGCCGCATCCTTGACGACGACAGCGCGCCCCAGGAAATCGTAGGTGGTGTCGACCGTCGGCGGATTGCCCGCGTAGACGATAGCCCCCGTCGTGGGATCGACCGCTCCCGGATTGGGCAGCGTCGTGCGGGTCAGATGGCCGCGCGTGTCGTAGGTGTACTGGGTGACGCGGGTATCGCCGGTATCGGCGTTTTCCGTCTTCGTGACCAGCTGACCCAGCGCATCGTAGGCGTAGCGGGTGACGACGGCGCGCGTGGTCGTGGTCATTGCGCCGGCGCCATCGACCGTGTTCACCTGCACCTGCGGGCTGGTCTCCGCAACCCGCCGTCCGGCGCCATCGTACTGGTACGTCCAGACTGCACCGGCGCGATCGGTGCGACTGGTCATGCGGCCGATGCCGTCGTAGGCGAAGCTCTCGCTGTGGCTCAACGCATCGGTGCGGGACAGCAGCCGCCCCCCGGCGTCGTAGGCGTTGACCAGCTTGCGGATGTCCGCGGTTGCCTGCGTCTGGACCCAGGCGTCCAATCCCGCGGTGGTGAAGGTCGCGCCCGTCGGACGGTTGGCGTAGCTGCGCGACTCGATCACGCGACCGGCGCCTTCGTAGCGCGACTCGCTCAACGCGCCGGTCGCGTCGGCGACGTAGCGCACCTGGTTCGCGCCATCGTAGAGATAGCGCGTCGCCCGGTACTGGGTCGCCTGGATCTGGGGATCGGTGCTCAGCTGCGCCTGGATCGCCGCGACGACGGTCGACTCGGTCTGCCCCTGGCTGTAGGCGATCGCGAACCCGCACCGCCGTTCCACCGTCGTCCGGCCGATGCCGTCGTACTGGCGCTCGCCGACGAGCCACTGAGTCCCGTCGCGGTCGAGGGAGAAGCGCAACTGCCCGGCCGCGTCGTAGACCTGTGCGGCCGCCCGCGCCGTCGCCTCGTTGGCCGAGGTGAACGTGGCGAAGTCCGCGATCGTCGCCGTGCCGGCGAAGAGCCGCGTGTTGAGTGCGCTGTCGAAGGCGAACGCGGCCCCGTACCGGTGCGTCATCACCAGACGCCCCGCGCCGTCGTAGTCCATCCGGGACACCATCGCGTTCGCGTCGTAGACGATGCGCAATTGGTTGGTCGCGTCGTAGACCCGGAATTCCGTGCGCGACGCGGCACTCCAGTCCAGCAGCGCGTCGAGCTGGCCGGTGGTCGTCGCATCGCTCACGTTCGCCGGCGCGAATGCGGCGTCGAACCGACGCACCGCCACCGCACGCCCCATGCCGTCGTACCACGTCCGCGCGTAGGCGCCCGCGGCGTCGATGACGTAGACCGCGCGGCCGGAGGCGTCGTACACCCGGCGCTCGCTCTGCACGTTGGCGGCATGCGACGTCGCGAACGACGCGAAATCGCTCTCGGCGGCGGTCCCGGCACCGAGTTTGCCGATCAGCGTGGCATCCAGGCTCATCAGATCGGTGAACGCCCGGGTGTTCAGCACCCGACCCGCGCCGTCGTAGAGGGTCTCCGCCACGCTGGCCGTGAACGGGAACACCGTGATGTCGCCGATCCCTCGCAGCACGAAGCGTTGGCGACCCGCGGCATCGTAGACGTACATCCGCAGGTCGTCGGTCGCGCCCCACGTCACCAGCGGGTTGAGCTGGTCCACCGTCGTGGCATCGCTCAGGCTCGCCGTCGACAGTCTGGCGACCATGGCCCGGGTCACGCTGACGCGACCTGCGCCGTCGTACCAGGTCCGGATGTACGCACCCGTGCCATCGATCGCGTAGGTCAGCCGACCCGCTGCGTCGTACACCCGACGCATGCTCTGGACGCTGCCGGCGTGCGACGACGCGAACGCCGCGAAATCGGTTTCGACCGCGGTCCCGGCGCCGAGCTTGCCGATCAGCGTCGCGTCCAGGCTCATCAGATCGGCGAACGCGCGGGTGTTCAGCACCCTGCCCGCGCCGTCGTAGGTGGTCTCGGCCACGCTCGCGGTGAACGGGAAGACCGTGATGTCCCCGACGCCCCGCAGCGCGAAGCGCTGGCGACCCGCGGCATCGTAGACGTACATCCGCAGGTCGTCGGTCGCTCCCCACACCAACTGCGCACTGACCTGCGCCGACGTGGTGGCATCGCTCAGGCCCGCCGTCGACAGCTTCGCCACCAGCGCGCGGGTCACGCTCACGCGACTGGCCTGGTCGTACCAGGTTGCGACGACGCCACCGGTGCCGTCGATCACGAAGACCTGCCGGCCTGCCGTGTCGTAGACCCTCCGCTCGCTCTGCGCATTCGCGGCGTTGGCCGCCGTGAACGTCGCGAAGTCCGCGTCCGTGGCCGTGCCGCCGCCCAGCTTGCCGATCAGCGTCGCGTCCAGCGTCATCAGGTCCGCGAAGGCGCGCGTCAGCAAAACGCGATCCGCGCCGTCGTAGCGCGTCTCCGTGACCGCGGCCGTGAACGTGGTGGCCGTCGGATCGCCAACCGTCTGCAGCGCGTACCGCAAGCGGCCCGCGCCGTCGTAGACGAACATGTCCAGATCGTCCGTCGCGCCCCACTGGTTCATCGCGTCGATCTGCGCGACCGTCATGCCGTCGGCGATCGATCCCGGGTTGAGCGGCTTGATCATGGCCCGTTTCACGGCGATACGGCCGGCGGCGTCGTACCAGACTGCGCTGTAGCTGCCCGTCCCCTCGATCGTGTAGCGCAGCTGGCCCGCGGCGTCGTAGACGTAACGGACATTTTCGTCCGATGCGGCGGCAGTCACCGTGATCGACGCCGGCGTCGCGCCCGCCGTCAGCGTGGTGCGCAGCGAGGGGGCCAGCGCGATGCGGTTGGCGTAGCGCGTCTGTCGCGTCACCCGACCACCGGCATCATAGACCTGCTCCACCACGTCGCCCGCGCCATCGATCCGGAAACGCTCGCGACCGTTGGCGTCGTAGACCCGGTACTCCGCTTCGTCGAGGGCGTCGTTGGCCAGCGACTGCGACTGGATCGCCGTGGCGATGTCCGTCTCCGACGGCGTCGCGCCCAGCGTGGCCGTGTTCAGCGCCTTCGCGTAGCGTCGGGTCATCGTCACCCGGCCGTTGAGGTCGTAGGCCGTCTCGGCGACGTCTCCCGTCCCGTCGAGCACGAACCGCAGCCGGTCCGCAGTGTCGTAGGCGTAGCGCGTGACCCGGCCGCTGGCGTCGGTCTTCGACACGACGTTGTCGTTGGCGTCGTAGACGTAGGTCGTGGTCAACGCCAGCGTGCCCGGGGCCACCGTCTCGCCGGTCCGGCGGCCGTAGCCGTCATAGGCATAGGTGGTGGTCGTCGCGTTGGCGGTGTTCGCGCCTTCGGTCACGCTCAACTGGCGACCGTCGCGATCCCAAGTGTAGGTGGTCTTGAGCGCCAGTCCGGACGGATCGCGCACCACTTCGGTCAGTTGGCCGTTGCGATCGTAGGTCATCGTCGTGACACGACCGCTCGCGTCCGTGACCCGGATCTGACGGCCCTGTGCGTCGTAGACCGTGGTCGTGACCAGGTTGAGCCTGCCTGTACCCGGATCCTCGGTGCGCGTCAGCATGCGGCCGACAGCGTCGTAGGCGTACTCCACCCGCCGTCCGGTCGCGTCCACCGTCGCCGCCAGCAGGCCGCGGATGTCGTACTCGTTGGTCAGTATCTTGCCCAGCGCATCGGTCTGCGTGATCACGTGGCCGTCGCGATCGTATGCCGTGCTCGACACCGCGGTGCCACCGCCCGGCAGCGGCTGCCGCACTTCGATCGTCTGGCCAAAGCGGTTGAATTTGGTCGTCACCGCAAACCCTTCGGGCGTGGTCATGACGATGCTGCGATCGATATCGCTGTAGACCCAGCTGGTGGTCGCACCGCGCGCATCGGTCGTGGTCAGCACCCGGTCGAATGCATCGTAGGTGCTCGACACGGTTTCGGAACGGCTGGCGCCCAGCACCTGCGTCACCTGCACCTGCCGGCCGCGACGGTCGTAGGCGTATTGCGTCACCGTGCCGCGCGCATCGGTCGCCGTCGCCATGCGTCCGAACGCATCGTAGGTCCAGCCTTGGCTGCGCGTGAGCGCGCCGGCGTTGTCGGTCGTGCCGGTGAGCTGGCCGCGCACGTCGTAGCTGCGGCTCTGCGTGCGCAGCAGCGCATTCGCGAGCGTCCACTCCTGCACCTGCGCTTCTTCGCCGAATGCGTTGTAGCCGTAGGTGGTCCGGTACCCTTCCGCATCGACCCGCTCGGTGAGCAGGCCGCGCTGGTCGTAGCGCAACTGCAGGCGGCTGTCGGTGCTGCCGATCGCGGTCAGCGTCGCGATCGCCGTCTGCACGCTGGCGCGGCTGCCGGGTGTGCCGATCGTGATCCGGCCGGTGTAGGCGATGACATCGGTCACCTCGCCGAACGCACCGTAGCGCGTCTCCGTCACCTCGCCCGCGGCATTCTGCAGTCCGGCGCCATCCTTCACGCCCCGCACCACGAACGTCGCGCGTCCCGCGTTGTCGTAGAACGTCCAGGTCTTGTTGCCCTGGGCGTCGATGCTCTCGATGCGGCGACCCAGCAGATCGTAGTCGTGGCGCACGCCGTACTGCGCGTAGACCGCATCCAGCGTCGCCGACGACAGGGTCGGATCGTCGAGCGTCTTGCCGGGCGCGAGCGCCTGGATCGCCTTCGCCACGTTCTCGCCGGAGATTTCGCCGATCACGTTGCCGAAGACGTCGTAGCGCAGGTTGTTCTCGCGCACCTCGGTCGTTCCGTAACCGCTCTCCGTCCGCACCAACCGGCCGGCTTCGTCGTACGAGTACCGGGTGACGGTACCTTCCGGATTCAGCTCGGTCTGCAGTTGGCCCAGCGCGTTGAAGGCGCGCTGGGTCAGGCGGTACGCTTCGCTCGGTGCGCCCGTGGTCGCGAGCGTGCGCAGTGCCGACAGGCTCTCGGTGCCGGCCAGGCCCGTCAACTTCTTCGCGTAAGCCTTCACTGCGCGCTGGTTCGACGCCTCGTCGTAGATCGACTCGGTGAAGTAGCCTTCGGCGTCGACCGTGCCGACCTCGCGGCCCTGGCCGTCGTAGAGATACCGCGTCGTCAGGTCGGACGTCGTGGCGATCGTCGACAGCGTGGCCTTCAACGCCGCCAGGTCGGTCACGTTCGGATTCGCCAGCACGGTCGCGTACCGCACCGTCTTCACCACCCGGCCCGCCAGATCGTAGAGCGTCTCGGTGACGTAGCCCTTCGCGTCGATCGTCGCGCCCACCCGGCCGACGCTGTCGTAGAGGAAGCGCGTGGTGCGGGCAGTCCCCGCGGTGCCTGCACCATCGGTCACGCTGACCTGGAGCAGGCGATCCGCCGCATCGTAGGCGTAGGTGGTCTTTTGCGTCTGGCTGTTGTCCGCGCCGACTACGGTCTCCGTCGCCAACCGGCCGGCGTTGTCGTAGGTCTTCTGCGTCGTGCGATCGTGGGCCGTATCGGTCGGCACCCAGGCCTGTCCGGCGGCCAGCGTCGGCGACGTCGCCGAATACACCAGCGCGGTCTTCACCACGGCACCGCCCCACACCCACGCCCGCGGGTCCACCCCGGCGGCATAACCCAACCTCTGCACCACCCCGCCCCTGCCCTCGGACAACCTGCGCCTC
>JBQCJG010000398.1:0-7345 GCA_051952955.1 Lysobacteraceae bacterium | reverse complement strand
GAGCGCCAGCGTGGATGGCATGTTCATCGCGATTCCTTTTTTTCGAGAGGGGACGCCCGCCTCGGGACGGGCGGGGACACGCCGGGAAGCCGACGGGAGCGCAGCGGAACGGAACGAGGCGCCGCCCCCGTGCGGCATGCGTGTCCGGCGGCGTGCGAGGCCGGACACGCGGATGCGCGCGGGTTCAGGGGGCCTGTTCGCCCTTGTCCGGCTTGACCGGTGCCTTCGTGCAGCGGCCTTCGAGCACGGCGCTGAGGAACATGCCGGTGGGGCCGCTGATGTTGTCGACGTCGACGTGCAGCGTGTACACGCCGGGCTGCGTCAGCGGCCAGTTGGCGAAGTTGATCCGCCGGTTGCCGTTGGTGAAGCAGTAGCCGCCTGCGGCCGTGCAGGCCACCGGACCGCCACCGACGGGGCCGGTCAGGAACACCTTCTCGTCGTTGTCGCCGGCCACCGCGAGGCCCTTCAGCACGATCGCCTGCGGGATCGTGCATGCCTCGACCCGGAACTGCAGCGTGTAGTGGTAGGTGGCGCCGTTGCCGCCGCTGCCCGTGGCATTCGACGAGACCCATCGGGCGCCGTTGGTGAGGTTGGCCCAGGCCGCGTTGACCGGCGACACCGCCACGACAGGCTGGCCGTTGACCCGCCACGGGACGCCGGGGACGGTGCTCAGGTCGAGCGTGTTCTCGCGGCCGAGGCACTGGCAGCACCCCAGCGTGGGCATGCGCTCGATCGCGGTGGCCGCCGGCAGGTCGGCGCGCGGCGGAGCTACCTCGCGCGCCTGCGCACGGGCCGACGGCGCGGGGGTGGGCGACCGGCCGGCGACGGCGGCCAGCGCGGCGGCGAGCAGGGTGCGAAGGAACACGACAGCGAGGGATTGCGGCGAAGACGACATGGCGAGGCTCCTGGCGAGGCCGCGGAGGCGGCGATGGAGGGCCGGAGCGTCTGCGCCGTGGCGGCAGGACGCGGGGCGATCCGGTCGGTCCACCGTAGGCAGCGTCCCCGCCGCCGGGTAAGGACGAAGCCGGGAACGAATCGCCGCCGGCGCGGCCCGCACCGATTCGAATCAACGGCTTGCCGGCTTTGTTCCCGGCTTCTGCCCGGCGATGCGCTGGCGTGGCCCGATCGTCTTCCCGAGACTGGCCCGACCCGACCTCAAGGAGTGACCCGCATGACCATCGCTTCCCGACTGCTCCTGCTGTTCGCCTGGGCCTGACGATCGCCTTCCCCGCGCTGGCCGACCCGCCGGTCGCACCGGCGGCCTGCAAGACGCCCGGCGCCCGGCGGATCACCATCGCCAGCTTCCGGTTCAGTCCGGCCGATCTGAAGACCTTCGAGGCGGAACACCCGCAGCCGCACGCCGTCACCGCGCGTCGCGGCCCCGTGCGTCGCGCGACGCTGGCCGAAGCGATCGCCGCGCTGGTGCCCGATCTCGCGCAGCAGGCCACGCCGGTGACGGCATCGTCGGCCAGGCCGACGGTCGGCGCGTCGCATGGCCCGATCGGGCCGCCGCGGGATCCCGGCGGCGACGCCACCTGCGGCGTGGTCGACGTCTGGCTCTACGCAGCGGTCGATGCCTATTCGTATTGCAACGCCGCGGACAAGGGGAAGGGACAAGCGTATTTCCAGGTGAGCTCGCCGGCCTCGTTCAACGCCGTCGACCATCACGATCAGTACGCCAGTTACGACGACGGACTGGAGGGCACCTGCTACGTCTGCGTGCCGCCGCCGAGGATGAAGTCCGCCGAGCCGAGCGTGGTGCCCCGCGACGTGCGCATCGTCCGGCCCGCGACCGGTCCGTGATCGCGCCGCGCGATCACACCAGCGCACTGCGCCGGGTGTAGGCGAGCACGCCGTCCACCCGGCGCTGCAGGTCCTCGCGCTCGGCGGGTTCGAGCCGACATTCGCCGAGCACGTAGTAGGCCAGTCGCAGCACGTCGCGCCAGCGCGGGTTCTGCGGCAGCCGCGACAGATTGAGGTAGCGTTCCATCGCCCGCGCACGCAGGCGGCCGTCGTCGATGTTGATGCGCCAGATGCGGCTGCGTTCGGCCAGTTCGATGCGGTTCTTGCCGGTGCTGCGTTCCCAGGCTTCGACCACCGCCAGCATGAGTTCCACCAGCGCGAGCCGGAACGCCGCGCGCGCCGCGCCTGCGTCGGGAACGGGCTCGACGTGCGTCGCGGCGGACGGCGTGGTGCCGCCATCCGCCACCGATGCGTTCGCCTGCATCGCCAGCCGCATCACCACCCGGCCGTCGCCCTGCTCCCATGGCGACAGCTCGATGTGCAGCGCCGGGCGCGCATCGTCCGCGGCGAAGACCAGCGTCTGCGACGCGCTGTCTTCCATGCGTTCCAGCGCCGTCGCCAGCGCGGCGGCGTCCGCGGCGGACAACCGTTCGGACATGGGCCGTCCGGCGAGGCCATCGGGCGCGGCGCCGAGCAGCGGGCAGGCGGCGCGATTGGCCGCGAGCACGGTGCCGTCGGCGTCGAGCAGGCACAGCGCGTCGCCGCGGCTGTCGAACAGGCCCTGCAGCAGGTCGCGATCGTTGCCGAGCGCATCGGCCTCGCGCCGGTAGCGCGCCAGCATTTCCTCGTAGCGCGCGCGGTTCGCGGCTTCGACCAGCCGCGCGCGCTGCTGGCGGCGCAGGAACACGATCGACACCGCGAACAGCGCGGCCAGCGCGGACACCGCGACCAGCCACAGTACCAGCGTGCGCTGGCGCAACCGGGCGATGGTGCGCTCGCGCTCGGACGCCTCGAAGCGCGCACGCAGGAAATCGAGCCGGCGCCCGCTGGCGGCGCGCTGCTTCGCGCGTTCGGCCTCGCGG
The DNA here is from genome assembly GCA_051952955.1 of Lysobacteraceae bacterium. Taxonomy (GTDB): domain Bacteria; phylum Pseudomonadota; class Gammaproteobacteria; order Xanthomonadales; family Xanthomonadaceae; genus Lysobacter_I. The sequence continues at coordinate 4,520 of JBQCJG010000398.1, read as the reverse complement.
GCCTCGCGCAGCTTTTCCAGCGCCTCCCGGTCCTGCCCTTGCTGCGCGAGCAGGGCGACCTGTTCGTCCAGGAGGTCGGCGCGCTCGGCCAGGCTGGCCGAACTGCCCGCGAGTGCGGTCCCCAGGCGGTCGCGGCAGGCTCGGTGCGCCCGTCGAGCCGGTCGACACGGGCCGCCACGAGTTGCAGTTCCGACGGCACCGGCAAATCGTCCGCCGCGGCCAACGCCAGTCCGTCGTCGACATGGCGACGGGCGCGCGCGCGATCATTCTCTCCGAGCGCGGCCAATGCAAGATCGGCATGCACGCGCAGCCGGTACGGCACGTTGCCGTGCGCCCGCAGCGCGGCCAGCGCCGACTCGAATTCGGCGATGGCGGTCTTCGTGTCCCCGGCTTCCAGCGCCAGCCTGCCGAGGCCGTGCTGCATGTGCGCGACCTCGACCGCGTTGCCGCTGCGGCGGAACGCAGCCATCGCCTGCAGGGTGTAGGCCCGGGCCTGATCGCGATCGTCCAGGTCGCGGTACAGGTCCGCGATGTTGGCCAGCGCGCCGCCGACATCGGGGTCGCCGTCGGCACGCTGCATCGCCAGGCCGCGCTCGAGCATGCGCAGGGCGTCGTAGTCGTGGTGCTGCCTGCGCAGGGCGCTGCCGACGTTCTTCAGCTGCTTCGCGATGGCGGGGCGATCGTGGCGGGCTTCCGCGATCGACAGCGCACAGCGGAAATGCCCGAGCGCGACGTCGACGTGCTCGTCGCGATACGCGAGCACGCCGAGGCGCCGGATCCATTCGTAGCGCGCCGCGGCATCGTGGCCGGGCGCGAGCCGGGCCGCGGCACAGCCCAGCGCCGTCTTCGCGGAGCCGAGATGGCCCTTCCCGATCCGGTCGTCGGCGTCCTCGTACAGCGACTGCAGGTCGGCCGACGGAAACAGGCGTTCGCAGGTCGCCGGCGCGGGCAGCGTGCGCACGTCGATCGCGGCGCAGGCGGGGATCGACGCGGCATCGGCGGTGGCCGCGACGCAGGCCAGCGCGGTCGCCGGCAACAGGCCGCTCCATCGCGTCCGCGTGCGCGTCCCTCGCAACGCCCCTCTCCCCTGCCGGTACCCCGCACCGGCCCGGGGTCAATCTGGCACCCGCGATGCCCGGCCGAACGGCGACCGCGCATCGCGGGCAGGCCCTGCGCCGAGGCTCAAGGATGCCAGTAGCAGTCGATGTCGTGGTCGACCTGCGCGGTGGGTTCGGCCGCGATCGCCGCGCTCAGGGCCGCGGTCAGGGCGGTGTTGCACGCCGCCTGCGTGCTGCCGCTGGCGGACTGGTAGGTGGTGTAGTCCGGCTGCAGGTCGTAGTAGTGATGGACGATGCGGATGCGGCCTTCCCAGATGCCGCGCCCGACCGGCGGGACGACCTGGATGCCACCGCTGCCGACCGAGGCGGCGGTGGCGATGGCGGGGAACGCGACCGGCACCGCGAGCGTCGCAGCCATCAGTGCGGCGGAAAGGACGGACCGTGCGATGCCATGGGGCATGGTGGATCTCCTTGTGGAGGCGACCGGGGCGGTCGCCGACGGGTGGCTGCGCACAAGGCGCGGGAACGACCCGGACGCCCGCTGCGGCGCAGCGACGGATTCAACGGCGTGGCCTCGTGTCGAGGGATGAAGGCGGTCGAAGCGGCCGGCCGCGGCGTGGCGGCCGGCCGTCGTGCAGCGCCGTGCGGATCAGTCGTAGGCCGCGTCGAACCAGCACCAGGTCACGACCGTCACGCCGGGCGAGTTGGTCAGGCTGGCGAGCTGGCCTTCGCAGTACGCCTGGGTGTCGGCGGTGATGTCGATGTAGCTGAAGGTCGACACGGTGCCGTTGGGCTGCTTCACCGGATTGAGGTAGCGGACCTTCGCGCGCCACACGCCGGGCACGTAGGGCGTCGGGCCGACGGGGGTCATGCCGCCGATCTGGGCGGCGTCTGCCGCGGGCGAGGCGGCGGCGATGAGCAGGGCGAGGGCGAAGGTCGACAGCAGGGACTTCATGGCAACTCCGGAAAGGAAAGGAACGGAGGGGATCGGTGGAACGGAGTCCGCCCGGCCGGGAAGCCGGGCGACCCGCGGATCGCCGCGTCCGTGCGGACGGGCGACTCAGCGGTCCTTGTGGTCCTTCTTGCGCAGCGGATCGGTGATCGCCGCGCGCGAGATGGCCTGCAGCGTGGCTTCGTACCGGTCGATCTGGAACGTCTTGCGCGCCGCGGCCACTTCGTCCAGCAGGACGTGGGCGATGCCGCCGGATTCCCCGGGCGAGTCCGCGAGCACGGCGAGGGTGTACGGCGCCGCTTCCCTCTCCGGCACGCCGCCGCTGAAGGCCCAGTGGCCGATGCACGGCGACACGCTCTCGATCTGGTAGCCCTGGTCGACGGCGTTGTCGATCGCGGCGTCCAGCGCGGTCTGGCAGTCGAAGGCGCTGGCGTAGGGGCCGACGGTCAGGCCGGCCGAGCTGCCGGCGAACTCGGCGCTGCCGTAGTAGACGAACGTGCCCGTCGGCACCGCCTCGGCGCGGGCGTGGCCGGCGGATGCCAGGGCCAGCAGCAGGCCGAGGGAAAGGGTGTGGATCGTGTTCATGCGATGGATGTCCCGATGACGAGGATCGTCCCCGCCGGACGACGGGGTGCGACCACGCTAGGCAGCGCACCCGCGGGCGGCCAGTGCGAAACCGGGACAGATCGGGACGAACCGGGACGAAACGGCGCCGTGGCCCGGCCCCGGCCTGCCCGCCGCACGGCGCGCAGGCCGGCGGCTGTCGCGACGCACGATGGTCTTTCAAGGACTTGCGTGCGCCTTCGCCCGATTTGTTCCCGCATGCGCGTGACCGCGGCACGGCCTGCGTCCCTAGACTGTCGGCTGCGCCGTCTTCCGGATCCATGCCCATGCGGAACGCTCTCGTCCTGCCCTTCGCCCTCTGCCTGCTGGCCGCCGCGCCGGCGTTCGCCCATGACACCCGGCCCGCCAACTGGTGCCCCACCGGTTACCAGCAGCAGGTGGTGTCGTCCTTCGATCTGTCGACCTCGGCCCTCATCGCCTATCGCGCCGAGCACGCCGACGACGACATGGTGCTGGGCAGCACCTGCAACACGCCCAAGTCCTGCGGCATCGTCGACGAATGGTTCTGGGCCAACCAGGCGGCCACCGAGTCCTGCATCGGCCAGCAGGTCCGCAGGGGCAGCGGCCTGGTCGCGGTGCCGCACGTCGTGTCGCCGGACGCGTTCAACCACGACGAGGATGCGAACGGCGACGGCATCAGCGACCACCACCGCGACTATCGCTTCAAGGACGGCCTGAAGGGCGTGTGCGTGGTCTGCATCCCGCCGGCAACGCCGGTGTCGAACGACCCCAGATCGTGACGCGGGCGCCGGTCGCGGCGCCTCAGACCAGCGCGTCGCGGCGGGTGTAGGCCAGCACCGCATCGACCCGGGCCTGCAGCGCGGCGCGGGCCTCGGGCTCCAGCGGGCACTGCCCCAGCACGTGGTAGGCGGTGCGCAGCACGTCGCGCCAGCGCGGGTTGCGCGGCAGTTTCGACAGCGACAGATAGCGCTCCATCGCCCGCGTGCGCAGGCGGCCGTCGTCGATGGTGACGCGCCACAGGCGGCTCTTCTCGGCCAGTTCCAGCCGCGACGTGCCGGTGCTGCGTTCCCAGGCGTCGACGGCGGCCAGCATCAGCTCGACCAGCGCGCGGCGGAAGTCGCCGCGAAGGTCGTCGGCGTCTGCCACGGCGGCGGGATCGGGCGTCGCCTTCGCCTCGGGCACTGCAGGCGCTTCGTGCGCTTCGGACGTGTCCGCCCGCGCGGCGAGCGCCAGCACGACCAGGCCGTCGCCGCGTTCCCATGGCGACAGGTGCGCCTGCAGGCGCCGGCCGTCCGCCGCGGTCACGGCCAGCGTCTGCGCGACGGCGTCCTCCAGGCCTTCCAGCGCTGCGGCCAGCGCGGCGCGATCCGGCTCGGCCAGAGCGTCCGCGAGCAGCGGCGCAGCCGGACCGGCGAGGTCGATCCCGAGCTGCGTGCAGGCGGCGCGGTTCGCGGCCAGCACGCGGCCCTCGGCATCAAGCAGGCAGACCGCGTCCTCGCGGCTGTCCAGCAGGGTCTGCAGCAGGTGGCGGTCTTCGGCCAGGGCTTCGGCGTCACGGCGATGGCGCGCCAGTTCCGCCTCGTGCCGCACCTGCCGCATCGCCGCGAGCACGCGCTCGCGCTGGCGACGCCGCTGCAGCGCGATCCACGCCAGCAGCGCCACCGCCGCGGCCGCGGCCGCCGCCAGCCACAGCAGCAGCGTGCGCTGTCGCAGTTCGGCGCGGCGCAGGCGGTTCTCGGTTTCCAGCGCGGCGATGGTGCGATCGCGTTCGGCGGTCTCGAAATGCGTGCGCAGCCAGTCCAGCTGCCGGTCGTGCCGCGCCTGCGACAGGCGCTCGGCCTGCGCATGCGCCTCGCGCAGCGTCGCGAACGCGGCCGCATGCCGGCCCTGCGCCTCCTGGGCCTCGGCCAGCGCGTCCAGCAGCG
>JBQCJG010000397.1:0-3216 GCA_051952955.1 Lysobacteraceae bacterium | reverse complement strand
CGAGGCGTCGAGGCTGGGGATGACCGAGCCGACCATGCCGTGGCGGAACACCGCCTCGTCCGCCACCTGCCTGCCGTTCTGCAGTACGGTGAGGGTGTTGTAGAGATTGACCGTGTTCTGCACGTTCACCGGCAGGTGGGTGGCGACGGTGGACGTCACGCCGCCCACGGTCCCGCCGACCATGGTGCCGGCCAGCGGCGCCTTGTCGGTGACGCCGCGGATGGTCTGGCCCGCGCCGTCGGCGCCCTGCTGCAGCCACGCGCCGGTCTGGCGCCCGCTTTCGCGCTGCGCGGCGGCGAGCACGGTGGCGCCGTGGTCGATCCGGCCGGCCACGCCCTGCGTGCCCTGGCGGATGGCGGTGGCGTCGCGCTGCGCGGCGTCCTGCGCCTGCCGCGCCTGCTGTTCGTTGTGCTGCATCGCCTGCCTGCCGTAGCTTTCGATGCCCTGCGCCTGCCGGCCGACCCACTTTTCCGCATCGTCGGGCAGCGCCTTGGCCGCCCAGCGCATCGCGCTGGCGGTCCACGAGGTGGCGGTTTCCTGGGCCTTGCCCTGCACGTGGTCGATGGTCGCCGACACGTTGCCGGCCTGCAGCCGCACCTGCGCGGTCAATTCGCCGCCCGTGCTCACGGTGCCGCTGACCACCTTGCCGGTGGTGCCGGTGACGAAGGCGTTGGCCTGCCCGTGCAACTGCGCGGTGTAGTTCAGACCCTGGCCGACGACGTGCAGCCCCTGCTCGGTCATCTGGCCCTGCGCCTTCACCACTTCGCCGACGTTGCGACCGACGCGCGCGCTCATCGCGGTCGCGCTCAGCACGTCGGTGAGCGGGCCGGCGTAGGCGCCGAGTTCGCTCAGCGCCATCTGGTCGGGGCGGTTCACCAGCCGCCCCTGCTCGTCGCGGGTCTTGGGCGACAGCAGCGGCTGCAGCTCGCCGGCGGCGGTCGGCAGGTTCTTCAGCGCCTGGTTGCCGGAATGGGTCGACAGGTAGTCGATCGCGCCCATCGCCTACTTCTGCGCCTCCGGCGGCAGCATCCCGGACAGCTTGCCGGCGACGAACTCGCGCGCGCCGGGCTGGGCCATCAGCGAGGTGACGTCGTTCGCCAGCCGGCCCGCTTCGACGCGACGGGCCGCATCCATCTTCTGGATGCCGGTCTGGCCGTCGGTCAGCATCTCGCCGCCGACCTGGAAGGCATGGACGTTGCGCTTGGTGTCGTAGACCTGCAGGCCGTGCTCGTCGGCGTAGCGCTTCGCGGTGTTCGCGTGCAGGCCGGCGGCGTTGAAGGTCGTGGTCTCCACGCCGGTGACCGCGCCGGCCGCGGAGGCCATGCCGCCGCCCAGCGAGTGGCCGGCGATCTCGAACTGGAAGCCCTGCACGCCTTTCAGTCGGGTCGCGGCATCCATCGCGCGATCGTAGTAGTCGGTCTTCAGGCCCAGTCCCTGGGGGACGTTGTTGGCCAGGAAGTCCTCGGCCGCGCTTTCGCGCTTGCCGCCCGGGGCCGCCGGATCGACGATCATGCCGGTCGAGCCCTTGAACACCAGCACGGGCTTCGCGTCGGCGCCGAGCACCGACTTGTCCGGCAGGTAGATCTCGGCGCGGTAGCCGGAGCCCGGGGGATGCAGCATGCTGTCGATCTGGCGGCGATCGAGCCCCGGCGCCATCGCCTGCAGCATCTCCGGGTGTTCGCTGGCGCGGGTCCAGCCCACCGGCGGCTTGCCTTCGCCGCGCGCCGAGACGTAGACGTCGGCGGCCAGGTCGGCCATGCGCTGCGCGTGGTAGCCACCGGCCAGCCGGTCGGCGCGACCGCCCTCGCCGGCGGTGCGGAGATCCGACACCAGCTTCTCCTGCGCCTCGCGCTCGGCGCGGACGCTCTCCCGGGTGGGCTCGGTCATGGCTTCGTTTCCCTGAACGCTTGGTTCACCATCCTCGCAAAGCCCTTCCCCGGCCACAAGCCGGCCGATACCCCGGCCCGGCGTTTTCTGCTATCTAGGCCGCGTCCCCCGACCCGATGCCGCCATGGTCCCGTCTTCCGCCCGCCGGGCAACGCCGCACTGGGCCCTCCCGGCCGTCCTCTGCCTGGTCCTGTGCGCCTGCTTCGGCCCGCTGCCCGCGGCCAACGACGCCAGCCGTTCGCAGCACGCCGCCGAGCACTACTTCGACGGGAAGGCGCTGGACCTCGCGATCGCGGCCGAGCATGGCGACGCGGGCACCATCCGTCGGCTGATGCGCGACGAGAAGGTCGACCCGGACACGATCTTCGCCAAGGGCGAGATGGGCGAAGGCATGCCGCTGGTGGCCTGGCCGGTCTTCACCGAAAACCCGGAAGGCCTGAAGGCGATGCTGGAGAACGGCGCCGATCCCAACGCCCGGCGGCCCGAGCGCATCGACAAGCGCTACGACGACGGCACCGAGAGCCGCAAGTTCCGCTACAACAACGCCCTCGTCTACGCCGCGCAGGCCGAGGATCCGATCTACCTGAAGCTGCTGCTCGACCACGGCGGCGACCCGAACACGGTCAACACCAACGACGAACCGCTGACCTTCGTCGCGTTCCTGCACCAGAACCAGTGGCAGAACGTGAAGCTGCGGATCGAACGCGGCGCGAAGGTGAACGACGATTCCGTCTACCCCGGCTCGCCGCTGGACTGGTACGCCGGACGCGGCGGCTTCGAGCAGGTCTACTGGCTGCTGCAGCACGGCGCCGACCCGGCCAAGAAGGTCCGTGGCACCGCGCTCGCGCCGACCGACGCCAAGGGCACGCCGCTGCCGCAGCCGGACGCCCCCGCCGACGGCTTCGCCTGGATCAAGTACGGGAAGGACGGCAAGCCGGTCTACGTCGACGGCATGCCGATCGTCGAGAACATCTACTGGCATCCCGGCAGTCCGAAGACGCTGGAATGGCAGCGCAAATGCCAGCAGTGGCTTCGCAAGCACGGCATCGCGCGGCCGCCGATGCCGGCCAGCATCCGCACGATGCGCAAGTCGTTCGGGTTCCCGACCGAAGAGAAGGACGTGCCGCTGCTCTGAGTCTCGCCCGCGGTCGAGGACGTAACGGCATCGCCCATGCGAACGGCGGCCCCGGGGCCGCCGTTCGCGTTAGTGGATCCGCTCCGGTCCCAGCCCGCAGAACGTGCCGCACTCGGTCGGCACCAGCGGATTCGGCAGGTCGGGCCGGGTCTCCGGCTGCGCGGTGGTGACGCGCGGGGCGTCCTGGATCATCC
>JBQCJG010000396.1:0-3902 GCA_051952955.1 Lysobacteraceae bacterium | reverse complement strand
CTTTTCGAAAGAACCTGGGAAGAATAGCGACCATGTCTTCGACAGCCGAAGGCCGATCGTGCAGATCTTTCGATCGAGCGCTCGCTCATGCGTAAAGGCAGCGGCCTGAAGGCCGCTCTACCGAGCGAAGCGTGGCGCCTCAGGCGTACTCGCCCTGCGGCTTGTTCGCGCGCAGGCCCGCGGGCGCGACGGCAGTGCGCGACAGCATCACCATCATCACCTGCATCCACGGCATGCCGTTGCGCAGGATCACGCCCGGCGCCAGCGGGCGCGCCGCCTGGGCGAAGGCGTCGAAGGCGGCGCGGAACGCGGCATGGCCGTCGGGGCCGTCGCCGTGCTGCGCCCACAGGCCCTTCCACTGCCGCAGCAGGCGCGCGGCGTGCTGCTGCAGCGGCGCCAGCTGCGGGTGCGGCTGGCATTCGCCGAACAGGAACGACAGGTGCTGGCCGAGCTCCCACGGCGTCATCACCACCGGCACGTTGAAGGTCTCGCAGGCGAAGGTGTCCGGCGCGCCGGTGCCGGGCGCGAGGACACGCGGCTGCCAGCCGTCCGCGGGCGCGTCGTGCGCGCGGCCCTGCGCGACCTGGTCCCAGAATGCGCCGCCGCCGACGGTGTCGCAGACCAGGTGGATGCGCGCGCGCTCGGCGTCGTTGACCACGCTGTGCTGGCGCCAGGTGTCGAAGATCCAGCACTCCCCGGCGGCCATGTGGATGACCTGGCCGTCGCACTCGAAGCGCACCGTCGGCTGGGTCACGATCGGCACGTGCACGCGCACGCGCTCGACCCAGTAATAGCCCTGGTCGGCGTGGCGGTTGACCTCGGCCTGCCCCGCGAGGCGCATCAGCCGGGTGCGGCCCACGGTGGCGCCGAAGCTGGCGATGACCTGGCGCAGGTAGCGGCAGCGTTCCAGCGCGGGCGTCGGCCGCATCGCGCCGGAAAACGCCTCGTTGTCGGGATCGCCGTCGCTGGCGAGCAGCGGCAGCATCGAGTTGCCGGCGAAGCCCTGCGGGTGCGGCTTCCACACCGATTCGCCCAGCGCATCGATCTCGGCGGCGAGCGCCGCGGCGTCGAAGCGCAGCGGCAGCTGGAGGAAGGGAACCTGGAGTTTCAAGGCCGATGACCCGGACGACGACGAGGCCCGATTGTAGGCCGATTCGCGTAGGCCGATTCGCGGCGCCGGCCGGTTGCGCGGGGTCAAATCCGCCGCGCCGCGAAAAAACCGGCCCCGGCGGCAAGGCCGGGGCCGGCGAAGGGATCGCCGAGGGGAGGAATGCCCGGCCGATCAGAACTTCTGGTTGTACTGCAGGTAGAAGAAGCCGCCGCCGGGCAGGTCGTAGGCGCCGTCGAACGAATGCGCGAACGCGTTGCGCGCGATCGGGGGTTCGCGGCCGAAGACGTTGCGCGCGCCCACCACCACCCGGCCGTTCCACGGCGTCTTCCAGCCCAGCTGCACGTCGTGGTACAGCCGCGAGCCCAGCCGGTTCTCGTAGCGCAGGACGTTGCCGTTGGCGTCGTGCACCTCCTGGTCGCACAGCTCGGTCGGGGTGATGCCGTATTCGAAGTAGTTCGGCCCGGACGGGCACAGTTCGTCCATGCCGGAGTAGTAGCGCATCGCCCAGGTCGCGTCCCAGTCGCCCTTGCGCCAGCCGGCGGTGATGTTGGAGCGCAGCCGCCACGACGGTGCGCCGTTGTATTCGCCGACCTTGCCGAACAGCGTGTTCTCGACCGAATAGGTGTTGTCCCACTGCACCGTGAAGCGGCCCCAGCGCGTCTCCGGCAGCGCGTAGGCGACCTGCAGGTCGTAGCCTTCGACCTGCCCCGTCGTCAGGTTGAACAGGCTCTGGCGCACGTCGACGAGATTGCCGGTGGCGTCGCGGCCGATGAAGGAGCAGAACAGCGCGCGCTGCGCCGGATCGGTGGCCGCACCCGGCGTGCCCGGCGCGCCGTAGCAGGCGGTGAGGATGGCCTGCGTGCCGCGGAACGAGATCACGTTGTCCAGCGTGATCCGGTACCAGTCGAGGGTGACGTTGAGCCCCGGCGCCCACGACGGGCTGTAGACCACGCCGAGGCTGCGGGTGGTGCCGGTCTCGGGCGTGAGCCCGGGATTGCCGCCCGAGAGCGAGCGGATCTGCGCGTTCGGCTGGACCACGCCGGCGCCGGGCACGCCGTCGGCGGTGCAGCGGGCCGCGTCGGTGGTCGGCAGCGCGATGTTGAGCGTGTTGCAGGGATCGATCGCCGCCGGGAAGCTCTCCGTGCCGCCGAGGTACAGGTCCAGCACGTCGGGCGCGCGGAAGGATTCGGAATACGTGCCGCGCAGCATCAGGTCGTCGAACACCTGCCACTTCAGGCCCAGCTTGCGCGAGGTGTCGCCGCCGATGTCCGGACGCACCGCGCTGCCGCCGAAGCGGCCCTCGGAATCGTAGTCGGAGCGGCGCGCGGCCAGGTTCATCTCCAGCAGCTTCACGCCCGGCAGGTCGGCCAGCAGCGGCACGTTGAGTTCGGCGTACAGCTCGTCGACGTTGACCCGGCCCTCGGTGGGCTCGGTGAAGTTGGACGACGAGCCGCCGCCGGCAACCAGCGCGTCGGGCGAATTCACGAACGCAGTGCGGCGATGCTCCACGCCGACCGCGAACCCGAGCGGGCCTGCCGGCAGTTCGACGATCGAGCCGGAAAGGTTGGCGAAGTAGTCCTTCGTCGTCATCTGCTGCTGCGAGTTCAGCGTGTAGCGGATGTAGGCGTTCATCGCATCGTATTCGTCGCGGCTGATCACGCCCGCGCCGAGGCCGAGGTCCGGTCCGCCGAACACGTTGTACGGCACGCAGCCGCGGATCACCGCGCCGGCGCCGTCGAGGCATTCCAGCGCGCCGGTGGCGGGATTGCGCCGCGAATCGCCGACCGCCTGGCGCAGGTTGAACAGGTTGATGAAGTTGCTGCCGCGCTGGGCGATGCGCGAGTCGAGGAACGAATAGCCGGCGTCCCAGTAGAAATCGCGGCCGGCGAAATCGAACTGGCCGTCCAGCCACAGGGTGACGGCGGTGTTGTCGTTGTCGAAGTACGGCTTGCGCGGCCCGACCGCGATCGAACGGAAGCTCGCCTGCCGCAGGTTCTCGCCGAACGGGTTGAACACGTTGCCGGCGGTCGGCGCGAACGCCCACTGCGGCCCCGACAGGCCGCGCGTGTCCATCGTCAGTGGCACCTCGGCCAGCTGCTGGTTGGAATCGCGCTTGACGTAGGCGGCCATCGCGTTGGCGTTGATGCGGTCGGTCAGGCGCAGGCCGCCCTGCGCGTAGACGCTGAAGCGGTCGATCGGCTGCAGCAGGTAGTTCACCGGCGCGAAGTTGTAGCGGTCGGAATGACCGGAACCGTCGGTGGTGTAGTTGACGAACGGACGGAAATCGCCCGCCGAGGTGCCCGGGCGGCCCTCGCGCAGCGTGTACGACCCGCCCGCCACCGGCGTGCAGGTCTGGAAGCCGGTCGAGGTCGGCGTGAACCCGCCGGCGCAGCGCACGAAGTTGCCGCGCTCGCTGCTGCCCGACCCGAACAGGCCGCCGGAAGACATGTCGCCACCGCCGTAGACCGGCACCGACGAGCGTTCGCGATCGCCGGCGTACACCGGCTCCTGCCGCTGCCAGGCCAGGCTGACCACCGCGTTCCAGCGGTCGTTGGCCGCGCCGACGGTGAAGTCGTACGACTGCTGCATGCCGTCGCCCTTCGTGTAGCCGCCGAGGTAGGCGTTCATCGCCGCGCCGTCGAAGTTCTTCTTCGTGATCACGTAGCTCACGCCCGCGCTCGCGTCGGAACCGTAGATCGCCGACGCACCGTCCTTCAGCACTTCGTTGCGTGCGACCACCGAGATCGGGATCGAGTTGAGGTCGACCAGCGCCGAGTTGGTGATGCCCGCC
>JBQCJG010000395.1:0-2952 GCA_051952955.1 Lysobacteraceae bacterium | reverse complement strand
CGCCGGTCGCCCGCTGCGCCGGGCCGGGCCCGCCGCCGGCCGCCGGGCGGCGGCCGGCGCGGAAACCGTGTCGCGGCCGGGCCGCGACCGGATCGGACATCAGAAGCGGTATTCGAAGCCCAGCGTCGCGGTCGTGAGGCGGATGGTCTCGCCGTAGAACTGCGGACGGACGTGGTTCACGTCCAGGCTCAGGCCCACGTGTTCGTTGAAGTCGTAGCCCGCACCGACGCCCAGGTACACGCGGTTGTTGGTGTCGCTGGCCGAACCGAGGCCGCTGACCGACACGTCGAGCTTGGTGTGGGCGACGCCGGCGCGGCCCGAAAGGAAGAAGCCCTGGTGCGGCGAGGTCATGTTCTTCTTGCCGACGATGCCGATGCCGTAGCCGTCGAGCTCCGCGGACACGCCGCCGCCCGAATCCTTGCCGTAATTGGTGTAGAAGCCTTCGACGCCGACGTTGGCGTTGAAGAAGTAGCCGCCGCGGACGCCGTAGGCGGTGTCGTTGTCGTCGTTGCCGGAAATGGAGATGTTGCTGTTGCCGGCCTCGGCGCGCAGGAAGGCACCGGAACCTTCGCCGGCGAAGGCGGGCGAAGTGGCGGCGGCGGCGGCCAGGCCGGCCAGGAGAACGAGACGCTTCATCGGAAAAACCCCTGTTGGTATGCGAATGCCCCCCCGGGTCCGGGGAGGGGCGTGCATCGTAGAGGCCCGCGGCCTCCCGATCAACCTGCCATTTGGCACAGGGTGGTGTGGCAGGGGCACGAAAAAGGCGGGGTCGCCCCCGCCTTTTCGTTGCGTCCCGCGCTGGCGGAAGGATCAGAAGCCGACGCCGGCCTTGTCCTTCGACGCGGGGATGGCGTTGCTCGCCGCGACCGAGGAGGGCGCGCTGGTCGCGCCGTCGACCCAGTAGCCGCCGTCGTACTCGTTGATCACGTTGCCTTCGCCGTCGGTGTACGAACGGACCACGAAGCGGTCGATGTAGCGCGGGCGCAGGTTGTTGACGTCGGTGTACTCGTGCGCGAAGTACGCGTCGCAGTACGACGGCATGGTGCTGTCGATCTCGTATTCATTCTCGCCGATCCAGCGGCGGTTAACCTGGTTCAGCGTGGCGGCGTCGCAGCGGCCGGCGCCGTTGCCGATCGCCTCGACCAGGCTGCCCATCTGCGGCGAATCGTTCGAGCTCGGGCACATCTTGAGGAAGTTGATGCGCGCCTGGATGGTCTTCCAGGGCTTGCTCAGGTTGATGCCGAAGTAGCGGGCCAGCGAGGCCGCGCACTCGCCCGGGCGGGTCGCGCTGGACAGGCAGACGATGGCTTCGCAGGCCAGGCCTTCGTCGCCGCTCAGGGTCTGGCCCTTCTGCTGGTTGACGATGTTGTCGACCATCGCCTGCATGTCGCTCGACAGCGTGCCGCTCTGGACCGCGTTCGGGTCGATGCCTTCCGGCAGGCCGCTGTACTGGCTGGGGTCGACGCCTTCCGGGAGACCGCTGTACTGGCTGGGGTCGTACTGCGGCGGCAGGGTCGTCGGATCGACGCCGGCAGCCTCGTAGGCGGCGGCGAGATCGGGGTTGGTCTGCTGGGCGTAGGCGGCGCCGCTGGCCAGCAGCAGCGCGGCGAGCGCCATCGAAATCGCATTCCTGTTCATCTGACTTCGCTCCCGTAATCGATTGGCTTGGACAGAAACCCGCCGCTGGCGGCGATTCCTTGATTCATGACCGTGCCCCGGCCCGGGCCGGAACGTTCGGATTTCAGTGCCCCTGCTCACGACCACTCGCGGCGATCGATCGACGGGATCGATGCGGCGGCAGAAGCCCCAGTTCAGGTTAGCGGAGTTCCCTGACACTTTGCAAAGCAGGGGCGAGTGCACGATCGGCGGGGCCGGGGGCTGGCCGGACTTGGTTTCCGAGATGCAAGTCCCTGATCGAAAAGCCATATCGGAAACCGCGGACGCCGGGAGTGCCGGCCCGCTCCGGATCCGGGCCTCGACCGCTCGTCGGAATCCCGCGCGGACCGGCGGATGGCGGGCGCGCTCAGCCCGGCTCGTCTTCGCCGGGACGCCGCCGGAAGGGCAGCACGACGCCGCGGGTGTCGTCGGGCCGGACTTCGGGGCGATGCCACAGCACCGGCACGTCGTGGGGCCGCGGCAGCTCCAGCGGATCGGCTTCGCCGGTCTCGTCCTCCAGCTCCCAGCTGTAGCGCTTGCGCGGCGGCACGGGGTCGGCACGCCGGAACAGCAGCGCCGACAGCACGCCGGCCACGGCGCCGCCCAGGTGCGACTGCCAGGACACGCCCGGCTCGTGCGGCAGCACGGTGATCAGCATGCCGCCGTAGAGGAAGAAGGCGATCATCGCCGCCGCGATCGACGGCCGATCCCGGCGCAGCAGGCCCAGCACGAACACCAGGAACATCAGGCCATGGGTCAGGCCGCTGGCGCCGAGGTGGTGGGTGTCCGGGTCCCCCAGCAGCCACGCGCCGAGCCCCGAGCCCAGCCAGATCAGCGGCAGCGCGCGCACGCTGGCCTTCGGATACACCCCGAGCGCCAGCGTGCCGAGCAGCAGCAGCGAGCCGGCGTTGGCGGCGAGGTGCTCGAACGAACCGTGCAGCAGCGGCGCGGTCAGCAAGCCGAGCAGGCCCGCGACCGCGTGCGGGGTGACGGTGAGGGCGGCGATGTCCTCGCCCTGCTGCAGCGCGAACACCGCCGACAGCAGCAGCACGAACGCCAGGCTGGCGTTGAGGGCCCGCAGCAGGCGCCGCCGGTCGGCGGCGCGCTGGGCAGGGGTGTCGGGGACGTCGTCGGGGGTGGGCAGGCGCATCGTCAGGTTCTGGAGCCGGCGGCCGATGCGATCAAGGCCGCCGGCAGGTGCCTGCCGGCGCCGTGGCTGGAACGCTGCGGCGCATTCTGCGGCCCGCCACGGTCACAGGAGCCGGAACAGCGCGTCGAGCAGCGCATCGAACACGG
>JBQCJG010000394.1:0-2034 GCA_051952955.1 Lysobacteraceae bacterium | reverse complement strand
CGCTGCTGACGCTGCTGTCCGCACTCGATGACTGGGCCCGGGCGCTGGCGCCGCGATATGCCGTTGCGCTGGCGCCGCGGCAGCTGGACCTGCGCAACGGCGAGGTCTACGGCGACCTGGTGCGCGAGGCGTTCGCGCGCTGCGCCGGCACGCACGCCGTCGCCGACAATGCGCGCTGGCTCGACCGGCGCCGCCGCGCCTTCTGCGCCGCGATGGAACGCTTCCTGCATCGCCTGCGCCGCGACCTGCGCGGCGGCCGCCTGCACGCGCTCGGCGTACGCGGCCGCGCGCTCGCACTCGCCGCGCTCGGCGACGAAACCCACAACGGCTTCGATCGCGTGCTGCGCGTGGGTTTCCGCGGCGGTGTCGCGGTCGTCTACAAGACGCGACCCGCCGACGGCGAACGCCTGCTGCTGCGCGCCGGCGGCCTGTTCGACGTGCTGCAGCGCGCACCGCCCGCGGCCGGTGCGTTCCGCTTGCCGCAGCTGGCGTCGGTCGACGGCGCGCGCGGCGACTGCATGTGGTGCGAGTGGATCGCGCCCGCCGACGAACAGGGCACGCTGCGCCGCGACGGCGCGTGGCGCCTGCGCGGGCCGCGGTTGTCCGCACGCAGGGCGCAGCGGTTCTGGCAAGACGCCGGCGCGCTGGCCGCGACGAGCGTCGGCTTCGGCATCGCCGACCTGTTCGGCGGCAACGTGCGCGTCGGCCGCAGTCGCGCGCTGGCCGACCCGATGCCGTATCCGGTCGATCCCGAGGTCTGTTTCCAGCCGCTGCCGGGCCTGTGGCAGACCGGGCTGGTCGGCGACGCCACCGACGGCGGCAACCACCACGTCGGTTTCGAACGCCTGCCGCGGCTGTGCAGCGCCGACACGCCGTCGACCGGGTTCGTGCGCGACGCCGATGGCCGCCTCGCGCTGCGCCTGATCCACGCATCGCGCGCGCGCACCGCGACCGCGAACGTCGTCGCCGACACGCAGGGCCGCATCGGCTACGCGCCCCACATGCCGGCGTTCTTCCGCGGCATGTTCGACGCCTGGCTCACGCTGTGCCTGGAACGTCCGCGCCTCGACGCCTGGCTGCGTCGCCATGCCGGCGATGCGCGCACGCGCGTGCTGCGGCGATCGAGCGATGCGTATGCCGCGGCGATGGACGCCGCGATGCTCGACGCGCGCGTCGGCTTCGATGCGTTCGATGCCGCCGAACGCGCGCAGATGCGGCGCGGCGACCTGCCCGCGTTCTACCGCGCGCTGCGCGGCGGCCCGCTGCGCTGGTGCGCGATCGACGACGACGGGACGCCGCGCTGGCGCACGCTGCGCTGCACCGCTCCCGCGCCGCTGTCGCGCGACGGGCTGGCGAAGGCGCCGGAGGTCATCGACCTGGCGATCGCGCTGCGCGATGCCGCAGCCTACGTGTTCCGCGACACCGGCCCTTGCGAACGCGGGGACGCCGCGCTCGGCGTGTCGCTGCGCATCGCCGGCGCGCGACGCGGCAGCGCGACGTTCGACTGGCCGCAGCACGGCCATCGCCTCGTGTTCCGCTGGCAAGGCGACCGCCTGCGCCTGCGCGCCGACCCCTTGCCGCCGACGCCACCGGACGCGGCCGAGCGTGCGCGATTGCGCACGCAGCTGCTGCGGATCGATCGCCTCGACGCTGCGCTGCGCGCGCGCTGGGCGGCGGCGGGATTTCCCGCGCGCGGCGAGGTGGCGCGCGAACTGCGTGCGCTGGAGCGCAGCGCAGGCGACTGGCTGCGTGCGGTGGTCGATGCGCACGGCTGGCCCGGGCATGCGCTGGTCGGCACGCGCGCGGCCGCGGCGGCGTGCCGCCTGATCCAGCACCTGCCGGACGATGTCGCGTTCCAGCGGCGCTGCCTGCGCCTGCTGCGCGCGGCGGCCCGGGCCGGCGACGTGCCGCCGTCGCAGCCGGCATCCCTCGAAGACGCGCTGTGCGTGCAGGCCGGGCGCGCGCAGCGCTATGGCACCAAGCTGCGGCGCGTCGACGGCGCGCTGGTGGCGTATCCGATCCGCGGCGCCGCGC
>JBQCJG010000393.1:0-3542 GCA_051952955.1 Lysobacteraceae bacterium | reverse complement strand
CTTTTCCCTTTCGGGTGTTGTATGGCTGCGCGCCACCCGGCCATAGATGAGGCAAACGCGGGACGCAAAAAAACCGCTTGGCTGTCGGGAGCGGGACCGTCTACGAAAGGTGTGTTCAGCACCTGCGACGAATCTATGCGTCGCCATCGGCGCCGTCAAGGACGTGCCGACTGATGCAGTCTCGTCCGCCGGCCGGTTACGATGCCTTGCACCATCAAACAAGTTCCGGTTGACATTTGAGCGCGAAGCGAGCCGAACGACCGCACAGTCGCCGTGGTGGATGCTGTCTTCAACATGCGCATCGAAGATCATGCGTCATTGCCGGCGATTCGTTGTCGCAGCGCATGGCGATGCGTTCATCGTCGCGAGGGCGTTGGGGTTTGCTTGGCGCGGTCGCGTGGGACGGCACGCAGCATGCGCTGCCGTCGGGCACCGCCAACCCGGTGCGCACGGTCACGAGCAGCATGACCTGGAACGCGGACCGCACGCCGGCGACGGAGACGGTGCAGGCGGGCGTGGCGAACCAGCAGCGCGTGACCGCGTACACGTATCCGGCGACGAACAACTACGGCCTGCCGACCGGCGTGGCGGTGAGCGCGGACGGCGATCCGAACGGCACGCGCAGCACCGGCACCAGCTACACGGCGGACGGCTACTTTCCGCTGGCGGTGACGAACGCGCTGGGCCACAGCGCGACGACGAGCGTGCGTGCCCGCGACGGCCAGCCGACGCTGGTGACGGACGCGAACGGCCTGCGCACGCTGATCGAGTACGACGCGTTCGGGTTCGCCACGCGCAAGAAGTTCCGCGGCGCGACCGATGCGGTGTACGTGGCGCCCGACCAGACGATGTCGCTGATGCGCTGCGTCAGCGGCGGCGCGTGCTGGCGTCCGGTGGAGCAATACCAGGTGACGACGGTGCAGGACGGCGCGCCGACCAGCATCCAGCGGATGGATGCCCTCGGACGTGCATCGGTGGCCGCACAGCGCATGCTGGATGGCGATTACACGCACGTGGTCAGCGAGTACGACACGCTGGGTCGACTGACCTGGACGACCGAGCCGTTGATCTCGGGCCAGTCGACCTGGGTCTACACGACGTTCTTCTACGACAGCCTGGGCCGGATGACGAAGAAGATCGTGCCGAAGCAGGGCGAGGATGGTCGTGGCGACATGGTGACCAACTACAGCTATGCCGGCCGCACGACGGGCATCCAGGTCTGCGGCAGCAACGACGCGCCGGGCGGCGCGAACTGCCTCAACCTCAGTCGCACGACCGACAGCCTGGGCCGCTACGTGGAAACCCGCGACGCGCAGAACGGACGGACGCGGTTCTGGTACGAGGCCAATGGCAACGTGGCCGCGATCGAGGACGCGAACAGCGTGGTGACGAAGGCCGCATACAACGCGATCGGCCAGCGGACGGGCGTGACCGATCCGAACCAGGGCGCGTGGAGCTTCCTTTACAACGCGCTGGGTGAAGTAACGAGCCAGACCGATGCGCGCGGGATCACGACATACTTCGTCTACGACGTGCTGGGTCGTCCGCGCTGGCGCACCGCGAACGTGGACGTCACTGCCGACGGCACGGCCGATTTGGTCGAGGACAGCTGGACCTACGACCCCGCCAACGCCAAAGGTGCGCCCGCCACGCAGATGCGCCAGATTAACAGCGCGACCGAGCGCTGGTCCGGCACGACCTACGACACGCTGGCGCGGCCTGTGCAGGTCGACGTGGTGCAGGCGATGACCAGCGGAACGCAGCAGTACAAGTACCGGACCAAGTACGACAGCTATTACGGAAGGCCGGTCGGGCAGGAGTTCCCGAACGGAGAAGTGGTGCAGCAGCTGTACTCAGTCTACGGCCATGCGCTGGCGGAGAAGGATCCGGGCACGGGCATCGAGTACCGCCGCACCAACGCGGTGAACGGTCGCGGGCAGTCGACGCAGGAGACGTTCGGCAACGGCGTGGTGCTGAACGCGACGTACCAGTTCCAGACCGGGCAGGTGACCGGCATCACCTACAGCAGCGGCGCGACCAATCTGCGGCAGCTGGGCTACGGCTACGACGTGTTCGGCAACCTCAAGCGCCAGAGCCTGAACGCCGGCGTCAGCCGCGAGGACTACACGTACGACCAGCTGCAGCGC
Organism: Lysobacteraceae bacterium; assembly: GCA_051952955.1. Lineage (GTDB taxonomy): Bacteria > Pseudomonadota > Gammaproteobacteria > Xanthomonadales > Xanthomonadaceae > Lysobacter_I. Next base: position 1,395 of record JBQCJG010000393.1, on the reverse strand, counting down.
CTGGTGAGCGCGATCCGCAGCGGCTCGGGGAGTGGCACGGTGAACTACGGCTACGACGCCGTGGGCAACCTGACGAAGAAGAGCGACTTCAGCGCGAACACGGCGAACGCCTACGTGTACACCGGCGGCTCATGCGGTGGCGGCGCGAACGCAGTGAAGTCGGTCAGCCTGGCGGCCGGCGGTAGCCGGACCTACTGCTACGACGCCAATGGCAACCTGACCAGCGACAGCGCGGGCCTGGCGATCGCCTACGACCACCAGAACCTGCCGACCAAGGCGACGCGCGGTGCGCAGACGGACTGGTTCCGCTACGGCGCGGACGGCCAGCGCACCAGAAGTTGGGGCAGCGACGGCGCGCGGGTGTACCTGCCGGGCTACGAGCACCGCACCGACACCGGCGAGACGAAGGTGTACGTGGGCGACTACGCGGTGATCAGCAGGACCGGCAGCACGCGCAAGGTGGAGTACCTGCTGAAGGATAGGCTCGGCAGCGTGGATGCGGTGGCGAGCAGTGCGGGCGCGATCACGGAGACGAGAGGCTACGACGCCTTCGGCAAACCACGCGACGGCAGCTGGAACGACTTGACCCCGGCGAAGATCGCAAGCACCGCAGTCACCCCGAAGGGCTTCACGCAGCACGAGCACCTCAACCAGCTCGAACTGATCCACATGAACGGCCGTGTGTACGACTACGGCCTTGGACGGTTCACGGGCGTGGACCCGTTCATCCAGTTCCCGTTGAACTCGCAGAGCCTGAATCCGTACTCCTACATCCTCAACAATCCGCTGTCGGGGACCGATCCGACGGGGTACGCATCGCGGGGCAGCATTTGCGCAGTTGGCACGAGTGGGAATGCGAATGGGTGCATCTCAGGCGCAGGCCCGGATATCCCGACAGGAACAGAAAAAGTAGGGATGCTTGGGCAACAGCCGAAGAGCGGCGAGGGAGCAATTGGCGGGTATGGGGCGAAGAATTCGATGAGTTCGATTTCTGCGAATGGAGCTTCTCCCGGAGCAGGTACTACGGGGTCCATTGCGGATGGTAGAAGGGGACAAACGACATCTCCAGACAAGAAGGAAGCCGCCCCGAATACGGATCCGAATCGGCCTTCTTCCACTGACAAACAGTCCGGCAGTTCTACTGGTACTTTGTCGTCCAGCCCGGGTTGCGGTATCTTGCTTTCAGGTTGCGAAAATCATGGTGATTCGGATATACATGATTTACTGCATATTTCTTATCCTGTTGTTGCGGTAAGTGCGAAAAATAGACAGACAACTTATTACCGAGCTGATGGTTCGAAAGAAATTAGGTCGGGATCTAGGCCGTGGCGAAACAACAATCCTGGAAACCTCAGAAGAGGGAGTCGTTCTGCTGTTAGCACCACTCGCGCTTGG
>JBQCJG010000392.1:0-4678 GCA_051952955.1 Lysobacteraceae bacterium | reverse complement strand
CACCGTCGACCCGGCGACGACGCTGCCGCGCCGCGTCCGCGCCCGGATCGCGGTGGACCCGGCCTCGCCGGCGGCGGTCACGCCGGTCGCGGCCGCGCCGGCCGACGACGCGCTGGACCCGATCCTGATCGCGCCGAAACTGCCGTGGCCGATGCTGCGCCCGCTGCTGGCGCTGAGCCCGGACTGGATGGCGCCGTCGCTGGCGGCCCGCGGCGCGCCGGAGGACTACATCGCGCTGCTGGCGTCGAATCCCGCCTTCATCGAAAGCTACCTGGCCGGCCTCAACGAGGAGATCGGCCGCGAGATGCTGTGGCGCGGCTTCCCCACCGACCAGCGCGGCACCGTGTTCGACCGCTTCTGGTCCGGGGACCGCGCCGAATGGCCGCCGCTGCACCGCTGGACCGGCGCCCTCGGCAGCCACGGCCTGCCGGGCACGGTGCCGTCGCTGGTGATCGCGCTCCGCGGCGCGCTGCTGCGCCGGTTCGACCGCGCCAAGGTGTTCCTGCAGAAGGCGAACGCCGCGCACCCGCCGGCGCCGCTGCCGACGCTGGGCGACCCGGCGGCGACGCAGTACCCGCTGATCGAGACCCGCCTGCCCGGCGACATCGCCTGCTTCGGCTTCGACATCACCGAGGACGAGGCCATCGGCGGCCCGGGCCGGGGCAACGGCTGGTTCCTGGTGCTGCAGGAGCCGCCGACCGACCTGCGCTTCGGTCCGCCCGCGGGCACCGCCCCCGGCCACCACGTCGGCGGCGGCGGCGATGCCGATCTGTTCGCCGAAACCGCGCTGCACCCGCCGCAGCGGGTGTACCTGCACGCCGCGACCCTGCTCGGGCGCCTCTGACCGCGCCGTCTTCGCCCCATCCGCCTTCGACCGACACCGGACCTGCCGCCCCATGCCCACCGCCGCGCAACGCGACCTCCAGACCCGCATCGCCGCCGACCGCGAGGCGCTGGCGACGCTGGAGGACAAGCTGGGCGCGCTGCGCGCCGCGCGCGCCCGGGGCGGGATCGACGCCGCCACCGCCGCGGCCGAGGAAACCCGGCTGCTGGCGGCGCGCGACGGCCTGCGCGCGGCGCTGCAAGCGGACCGCGACGCGCTGCTGAAGACGACCGCGATCGCCGGCGACCCGATCGGGACCGGCCTGCTGGACCCGCGCGCGCCGCTCGCGCTGCTGCCGGTGCGGCTGGAAACGCGCTACCGCGGCCCCGAACTGCTGGTGCGGATCTACCCGGACGAACTGCACGTCGACGCCCACGACCCCGGCGTCACCGACGTCGAACGCGCCGCGTGGACGCGCTTCCGCAAGCTCGTCGAACGCTCCGCCGACCTGCCGCCGATGCGCGCGGCGTGGATGCAGCTGGCCCGCGACGTCGGCACGCAGCGCGCGCTGTACCTCGCGTCCCACCGCGACCTGTCGGGCCTGCCGGACCGGCCGCCGGGCTACGCCCGCGTGCCCCGCGCGGCGCTGCTGCCGGAGCGGTTCGTCGCCCATGTCTGGCTGGACGACGCGCAGGCCCGCCCGCTGCGGACGGTGGCCGCCGCACCGGTGCGCGACCCGCTGGCGCTGGGCCCGGACCCGGCGGCGGCGGGGATCGCCGGCGCGGGGTCGTTGGACGCCGACAGCGCGTGGATGACCGCCTTCACCGCCGCCGAAGCCGCGGGCATGGCGCTGCGGGTCGCGCTGCCGGACGCCCGGTCGCGGGTCGCGCGACTGGTCGTGCTGGGCGTGCGCGGCAGCGCCGACGCCGCCGTCACCGCCGACGCCTGGGACAGCCACCTGCGCGGCCAGCACGCGACCGGCGGGCTGTCGCTGCCGCCGCCGGGCAGCGCCACCAATGCCCTGCCCGGCGAACGCCCGCTGTTCGCCACCCGTCCCGACCCCGAGGCGCTGTACGCCCGCGCCCTCGACTTCGCGGTGCGCAATCCGGCCGACCCGGCCGACGACCCGCGCCCGCGGCGCGCCCCGCACTACGTCACCCGCACCTTCGATGCGCGCCGGAACCGCTGGGTCGACCAGATCGATCCCGACGCGCCGGCGATGACCCTCGCCCAGGCGCTGGGCCTGTCGCCGGAGACCTTCGGCTGGCTGGAAGGCGCCGGCGATCGGCTGCTGCAGGGCGAACACGTGCTGCTGGACCTGCTGCGCGGCGCGTTCGAGAGCGGCCTGCGCCAGGCCTTCGGCGGCGATTTGCCCGCGCCGGTCGACCTGGGCCTGCAGGTGCTCGCCGGCGGCAGCGCGCTGGGGCCGTGGCCGACGCTGATGGTCCGCGCCCAGCCCTACGGCGTGCTGCCGCTGGCGCTGGGCCGCGACCAGGCCGGCGGCGCCGACTGGGACGCGCTGTGGCGCGGGGCGGCGACGCTGCGCGACACGTTCACCGCCGCCGGCGAACGCGCGCCCCGGATCGGCGGCGCGGTGCCGGCCGATCCGGTCGACCGCATGATCGGCGTGCTGCAGACCGAAGGTGTGGCGCTGGCCGCGGAGCTGCGGCTGCTGCTGTCCGACGCGCTGGCCGCGCACGTGTTCGCGACCGCCGCCGCACCGCTGTCCGACCGGCTGCAGGCGGCGCGCGATCGCGCCCGCGCCCTGTTCGCGCAGCTGGGCGGCGATCCCGCGGCGCGGCCGCCGCTGACCGAACGCGTGCTGATGGCCGAAGCCGGTGCCGCACTGCCGCTGGTGCGCCCGGTCGATGCCGCGCCGCTGGACGAACCGGCGCACTACCTGACGTGGCTGGCCGACACCGCCTCGCCGCTGACCGTGCTCGAAGGCGTGCTGGCCGACGCCACGCCGCGCGCGCTGCTGTTCCACGTCGCCCGGCTCGCGCTGCTCGACGCCGCGGACGAAGACACCCGCCGCATCCTGCTGGGCGCCGGCCTCGCGGTCGACGCGGATTTCGCCGAGCCCGCCGGCCGTTACCGGCGGCTGGCCGACCGGCTCGCGCTGCAGGCGCCGCCGGACGTCGTCGCGCCGGGGCAGATCGCCATGCTGGGCGAGGTCCTGGGCGCCCGCCGGCGGCCGATCGGCGCGATCCACATCCGCTACGGCCAGTTGCGGACGCTGGCCGCGCTGCCGGCGGACGGGCTGGCGCTGCTGTTCGGCGCCGGCCTGGGCCTGTTCGCGCACCGGCTGGACGCGCTGTACACGGCGCGCGCCACCGAACGCCTGCGCCTGCTGCGCGGCGACAACCTCGGCGGACCGATGCCCGACGGCTTCGTCCGCGGCGTGCAGGTCGGCGCGTTCGGCTGGGTCGAGGGCATTCCGCGCGCCCGGCCCGGCGCCAACGCCGGCTACGTGCTGGCGCCCAGCGTGCAGCACGCCGCCGCCGCGGGCGTGCTGCTGTCGGCCGACCACGCGCGCCGACTGGCGCAGGGCAGCGGCGGCGGCGGCGTGGACGACTACGCGGTCGAACTCTCGTCGCGGCGCACCCGCGAGGCGCAGGCGCTGCTCGACGGCCTGCGCGAAGGCCAGACGCTGCCGGCGCTGCTGGGCTACCGGATCGAACGCGCGCTGGTGCAGGCCGGCGGCACGGCGCCGGCGCTGGTCGCCCGCCTGCGCGGCCTCGCCTCCACCGCGGCACGGCCGATCGACGGCAGCGGTGCGCCGCTGCCCGAAGCCGCAGCCGAGGCGGTCTGCGACGGCCTCGCACTGGTGCGGCTGGCCACCGACGCGCTGGCGCAGCCGGTCGACCTCAGCCGGCTGGGCAACGCGCTGCAGCAGCCGCGGCCGCTCGACGCCGCCCAGACCCGCACGCTGCAGGCCGCGCTGGACGCCGCGCGCGACGCCGTCGACGCCACCGCCGACGTGCTGCTGGCCGAAAGCGTGTACCAGCTGACCGCCGGCAATCCCGCGGCCGCCGGCGGCGCCACCGACATCCTCTCCGGCGCGGTGCCGCCGCCGGAGCGGCTCGACCTGCTGCATCCGCCGGAGCGCGGCATCGCGGTGTCGCATCGGGTGCTGGTGGCGCTGGAGCCCGACCGCGTCGCACCGGACGGCTGGCCCGGCGGCGCGCCGCGCGACCTCGCCGATCCCGACCTCGCGGCGTGGGTCGGCCGCCTGCTGCCGGCACCGAAGCGGATCGCGCTGCGCCTGCTGGACGTCGACGGCGCGCCCACCGGCGCCACGCTGACGCTGCAGGAAGCGCTGGACGCGCTGCCCGGCGACGATCCGCCGCTGGGACCGCTGGACCTCGTCTTCGCCGGCACCGAACCGCAGCGCCTCGCCCGCGGCCCGCTGGAAGCGCGGCTGCAGCCGGCGATCGCGACGCTGACCGGAAACCCCGACGCCCGCTTCGACGGCGCCCGCGACCCGGCCATGGGCGGCGACGCGCTGGCGCTGGACGACACGCTGGCGATCGCCGCGGCGGTGCGCACGCTGCTCGGCCACGCGCGGCCGCTGCAGGCGGCCGACCTGCCGGGGACGGCGAGCGTCGACACGCGCGACCTCGACGCCCGCCTCGCCGCGACCCTCGACGCGGCCCGCACCGCGCTGAAGGCGCTGGACGTCGCCCGCAACGATGCCGCGGCCTGGCCGGCGGCGCGGCGCTGGGCCGAGGCCTTCGGGCTGGCGGCGGATGCCGACGGCGCGGCCGGCCGCGGTCGCGTCCGCGACGATTTCGCCGCCCGCCTCGCGCAGGCCGAAGGCGCCGGCGCGGCCCACGAGCGGCTGGCGGCGCTGTT
>JBQCJG010000391.1:0-5315 GCA_051952955.1 Lysobacteraceae bacterium | reverse complement strand
TCGGCATCGCGCTGATCGTGGTGAGCGTGATCCTGCTGATCGTGTTCGGTTCGTTCAAGGTCGGCATGATCGGGCTGTTCCCCAACCTGATTCCCGCGCTGCTCACCCTGGGCCTGCTCGGACTCAGCGGGATCCCGCTCGATTTCTTCACGATGATGCTCGCACCGATCATCATCGGCATCTCGATCGACGACACGGTCCACTTCATGTCGACCTACCAGCTGCAGATCGCCGAGGACAACGACGTCGGCGCGGCGCTGCGGCGGACCATGGCCGAAACCGGTCCGGGCGTGGTGTTCACCTCGCTGATCCTCGGCCTGGGCTTCGGCATCATGGCCATCGCTTCCGCGGCGGGCACGTCCAACATGGGCAAGTTCGGCGCGCTCGCGATCTTCGTGGGCCTGCTCAACGACCTGTTCCTGCTGCCTGCCTTGCTGTTGACCTTCAAACCCAAGTTCAAGACGGAGACCGTTGGATGAAAGTCCCTTGCAGTATCCTTTTCGCGGCACTTCTGCTGGCCGTTCCCAAGGCGTCGTTCGCACAGAACGCGCTCGAGATCATGAACAAGGTCGACGACGCCACCAACCACAGCTATTCGTCGTCCGTGCGCGCGATCAAGTACACGACCTGCCGCTACAGCATCAACGGCGGCAAGCTGTCCTGCGCCGAGAAGCCGCGCGTCGTGGCGATCCAGTCCTTCAGCAAGACCCGCAGCCCCCCGGGCACGCGCGATCTCGAGTTCAAGGCGCTCGACGTCATCCTGCAGCCGATCAGCGACAAGAACACGGCGATGTTGTCGCAAGGCTATGTCGGCGACGACAAGCCGTCGGACTTCTGGGTCTACCTGCCCGTGCTGAGCAAGGTCAAGCGCATCGTGTCCGTTGCCGACGGCGGCGAGAGCGGCGCCGTGTTCGGCTCGGAACTGTCGGCCGAAGACGCCGACGTGCGCAAGGTGCGGGACTACACCTACAAGCTGCTCGGCGAGGACACCTATCGCGGTCGCTCGGTCTGGAAGATCGAGATGACCCCGACGGCCAGCCGACGCAAGCGTTCCTTCTACGGCCGCATCGTCGCCTACATCGACAAGGAGCGCTTCATCATCCTGAAGGAGGACCTGTACGATCGCAGCGACCGGCAGTACAAGCAGTACACGGTGCAGGACGTGCAGCAGATCGGCAAGGTCTGGATGGTCACGAACGCCGCGATGAACAACCTCGTCAAGCGCCGGATCACGACCTGGGTGCAGCCCGACATCGCACTCAATGTCGACATCGACGAAGAGTTCCTGAGCCAGCGTTCGCTGACCGACTTCGCCTATCGCGAACGCAACATGCAGGCCTATCGCAAGTATCTGCCCCAGGGAGGGAACGCGACGCAGTCGACGCCGGCCAGACCCTGACGACGGCCGGAGACGGTCGGATGGCCACGGCTGCATCCGTGCCTTTCCGGCACGGCCGCAGCCGTGATCTTCGCATGCTCCGAGGGCCGGAAAACAGGGTTTCCGACGCACTTTCCTTGAAACTGGACTGCTGCATAATGTGATCGCCTTCGCAGTCGAAACGTGCGCCGTGCGCATGTTTCGACGTGCAGGCAATCACATGGATCGGCTCGACGTTCCGTTGCTGCCGGCCGTCCCGCAGTCAGCAGTCTCAAGGGGAGACAGTTGGATGAAAAGCGCCTACCGTGTTTTGCTCGCGGTCCTGTTCCTGGCCGTCCCGACCGTGTCGCTCGCGCAGGATGCGCGCGAGATCATGATCAAGGTGGATGATCTGCTCAATCGCACATACCAGTCGTCGGTTCGCCAGATGAAGTTCTCGACGTGTCGCTATGCGCTGTCGAACGGCAAGCTCTCGTGCGTGGAGAAACCACGCAACATCCGCTTCGAGGTCTTCAGCACGCACAAGCCGGCGCCGCAGGGCGGCATCGACCACAAGTCGCTCGACGTGATCGTGGATCCCGTCAGCGACAAGGGCACGACGATGCTGTCGTGGATCTACGCCGACGAGGACAAGCCGTTCGACATCTGGGTATTCCTGCCCGTGCTCAACAAGGTCAAGCGCCTGGTCGCGGTGTCCGACGGCAAGGAGGCGGCCGCGATGTTCGGGTCGGAAGTGTCCACCGAGGATTCGTCCGACGACAGGAAGATCGGCGACTACACGTTCCGGCTCCTGGGGGAGGAGACGTTCCGCGGGCGCCGGGTCTGGAAGATCGAGATGACGCCGACGGCCAGTCGCCGCAAGCGTTCGTTCTACAGCCGCATCGTGACCTACGTCGACAAGGAGCGCTTCAACGTCCTCAAGGACGAGTTGTACGACCCGTCCGGCCGTTTGTACAAGGAATACTCGGTGATCGAGGCCAGGCAGTTCGGCAAGCTCTGGCTGGCGACGAGGGCGTCGATGAACAACCTCCTCAGGCGCCGGATCACCGTCGTGGAGACATCCGCCGTCGCGTTCAACGTTCCGATCGAAAGCGAGTTCCACACCCAGCGATCGCTGACCGACTTCGCCTATCGCGAACGTCAGATGCAGATCTACCGCAAGGCCCTCACCCCCGGCGGGGCGGGGAAGCCGCCATCGCCCAACACACCATGACCATGTCCGAAAAAAACGAAACCTACGACTGCATCGTGATCGGCTCCGGCACCGCCGGAGCCGTGATCGCGCGCGAACTCACCGCACGCGGGCAGAAGGTGCTGATCCTCGAGCGGGGGAAATATCTCCCGCTCAAGGAGAACATCTGGACGCTTGGATCGATGTTCAACGAAGTCGACGTCTCCGACAAGCTGAAGGATGCCAAGGTCTACGCCGCCGGCGGATGCAGCGCGATGTACATGGCGGTCATGGACGAGCCGCCGATCGAGGCCTATCGGGCGCTCGGCATCGACCTGCAGCCCGCCTACGACGCGATCCGCCGGCAGGTCCCGCTTGCCGAGATGCCCGATGCGCTCATGAGCCCGCAGGCGCACAAGGTGCGGGAAGCCGCCCTCGCGCTCGGTTACGACTGGAAGAAGAAGCTGATGCTGATCGACCAGTCGAAGTGCGACGGCACGTACTCCTACGACGCCAAGTGGAAGGCGCTGACCTTCGTCGACGAGGCCGTGCGCCAAGGCGCCGTGCTGAAGTGCGAGGCCCTGGTCGACCGGGTGCTGATCGAGGACGGTCGCGCGGTCGGCGTGGAGTGCCGGATCAAGCAGGGCGGCAAGCGCACCGTCCAGTTCCGCGCCGGACGCGTCGTCGTCTGCGCGGGCTCGCTCTCGTCGCCGCAGCTGCTGCGCGCCAGCGGGCTGCAGGACGTCGCCACAGGCGGCTATTTCATCGATCCCAGCTTCACGCTGTTCGGGCGCGTCCCGGGCTTCCGCGGCGTCGACAGTTTCTGCGGCACCATGGAGACCACGCTCGAAGAGGGCATCGTCCTCAAGGACGCGAACGTCCACAAGCTGCCGTTCCGCATGTTCATGCTGCAGTACATGCAGATCCCGCGGATGTTCGCCTACCACGAACACATCGGCGTCACTGTGATGGCCCACGACGAAGTCGGCGGCGGACTCTCCGCCGAGGGTCGCTACCACAAGCCGCTCGATGCCGCGGTGTTCGAGAAGCTCGAGCGCGGCGAGAAGGCGGCGCGCGCCATCCTCGAGCGCGCCGGCGCGAAGGACATCTTCAAGGCCCCGATGTTCTCCGGCGGCGCCCTCGGCACGCTGCGCGTCGGCCGCGATGTCGACGCAAGGCTCGAGACCCGCGTGCGCGACCTCTACGTCTGCGACGGCTCGCTCATTCCCGAGAACGGGCGGGTCGCCCCGACGCTCACCCTGCTTTGCCTGGCGAAGTATTTCGCCGACACGCTCGCCGAACCGCGGAACGCGACCGCCGAAGCGGAAGTCGCACTGGCCTGACCGCCGCCCGCGAGCGACGCACGTACTCCACCCTCCAACCATCGCGACGACAGGAAGACAACATGACGGAAGCATCGAACACCGCGACGACCGACAAGGCCGCGGCCCCCAAGAAAGTGAAGGATCCGCTCTGGAAGAGGCTGTATTTCGCGTTCAGCCTGTGCGTGATGGCGGGGCTCGTGGCGCATGTCCTGTGGGTCAACTCGGGCTCGGCGCAGTGGAAGCTCGCCAGGGACGAGAGCGGCATCAAGGTCTACACGATGAAGACGCCGGGCGACGCGATGCTGAAGATGCGGACCGTGATGGTCGGCGACTACACGCTGAGCCAGCTGGTCTCGCAGCACATCGGCGTCGGCGACACGCTCGAGGTCTGCAAGGAATGGATCCCCGGTTGCAACGATTTCAAGCGCATCCTGCCGTTCAACCCCGAACGCGGCTACGACCGCGATCTGTGGCGCGTGTCCATCCCGGGCCCGTTCGCCGATCGCGAACTGCTGATCTCGACCATGTTCCAGCAGGACAAGGCGACCAAGAAGGTCACGCTCGACGTGGTGGGCATGCCCAACAGCCTGCCGCCGACGCCGGACACGGTCAGGCTGGAGCGGATCCACAACCAGTGGACCTACACCCCGTTGCCCGACGGCAAGGTGGAAGTGGCGCTGATCCAGGACGTCGGTTTCTCGGACGTCGGCTTCGTCCCGTATCCGTTGCTGAACATGGGGCTGGTCGACGACAGCTGGACGTTCTTCGCGACCACGCTGCGCTCGAGCCTGAAGGAAGACAAGTACGTCCACGCCAAGGTGGACCTGGTCAACCTCGAAGACATCCGCTGACCCCATCGCGGGGAACCGCCGATGCACGCGCCCCAGCCGACGACAGGGTGGGGCGCCTGGCCGGAGGCGTGAATCTCCGGCGCACGGTCGGATCCGCAGGCACTGCGGTCGCCGGCGCAATCGGAAGAGGCAGAGGCATGGCGTTGCCGTAAACGCCGGAAGGCGCGATCCGGCGACCGGCAACCGCGAGGACGGCCGGCTTCGACAATCGGCCGAGCGAGGCATGCCTCGCGGTACGCACGGACTGATTCAACGACTGCCGGCGCGGATGCCGATCGAACAGGGGCGACGCGAATCCGCCGGCAAGCAGCCCTGGAAGGCGTGAGAGAGGCGGCGTGCGCCGCGGACGCTCGCGGGAACCGCCGCGGAAGACGGCGGGCGTCTCATGCGATGAGAACGCGTGCCTGAAGGCGATCTGTCCCGGCAGCGTCACCGCGCAGCGGTCGCAATGGCAACGTTCGCCCGGCGGAGCGGGCCACTCGAACGCGAGGTCCGACGGCGAAGCGCTCTTCGCCGTCGGCCGGGTGCGTGGCTTATGACACGCTGATAGGGACGTTCTTCGCGCCGCGCCGGTTGATGCGGCCGTTGCA
>JBQCJG010000390.1:0-2915 GCA_051952955.1 Lysobacteraceae bacterium | reverse complement strand
CGATCCGCGTCGATTTCGACTACCCCGGCGCCGGTGGCCACACCCGCGCGGCCTGGATGGTCGAGGTTCTCGCCCCCAGCGGCCGGGTGATCGGCAGCGACAGCGGCATCGCCACGCTGAAGGACGGCCGCGGTTTCAAGCTCGGTCGCTGGAACGGCCTGGACGCCAACGGCCGTGCCCTGCCGTCGGGTTACTACACCGTCCGCCTGCGCGCGGTGCCGACCGTCGCCACGAAGGGCGATGCGCGCCTGAGCGTCGCCCAGCAGGTCAAGCTGGCGTTCGCCACGTTCCATGACGAGATGGTCGAACAGCGCTACGACGTGATGCTGGGCACGGTGCCCGCCGCGCGCGTGCAGGCGATCGCGCCGCTGCCGACGGGCAAGCAGAGCGCCGCCGCCACCGGCGCGCCGACCGCGACCCAGAAGAGCATCGCCGCCACCGGCGGCCTGCCGTACACCATCTACTACGGCAACATGCACAGCCAGACCAACCACAGCGACGGCGGCACGCCCGTGGCCAGCTGCGGCGGTTCGGAAATCCCGCAGGGCGGCACGATGGGTCCGGCCGAGGCCTACACGATGATGCGGACGCAGGCCGGCGGCGACTTCCTGCTGACCTCCGAACACAACCACATGTACGACGGTTCCACCGGCACCAATACCTCCGCCTCGCCGACGACCGCCAACAACCTCTTCGGCAGCGGCCTGCAGGCGGCGGCGTCCGCGCGCGCGGCCAACCCGGGCTTCATGGCGCTGTACGGCCTGGAGTGGGGCGTCATCAGCAACGGCGGCCACCTCAACATCATCAATCCCGACGTGCTGGCCGAGTGGGAGTACAACGCGTCGAACCAGCTGATCGGCGGCGTGTTCACGCCGAAGAACGACTACGCGGCGCTGTATGCGGTGATGAAGCAGCGCGGCTGGATCGGCCAGTTCAACCATCCGGCGAGCAGCGGCCAGTTCCAGATCGGCGGCGTGTCGCTGGCGTACGACGCCAACGGCGCCGACGTCATGGTGTTGGCGGAAGTGATGAACAGCGCCGCGTTCTCGACCAATACCACCCAGACCGAAACCGGCCGCAGCAACTACGGCGACGCCTGGAACAAGCTGCTGGAAGCCGGCTACCACGTCGCGCCGTCCAGCGACCAGGACAACCACTGCGCCAACTGGGGCCTGAGCTTCACCAACCGCACCGGCGTGCTGCTGCCGAGCGGCACCGCGCTGACCACGACCGCGTTCTACGACGCCCTGCGCGCGCGCCGCGTGTTCGCGACCGAAGACCGCACCAGCCAGCTCGTGCTGACCGCGAACGGCCACGTGATGGGCGAGTCGTTCGCCAACACCGGGACCGTCACCCTCACCGCGAACTACGCCAGCACCGGCGGCCAGACCGCGCAGCGCGTGCAGTTCTTCGAGGGCGTCCCGGGCCGCAACGGCACCGTGACCCAGCTCACCGAAGGCAGCGGCAGCTACACCTTCGCGCCCGCGACCGGCAAGCACTTCTACTACGCGCAGGTCACGCAGGCGAACGGCCTGCGCCTGTGGTCCGCGCCGGTCTGGGTGGACCAGGGCGGCACGCCGCCGACCGACACCACGCCGCCGACCGTCAGTGCCAGCGAGACCGGCACCAGCGGCACGATCGCCCTGGCCGCCACCGCCAGCGACAACGTCGGCGTCAGCCGCGTCGAGTTCTACGTCGACGGCGTGCTTGTCGGCACCGACACCACGGCGGCCTACGGCCTGTCGCTGGATTCGACCACGCTGGCCAACGGCAGCCACTCGCTGACCGCCAAGGCCTTCGACGCCGCCGGCAACACCGCCACGTCGACGCCGGTCGCCTTCGGCGTGTCCAACGCCACGGCCGACACCACGCCGCCGACCGTGAGCGCCTCCGAGACCGGCACCAGCGGCACGATCACTCTGGCCGCGACCGCCAGCGACAACGTCGGCGTGGCGAAGGTCGAGTTCTACGTCGACAACGTGCTCAAGGCCACCGACACCGCGTCGCCGTATTCGACGACGCTGGATTCGACCACGCTGGCCAACGGCAGCCACACGCTGGTCGCCAAGGCCTACGACGCCGCCAACAACATCGGCACCTCCAGCGCGGTCGCGTTCTCGGTCAGCAACACCGCGCCCGCGGTGCAGCGCATCGTCAACGGCGGCTTCGAGTCGGGCGGCACCAGCTGGACCACGACCACCGGCGTGATCGACAACAGCACCACGCTGCCCGCGCGCACCGGCAGCTGGAAGGCGTGGCTCAACGGCTACGGCGCGACGCACACCGACACGGCGTACCAGACGGTGACGATCCCGTCGACCGCGACCAGCGCGACGCTGACGTTCTGGCTGCGCGTGGACAGCGCCGAGACCACGACCACCAACGCCTACGACACGCTGACGGTGCAGGTCCGCAACGCCAGCAACACCGTGCTGGGCACGCTGGCCACGTACTCGAACCTCAACAAGGGCACGAGCTACATCCAGCGCAGCTTCAACCTGAGCGCCTACAAGGGCCAGACCATCCGCGTGTACTTCCTCGGTGTGGAAGGCTCGCAGGTGGCGACGTCGTTCCTGATCGACGACGTGTCGCTGACGACGCAGTAAGCGTTCGTGTCCTCGTCCCACTGCCGGGCCTTCGCGTGGCCCGGCGGCCGGGGCAGGGCGCAGATGACATCGGCGCAGCGTTCGCTGCGCCGTCCCGCGAGGCCGGGCAGGCGCGCCCGGCCCGCGGCATCAGCAGCCGTCGACCGTGAAGTTCGTGTCTCGATCGTCGTGATGATGCCGGCGATCGCTGCGACTCTGGTTTTCCCGGAAACAGGTCGAGCCTGGGCTCACGCGCGCGGCGAGGTGACGACATCCGCATGACTGCGCGGGAAGAACCGCCACGCCAGCACGCACAAGGCCGACAGGCCG
>JBQCJG010000389.1:0-5085 GCA_051952955.1 Lysobacteraceae bacterium | reverse complement strand
GGGCGACCAAGGGGGGGACGACGCGCCCCCGCCCCTCGAGGCCGGGCGGTTGTTATTGTGGAGCCCCCCCAAAAAAAATGCCCGGGCAAACACACGACCGGTCCCGCGGGCGCTTGACGCCCGCCGAGCCGCGGTACGGGGAGGGGCGCTTCGGCGCCCCTCGTCGCATGCGACGGGTGGAGAGCGCGGCATCCTGCACGACGGTGCCCCAGGGCCTCCGCCGAGCGCTGGCCGGCGGGCGGATTCGCTATGATCGGGTCCCGATCGCCAGCGATACGGAGAGTCCGATGTCAGAAACCGTCGCGTTCGGCGTGCCCGTGAGCACGATCTTTCCCGATCCCCGCACCGCCGGACTGGCCGCCGCCGTGGTCGACGGCGACGTCGAACGCGTCCGTGAACTGGCCCGTGGCGCGGATTTGTCGGCCCGGGGCGATCGCGACGTGACGCTGCTGCAGTGGGCGGTGTTCAATCGCAACCTGCCGGCCCTGCGCGCACTGCTCGATGCCGGCGCCGATCCCGCGCAGCCGGGCATCGACGGCGACACCGTGCTGCACCTGGCCGCGATGGCGGAGGAGCCGGTCTATCTCTCCGAACTGCTGCGCCGCGGCGCCAGCCCCGACCTGCGCAATGCCGTCACCGGTGCCGGCGTGCTGCGTTCGGCGCTGATCGGCGACCGCGAGGCGCAGTTCCGCATGCTGCTGGTGGCGGGCGCGGATCCGAACCTCGCCGACCGCATGGGCAACACCCCGCTGCACGTCGCGGCGCTGGTCAACGAGCCCGCGCGCGTGCTCGATCTGCTGGCCGATGGTGCCGACG
Organism: Lysobacteraceae bacterium; assembly: GCA_051952955.1. GTDB lineage: Bacteria > Pseudomonadota > Gammaproteobacteria > Xanthomonadales > Xanthomonadaceae > Lysobacter_I. Next base: position 4,269 of record JBQCJG010000389.1, on the reverse strand, counting down.
CCGCCCGCCGCAACGCGCAGGGCGTGACCTTCCAGCGCTACCTGTTCACCACGCGCCTCGACCTGCTGGATGCGCCGACCAGCGCGGCGTGGGAGCGCGTGCTCGACTGGCTGCAGGCGCACGGCATCCCGCTCGAGGCGGAGCCCGCCTGATCCTTCCCGCCACTCTTCCCGCATCAACGATCGGAACGCGCAAGGAGCGTCGCGATGGAACCCCATGACGAGCAACCGCAACCGAGCACGCGAGGCTACCTCTCGTCGCTCCTGCGCCGCCAGTTCCCCGTGTTCCGGCCGCCGGTCGAGGCGCCGCGCGAACGCGAGTCGATCCCGGCCTCGACCTTCGCGCAGATGGCCGAGAATGTCTACGATCGGCCCGACCGGCAGAGCGAGATCGGCGGATTCAAGCTGCAGACGCCGGAACAACTGCGCAAGAGCGGCGTCGATCCCGATGCGCTGCACACGCCCAGCGGCATGCATGCCGACGTGTACCGCGACGACCACGGCCGCAGCATCGTGTCGTTCCGCGGTACCGACAATCCCAGCGCGAAGGTGGTGGAGCGCGAATTCAGCGGCTTCAACAATCCCGACGACTTCATCGACGACTTCTACCGCTCGCGGAACGGCAAGGAATACGCGCTGGAAGTGACCGGCGTGAAGCAGTCCTTGCAGGACTGGAAGACCAACGCGATGCAGGGCCTCGGCCTGGAGACGCAGCAGCACAACGACGCGGTGTCGCTCGCCAAGCAGTGCCAGACCGCGTTCGGCAAGGAGAAGCTGGCCTTCACCGGGCATTCCAAGGGCGGCGGCGAAGCCGAACTGGCGAGCGTCGTGACCGGCGCGCCGGCGATGACCTTCAACGCCGCCGGCATCCACGACGACACGCTGCGGCGCTACGGCCTCGATCCGGAGCGCGCGCATCCGTGGGCGTCGAAGTCCATCATCAGCGTCGTGACCAAGGGCGAAGTCGTCAACGACAGGCTGCAGGGGCGCGAATTCACCTTCCGCTTCCCCACGCCGGACGGTCCGCAGTCGGGCACGATCAAGACCCCGGTGCCGCTGGGCAACCGCTACGACCTCATCCCGGACGACAGCCAGGGCAGCATCGCGCGGCACCTGATGCGCCCCGGCGTGATGCCGTACATCGACCAGCTCAAGGCGCTGGGGGTGGACGTCCCGACGCAATCCCGGGACACCCGCACCGGGCCGGCGGCGTTCGGCTTCGGATCGACGCCGATGTTCCCGATGCACGGCCGGTTCGACCAGACCTGGCGGCAGCTGCTGCAGGAGCCGCAACTGCATGCGTCGTCGAACCCGGCCTCGCGCCTGGCCACGGGTGTGCAGGTGGGGGAGCCGACGCTGTCGAAACCCGCGCATCCCGGCCATGCGATGTACGAGCAGGCGCTGGCCGGCGTGCAGGACCTCGGGCATTCCGGGCGCGATGCCGTGCGGATCGCGGGGGCGCTGACCGTCTCGGCGCAGAAGGCCGGGCTGCAGAGCATCGACGACGTGTCCGCCTCGAAGGACGGGAAGCACGTGTTCGCGATCCAGGGCGATCGCGAGTCGCCGGCTTCGCGCCATGCCGACGTCACCCTCGCCGAAGCCCGCAACAAGCCCCTGACGGAAAGCAGCCGGGAATCCATGGGAGCGTTCCTGCAGGAACGGATGGCGCCGTCCCGTATCGATGGGCCCCACAAGGAAGGCCCCCACCTGTCCTGACCGCCCCTTCGAATCGCCCCCGATGACCCGAACCAGCGCCCTGATCGTCTCGCTTATACTGGCCCTCTGCATGGCCGGTGCCGGCCGTGCAACGGAGAACCCGATGTCCGCAGCAGAAACCCGTTCCGCCCATCCCGCCGCGAACCCCGCCGCGATCTTTGCCGACCCGCGCGCGATCCAGCTGGCGGAAGCCATCGTCGACGGCGACGTCGATCGCATCCGTACCCTCGCGATCGGCGCCGATCTTTCGGTCCGCGGCGACAAGAACGTCACCCTGCTGCAGTGGGCGCTGCTCAACAAGCGCCTGGACAGCCTGAAGGCGCTCCTCGATGCCGGCGCCGATCCGCTCCAGCCGGGCATGGACGGCGACACCGTCGTCCACATGGCGGCGATGGCCAACGACCCGGCCTACCTGGCCGAACTGCTGGCCCGCCGCGTGAATCCCAACGTCCCCAACGGCAGCACCGGCGCCGGCCCGCTGCGTTCCGCGCTGATGGGCGAGCGCCCGGAGCAGTTCCACGCGCTGCTGGCGGCCGGTGCCGACCCGGACATGCCCGATCGCATGGGCAATACCCCGCTGCATGTCGCGGGCCAGATCAACGAGCCCGCGCGCGCGCTCGAACTGCTCGAAGCCGGCGCCGACCCGATGGCGCGCAACGCGCAGGGCGTCACCTTCCAGCGCTACCTGTTCATGACCCGTGCCGCCCTGCTCAACGCCGAGACGCGCCGCCAGCGCGAGGCGGTCGAGACGTGGCTCAGGGCCCACGACATCGCGATCGAAGAGGCGCGCTGAGCGCGCTTCGCCGCCGTCCGGTTCCCGTAATCCACCCGCCCGATCCATCACCCCCAGTCGGCCGCACGGCGGCCGCGTCCGGAGGCCAGGATGAATGCCCAGTTCGACCCGCAGCGTTCCGATGTCCAGCCCCAGGGCGGCGCCCGCCAGTCCGTCGACCCGTTGACCCACGAGGTCCACGTCCGGCCGTCGTTCGCCGACGAGGTCCGCGGCCCGGCGCCGCGCGACATCGACCTGACGCTGGCGCGCATGGCGCAGGACGTCTACGGCTCGGACAACCGCCAGCGCGGTGACGTGCAGGGCTGGCGCCCGCTCACCGACGACCAGTTCCGCCAGGTCGGCATCGACCCCGCGCTGCGCCATAACGCGTCCAGCGGCTTCGACGCCGACGTCTACACCGACGGGCAGGGCCGCTACGCGCTGGCCTTCCGCGGCACCGATGCCGGCAAGGACTGGGCCACCAACCTCGGCCAGGGCCTCGGCTTCGAGACGTCGCAGTACAACCAGGCCATCGCGCTGTCGCGCCAGGCCAAGGTCGCGTTCGGCGACGAACTCGTCATCACCGGCCATTCGCTCGGCGGCGGCCTGGCCGCGGTCGGCGCGATCACCGCCGACACCCCGGCCGTCACCTTCAACGCCGCCGGCGTGAAGGACAAGACGCTGGAGCGCGTCGGCATCGATCCCGACGCCGCCCGTGCGCAGGCCGAGGCCGGCGGCATCCGCCGCTATGCCGTCGACCACGAGATCCTGACCGGCCTGCAGGAACGCAACCTGATGACGCGCTACCTGATGCCGGACGCCATCGGCAACAAGGTGGAGCTGCCGGATCCCGATCCGCTCACCGGCTTCTCGAAGGTCAACCCGTTCAAGACGGTGCCGCACAGCCTCCACAACCACGGCATGGACGTGGTCATCCAGGCGCAGGAGCGCGCGTTCGGCCACGGCGCCGGCGCGACCGGGCTGATGTCCTCGCCGGACCATCCCCAGCACGCCCAGTACCAGCGCATCTACGATCAGGTGCAGCCGCAGTTCGAGGCCCGCGGCCTCGGCCTGCGCGAGGCGCAGAACGTCGCCGGCGCACTGACGCTGGAAGCCCAGCGCAGCGGCATCGCGCCCGACCAGGTGGTCGCCAACGGCAATCGCATCTTCGCGGTGCAGGGTCACCAGCCCGAGACCCAGCGCTACGAGCAGGTCGACCTGCAGGCCGCGCAGCAGATGCCGATGGCCGACAGCAGTCGCCAGTCGCAGGCGCTCGCCGCCGCGCCGGCGCAGCCGGTCCCGGGCGCGCCGCAGCAGGTCGCCCTGCAGGCGCAGGATCCGGCGCAGGACCAGGCGAACCCCGCGCGCGGCGGTCGCTGACCGGCCCGCGCGGGCCCCGCATCGCAGACGGAACCGGTTGATTTGCGTGGGAATCCCCGGGCGGGCATAATGGCCGGCCCGGTTCGCCGGGACGTTGCACGCAACACTCCAGGACCCGCCCGCGATCCGGAATCTTGCTTTCCCGATCAACGGCTTTCCACCGGCAGGGCAGGACGGAAAGCGTGGCCTCGGCCACCGCCCACGCCAGTACTCGATACGACCCCAGGACTTTTTCCCAATGCCCAAGATCAAGACCAATCGGGCGGCGGCCAAGCGCTTCCGGAAGACCGCTTCCGGCAAGTACAAGTGCGGCCACGCCAACAAGAGCCACATCCTCACCAAGAAAGCGACCAAGCGGAAGCGCAACCTGCGGCAGACGAACCACGTTCGTGCCGAGGACGC
>JBQCJG010000388.1:0-2088 GCA_051952955.1 Lysobacteraceae bacterium | reverse complement strand
TGACCTTGGCGGCGGCGTAACCGGCGCCGAGTGCATCGAGGCCGTCAACACCTTGGCGAACCAGCGCGTGCCCGCTGTCGTCATCACCGGCCATGACGTGACGCGCGTTCGCGACGAGTTGGCGGACCGTGGCGTCCCGGTGCTTTCCAAGCCTGTTCTGCCTGCAGAGCTGCGATCGATCATCCTTGCCGTGACTGCCAATTCGGGCCTGCGTTTAGCAGTCCCTCATTGATGCCTTTCGTGACTGCGGCTGCGCGTGAGGCAACGCCCAGCGCCCGGAACAGCGCGGAGACGTGTATCCGCACGGTAAAGGGCGAGATGTGCAGGATGTTGGCAATCTCCTTGTTGCTCCTGCCGAGAGCGATATGACGAAGCATCTGCAGCTGACGTTGGCTGAGGCTTATCGCGGGCGAGGGATCGCCCTTGGCGGGCGTAGGAGCGAGCACGACGACATTGCCTTCGCACACGTCGGAAAATGCATCGACGATCGTCGCCGGCGGCGTGGCCTTGTTGACGAAGGCGTTAACGCCTGAGTTCATCACCGCCTGTATTGTTGCGGGATCTTCCGCCATGGAGATAACGACGATCGGCGATCGCGCGAATTCGGCCCGGACTGCCGGCAGCTGGGCAAGAATGCTCACGCGCGAGAAGTAGAGGTCGAGCACGATGGCCGACGGCGGCCGTGGCGCGGACCGGGCAAGAGCAAGAGCGCCTTCGAGATTTTCCGCCTGCAGTATTTCGACATCCGGCAGACGGCTCCGGATGAGTGTTGCCAAACCGTCCCGAAAAATCGGGTGGTCATCTGCGATCACGACTGTTTCGGTCAAGCACTTTTCCTCCTCGTGCTGACGATCAATGCCGCGCATTAGCACGGAAGTGTCGCAACCCGTACTAGCACAAGGGCACTAATGCTCAACAAAAAACCCGGCTTGCGCCGGGTTCGTGTGCAGGTGGTGACGGATCTCGCCGGCGATCGCGCGGCGTCCGTCACCAATCAGCCCGAGGCCTCGACGGGCGCGCTGAAAAGGTCTTGCTGGGCTTCCGGCATCGTCTCGCCGAACCTCGTTCGGTAGGCGACGACCGGCATGCGGAATTCCCGCGCGAGGCCGGGGCCGATGAGGCCTGCGATCGCCGGATCTTTTAGGGCGACATCGAGTTGCTGGACGAGACGGCCGAGGCCGGCAAGGGGATGGAGTTCAGCGCTCATGGGACACCTGCTTCGGCTGGGAGGATTGCAGCGCACGGGCGGCCGGGCGTTCGGGATCGACGGTCCGGCTGGCGGCAGGCCGGGAGGCGGGCGCACGCTCGCGCGGGCTGGCGCGCTCCTGCGCGTCGTGCTGTCCGTCGCGGATACGCTCCATCGCGCGTTCGACAGCCGCCATCAGCTCCTTGCGCATGGCGGGCAGGCCCTTCGCCTTGGCGATGTCGTTCCAGTCCGAGCCCTTTTCGCCGGGCTCGAACTGCGGGATTACCGTCGCGCCGCGCACGGCGGCTGCAGTGGCAATAGCGGAGGTCATGCCCTGGTTGCCGCGCGCGCGGCCGTTCGGGAGTTTCTCATGCGCCTTGGCGTGGTCGTTGTCGCCGGCGATCAGGATCGGCCGGTCCGGGTAGGCCTTCCGCAGACCTTCGGCGACCCGCGGAATGTTGCCGGCGTCGAAGGCAACCACGACTGGATAGCCGAGGGCGCGGACAAGCGAATCCCCGGTGGCGCGGCCTTCGCAGATCACGATCGGCAAGTCGGTATTCTTCGCCAGGGGAGAGGTGTTGAAGGCGCCGTCGTGCCCGGCCATGGTGTGGAGGCCGGTTTTCCGGCCGGACTTCATGAAGCTCTTGAAGTTGGTGTTGATCGACTGGACGCTCCACAGCTTGCCGTCCATGTCGTAGGCCGGCACCAGCAGGTCGCCCTTGATGAGGATGGTGGCATCCGGCTTGTCCTTCCGGATCTCCTTCGAGTGGGAAATGTTGCTTGCGACGATCACGCCATGCTTGGTGATTTCGTCATCCAGGTGCGCGGGGACGGTTCGCAGGCCTTCGGCGCCGGGATTGGTCATGCCCTTGGCGCGGCAGTAGGGGTGCGAAGACGTCGCG
>JBQCJG010000387.1:0-23218 GCA_051952955.1 Lysobacteraceae bacterium | reverse complement strand
CCGACATGCCGCCGACCCTGCCGCAGCGACCACGGGACGTCGGGCCGCCGCCCGGCATCGACATGCGCCCGGCCGACCTGGTGCGCTTCCACTATCACTGCGTCGAACTGGCGGCGAACGCCAGCCCCGAGGGATTCCAGGCCTGGCTGCTGGCCCAGCCGATCCTGCTGTCGCTGCAGCACAAGGCCTGGATCGGGCGTTCGCTGCTGGAGAATTTCGCGGAGGAGCGGCCACCGGTATCGCGCAGGAACTTCGCGGTGTTCTGCGCCTTCTTCGGTTTCGACGACATCGGCGGCGGTGCGGACGTGCTGGCGCTGCGCGGCCTGGCCGACGACATGGACCTGCTCTGGCGCGCCGCGGGCGGCGGCCGGCCCGGTACGCGCATTGCGCTGCCGAGCGACGAACGCGGCTGGCCTCGATTCGGCACCGAACGCGGCCACGCCCTGCTGGCCGAGGTCGCGCGCCGGCAGCGCATGCACCAGGCGTCGGTCGCCTGGTCGCGTTTCCCCGAACTGCGGCGGCCGTGGTCGTGGCCGCGCATGCTGTGGGCATCGATCTTCCTCGGCCGCGAACAGCGCATCGCGGAACTGCTGGGCGCGTTCGACGAGTCGACGTGGCCGGCCGGGACGAATCTGCGCGTCGCCCACTTCTGGCGGGATGCGGCGGCGCGGAACGTGTTCACCTCCGCGCGGAAAACGGTGCTCGCGACCCGCCTGGCGGTCTACGGCGGCGTCTTCGGCCTGCTCGGCCTCTGCCTCTGGTGGCTGCCGCAGGACGATCCCCGGGTCGAAGCACTGGGCTCGCTGCTGTTGCTGGTCGCCGCGGGCCTGTCGCTGGTGCTGGCGGTGGCCCTCCTGCGATGGCAGGGCAGGCCCGATGCCGGGCGCGGCACGCCGGCCAACGCGGTCGCCTACGCGGTCGTCCCCGCGCTGCTGCTCGCCGCGCTGGTGCTCGGCGACATCCCGCCGTACGGCTGGTCCGCGGTGCCCGCGGCGGCGGCGTTCCTCTTCGCCCAATATCGCTATCGCATGCGCAGCGGCGGCATCGGCTGGCTGGCCCTGTTCCGCCGGGTGGCGCCTTGGCCCTGGCTGCAGGTGGTGCTGTCGCTGGGCCTCATGATCGGCGCATTCCCGCTGACCGGATTCGTGTTCGATTCGCCCTGGGGCATCCCGGTGTTCTCGTGGCTGTGCGCCGCGTCCGCGTTGGCGCTCTGGGGCGCGGATGCGTGGACGCATCGGCGCGCGGCGCGCGCCGTGGCGGCGCCATGACCCCGCATGCCCTCCGCCTGCTCGGCCTCGGCACGGACGCCGACGAGCGCGCGATCAAGCGCGCCTACGCGACGCGGCTGAAGGCCACGCGCCCGGACGAGGATCCGGAGGGCTTCCAGCGGCTCAACGAGGCCTACCAGTCGGCGTTGCAGTGGGCGAAGCAGCAGCCGGCGAGACCCGCGCCGCCGCCGATCGCCGATCCGGTCATCGAGACGACGGCCGAAGCGCTGGCGGTGTCCGTCGTGCCGGACACGGAAACGCCCCCGATCTCCGACGGCGGCACGACGTTCCGGTTCCAGGCACCGCCGCTGCAGTCGTCCTGGCCATCGCCACCGCCCGTGCCGCACCTGCAGGTGCGCCCCGTCGACGATGCGGCAGACGAAGCCGACGACGACGAAGCGCCGCCGGCACCGACGCGCCTGCGCATCAGCACGGTGCCGCCTGCGGCGGGAGGGGCCGGCGAAACGCCGCCCGTCGCGTCGCCCGCGCCGCGGCTGCGCGTGTCGGAAGCGGCACCTCCGCCCCCGCCGACCGAAGACGCACCGCCATGGCGTCGACTGCGGGTGTCGAGCGCCCGGCTGGACACGCCGCCGGAGGCGCACGGCACCGCGTTGCCCGAGGACGAAGTACCGTTCGATCCCGCGCGTTTCCATCGCGAATGCCTGGCGCTGGCCGCGAACGGCACGCGCACGGAGTTCGATGCCTGGCTGCGCGCGCAGCCGGCGCTGTGGTCGATCGCGCGCAAGGCGGCGCTGGGCCGCGGCCTGTTCGACCTGCTGCGCACGCAGTTGCCGCCCGTCCCGGAAGCGCAGTTCGCCACGCTCGCCGCGTTCTTCGCGATCGACGACGTGCACAGCGGATACGACCCGCTGGTGGTGCAGCAACTGCGCACGACGCTGCACGACGCGTGGAGCGTCGCGCGCGACCGGGCCGGCGACGGTCCGATCGAGATCCCGCTCAAGCGCGGCTGGCCGGTCTATGGCGCGGCCCGCACGGCCGTCGCGCGCACGACGCTGGAACGGCGCCAGCGCGAGAAGGTGGTGGCGCAGCTGGCCGCCGCGCGGCATCCCGAACTGCTCCGGCGCTGGTCGTGGTGGCGGATGTTCCGCAACGTGCTGTCGCGGCAGCGCGTGGCCGAGGTGGTCGCCGCCGTCGAAGGCCTCGGCGATGCGCCGGGCGACCGCTTCGATCCGCGGGCGCTGCGCTTCTGGCGGCAGGCGGCGGACGAGACGCGCTGGTCGTGGCCGCACACGTTCCTGGTGTTCTCGCGCTGCCTGGCGGTGGCGCTGGCGATCGTCGGCATCCTGGTCGTGATCACGCTGCCGATCGTGATCGGCGAGAACGAATGGGGCATCTACGCCGCGATCGCCGGCGCCATCACGGCGATCTCCTTCAGCGGTTGGCTGGCGTACGCGGCGATCCGGCACTTCACCCGCTGGCAGGCGGAAGACGATCCGCCCGCCGGCGCATCGCGTTGGCTGCATCGCGCCGCGGTGCCGCTGCTGGCGCTGTCGGGCATCGGCATCAACCTGAGTCGCACCGTCGACGCCGCGGCGATCGCGGTGCTGCTGTTCGCGACGATCGTGTCGATCCGCCGCCAGTCGGCCCGCAACGGTACCCTGCTGCCGCACATCGACTGGGATGCGCAGGCCGGCTGGAGCCTGCTGCGGCTGGTGGTGCTGCTGGTGACGCTGGGCGTCCTCAGCCAGTTGGCGGTCTTCGAGGAAGGCGGCCCGCCGTTCTGCTTCGCGCTGGCCGGGCTGGCGCTGCTGTTCTGGGGCATCGACCTGGTCCGCCAGCGCCCGCGCGCGCCGCGCTGAACGACGCCGCCTGTCGTTCTGCTGCGCCAGTCACAGCGGTACAGCTTCGCGGCGGCTAAGGTGAGGCCCCCGCCGCGCGCCGTCGGCATCATCGGAACCACCCCCATGGCCATCTTCAACCAGTCCGGTTCGAGCAAGAAGGACGCCGAGACGCCCAGCTTCGCCGCGCGCGAACCGGCCGCGCCGCCGCCCGCCAACACCGACTTCGCGCCCGCCACGTTCCCGCGCACCGGCGCCACCGCGGCGGCGACCGCGCCGGCACCGGCGACCAAGGAGTCGCTGATCGCCGCCGACCTGACCATCGAGGGCAAGATCGAAGGCGCCGGCCACGTCCGCATCGCCGGCCGCTTCAAGGGCGAGGTCAACGTGCAGGGCGACCTGTCGCTGGAGCGCGGCGCCAAGATCAACGGCGGCGTGCGCGCGAAGAAGGTCGTGGTCGCCGGCGAACTGGAAGGCAACATCGAATCCGCCGCGCGCGTCGAACTGCTCGAGACGGCGGTGCTGGTCGGCGACCTCAAGGCCGGCACGCTCACCGTCGCCGCCGGCGCCAAGGTCCGCGGCCATGTCGACTGCGGCTGGGAAACCACCGGCGCGCCGAAGCCGGACGCCAGGGCCGACGCCGCCGAAGGCTGAGCGGCCCGGCCGTGAGCCAGCCTCCCCGACCCGGCACCGCGGGCGCCACCCGCGAGTGCCCGCACTGCAAGGCGACGATCCTCGAGACATCGGTCGTCTGCCCGGCGTGCAAGCACTACCTGCGCTTCGACGGCGACGCCCGCCCGGCGACGCCGGCGCAGGTGCCGCTGCACGTGGAAGGCACCATCCGCCATCCCGCCGATGGCGACGCCTGGGAGTACTCGGTCGTCGTGGTGATCCGCGACGCCCGCGGCCAGGAGATCGCGCGCAAGGTCGTCGGCGTCGGCGCGATGCACGCCGGCGACGAACGCAGCTTCAGCCTCGCGGTGGAAGTGTTCGAGGCCAAGGGCGCGAAACCGCGGAAGCATTGAGCGCGGCGCGGAGACGTTTGCGCGACCGATTCCTGCAGGACGGAACGGGGGGATTCGCTGCAACGCTTCCGGCACCCGTGCCCGGTAGAGCGGGGGTGCGCCCCCGCGGCGCGCTGCGGGGGGGGGAGGCGATGCCCCGGCCGTCACCCCCCCGGGCCGGGGTGGGGGGGCGCCCGCCCGGTGCGCGTGCGGGTGGGTGCCCTGTGCGGCGGGGGTCGCAAGCCCGCTCTGCAGCGAGGAAGAAGCGCTGTCTCAGCCCTTGCCATCGTCGCAGGCATCGCAGCCGGCGCAGCCGGCCGTGGCCTGCGGCGCGGGTGCGATGCGCTTGCCGAGCGCGCGCAGCCACGCGGGCTTCCCTTCGCGCACCAGCGGCAGCGCCAGCGCGATGCGCAGGCGGCGCGCGGCGCCCGGCGCCTGCTTGCGGAACACCACACAGGCGCTGACCGCCACCGCGATCGCGATGACGGCGTACTGCGCGGCGAGCGAGGCATTCATCGCGATCATCCCGCGCCCAGCGCGACCGCGACCTGGTAGGTGATCAGCGAGGCGAGGTAGGCCAGGCCGAACAGGTAGCCCGCGGCGATGGCCATCTGCTTCCACGAATGCGTCTCGCGCTTGATCGTCGCCAGCGTCGACACGCACATCGGCGCGTAGATGTACCAGACCAGCAGCGACAGCGCGGTGGCCAGCGACCAGTCCTGCGCGATCAGCGGCGACAGCGCCTGCGCGGCCGCGGTGTCGTCGGCGGCGGACAGCGCGTAGACCGTGGCGAGCGAGGACACCGCGACTTCGCGCGCGGCGAGGCCCGGGATCAGCGCGATGCAGATGCGCCAGTCGAAGCCCAGCGGCGCGAACACGAGCGTCATCGCGTGGCCGATGCGGCCGGCGAAGCTGTAGTCGATCGCCGGACCGGCCGCGCCCGCCGGCGGCGCCGGGAACGACAGCAGGAACCACAGCAGGATGGTCAGCGCGAGGATGATGCCGCCGACGCGTTTGAGGAAGATCGCCGCGCGCTCCCACAGCCCGATCGCGAGGTCGCGTACCTGCGGCACGCGATACGACGGCAATTCCAGCAGCAGCGCGTGCTCGCCGCGGTCGCGCCGCCAGCGCTTCATCAGCCAGGTGACCAGCAGCGCGCTGCCCACGCCCGCCGCGTACAGGCCGAACAGCACCAGTCCCTGCAGGTTGAGCACGCCGGCGACCTCGCGCCGCGGGATGAACGCGCCGATCAGCAGCGCGTACACCGGCAGCCGCGCCGAACAGGTCATCAGCGGCGCAACGAGGATGGTCGCCAGGCGGTCGCGCGGGTCCTGGATGCTGCGCGTGGCCATGATGCCGGGCACCGCGCAGGCGAAGCTGGAGAGCAGCGGGATGAAGCTGCGCCCGGACAGGCCGGCCTTGAACATCATCCGGTCGAGCAGGAACGCCGCGCGCGGCAGGTAGCCGGATTCCTCCAGCGCGAGGATGAAGGCGAACAGGATGAGGATCTGCGGCAGGAACACGATCACGCCGCCGAGGCCGGCGATCACGCCGTCGACGACGAGACTGCGCAGCGGGCCGTCGGGCATCGTCGGCCCGACGTGCGCGCCGAGCCAAGCGACCCCGGCGTCGATGCCGTCCATCAGCGGCGTCGCCCACGCGTACACCGCCTGGAAGATCAGGAACATCACCACCGCCAGCGCCAGCAGCCCGAACGCGGGATGCAGTAGCCAGCGATCGAGCGCGTCGTCGATGCGCGCAGTGCGCGTGGGCATGCGCACCGCGAGGTCCAGCAGGCGACGCGTCTCGGCGTGCGGATCGGTGCCTGCGGCCAGACGACGCTCCGGCGGATGCAGGTGGTCGGCCATCGCGTCGAGCTGCGCGACCAGCGCACGGCCGCCGTCGCGGCGCACGGCCACGGTCTCGACGACCGGCACGCCGAGTTCGCGACGCAGCACGTCGAGGTCGATGTCGATGCCGCGGCGACGCGCGGCGTCCATCATGTTCACCGCCACCACCATCGGCCGGCCCAGTTCGCGCACTTCCAGCGCGAAGCGCAGGTGCAGGCGCAGGTTGGTGGCGTCGACCACGCAGACCAGCACGTCGGGCGCGGGTTCGCCGGGATAGAAGCCGCGGCAGACGTCGCGGGTGACGGCTTCGTCGAGGCTGGCGGCGTTGAGGCTGTAGGCGCCGGGCAGGTCCAGCAGCACGAAGCCGCGGCCCGCGGGCGACTGCATCCGGCCTTCCTTGCGCTCGACGGTGACGCCGGCGTAGTTCGCCACCTTCTGCCGGCTGCCGGTCAGCAGGTTGAACAGCGCGGTCTTGCCGCAGTTGGGATTCCCGACCAGCGCCAGGCGCAAGGGCGACGCGACGGCGGCGGGGCTCATGGCGCGGCGGCCTTGCGCAGGCGGACGCGCGCGGCCTCGGCGCGGCGCAGGGCGAAGCGGGTGAAGCCGATCTGCACCAGCAGCGGCTCGGCGCCGAACGGCCCGGCCGCGACCACCGACACCGGTTCGCCCGCGACGAAACCCAGCTCGCGCAGGCGGCGGGCGATGGTGTCGTTCGGCCCTTGGTCCTGCACGGCGTCGATCACCGCGACGGTCCGGGGCTGGAGATCGGTCAGCGTCACGCGCGACCCCAAATAGGAATTGTTCTCATTCTATACCAGCGTCCCTGTCTGCAAACCGATCCGGGTCAAATTCCGGGCGCGAAGGTTGCGCGGCGACCGATCCCCCGCGCCGCCGCGGCCTGCACCGTGGATGACCGCCCCCGGCGGGTCAGCGGATATCATGCGGCGCATCGCCATGGAGAGCCGCGACGCATGTCCGATTCGCTGCAACACCACCGCAACGGCCCGATCGTCCGGCTCCGCCTGCATCGCCCGGACCTGCACAACGCCTTCGATGCCGACCTGATCGGCGCCCTGACCGCCGCGCTGATCGCGCTCGGCGAGGACCGCACGGTCCGCGCCGTGGTGCTCGAAGCCGCCGGCGCCAGCTTCTCCGCCGGCGCCGACCTGAACTGGATGCGGTCGATGGCCACCGCCACCGAAGCCGAGAACCGCGCCGATGCGCTGGCCCTCGCCCGGCTGATGCGGGTGCTGGACGAACTGCCCCACCCCACCGTCGCCCGGGTGCAGGGCGCCGCGTTCGGCGGCGGCGTCGGCCTGATCGCCTGCTGCGACATCGCGATCGGCGTGCCCGAGGCGAAGTTCGGCCTGACCGAGAGCCGCCTCGGCCTGCTGCCGGCGGTGATCTCGCCGTACGTGGTCGACGCCATCGGCGCGCGCCAGGCGCGGCGCTGGTTCGCCACCGCCGAGACCTTCGACGCCGCCGAGGCCCTGCGCGTCGGCCTGCTGCACGCGGTCGTGCCCGCCGACGCGCTGGACGACGCGGTGAACCGCCAGCTCGACCTGCTGCTGCGCGCCGGCCCGCAGGCCGCCAGCGAGGCCAAGGCGCTGGTGCGCCGGGTCGCCGCCAGCCACGACCGCGACCGGCTCGGCAGCGACAACGCCGACCTGATCGCCCGCCTGCGGGTCTCGCGCGAAGGCCAGGAAGGCATCGGTGCCTTCCTGGAGAAGCGCAAGCCCGCCTGGGCGCCCTGACCCGCCACGTCCTTCGACCGGAGCACCGCCGCCATGCTCGACCACCTCGGGTTCGCCGTCGCCGACTATCCGCTCAGCCGCGCCTTCTACGAACGCGCACTCGCCCCGCTGGGCCACGGCGTGCGCATGGACGTGACCCGCGAGATGAGCGGCGGCTACGAAGGCTGCGGTTTCGGCCCCGAAGGCGGCCGCCCGCAGTTCTGGGTCGGCACCGGCAGCGGCGGCAGCGGCCACGGCATGCACATCGCGTTCACCGCGAAGACCCGTGCCGAGGTCGACGCCTTCCACGCCGCGGCGCTCGCCGCCGGCGGCACCGACAACGGCGCGCCGGGCCTGCGCCCGCACTACCACCCGCACTACTACGGCGCGTTCGTGCTGGACCCGGACGGCCACAACGTCGAAGCCGTGTGCCACGCCCCGGAGTGACCATGACCGCGCCGATCCTCAACATCGCCGACGTCGAGACCATCGACCTGGCCGAACGCTCCCGCCAGCGCGGCAGCGACCGCATGCCGACCGATCGCTTCGGCGGCCGCATCGGGCCGATCGGGCCGACGGTCGGCGCGCGCCGGCTGGGCTACAACCTCACCATCGTCGCACCGGGCAAGGCCGCGTTCCCGAAGCATTCGCACCGCGTCAACGAGGAGATGTTCTTCATCCTCGAAGGCAGTGGCGAACTGCGCATCGGCGACGCCGTGCACCCGGTGCGCGCCGGCGACGTGATCGCCTGCCCGCCCGGCGGCCCCGAGACCGCGCACCAGTTGTTCAACACCGGCACGGTCGAGCTGCGCTACCTCGCGGTCAGCACCATGGACTTCCCGGAAATCTGCGAATACCCGGACTCCGGCAAGTTCCTCGCCATGACCGGCATGCCGCCCGGCGCCTTCCGCACCATCGGCCGCACCGCCGACGGCCTCGACTACTGGGACGGCGAGTGAACCCGGCCGCGAACGTCGCCCCGGCTTCGAAAGCCCTCCCCTTCAAGGGGAGGGTTTGGGTGGGGATGGGTCGGACCACGCAACGAGGCTGCGCCCGACGCATCGAACCTGCATGTGGATGGAGCACCCTCAGCGACATGCAAGGCCAGACCAACGACCGCATCCGCATTCCGAAGCTGCAACGCACGCCGCGCAAGCGCATGACGGACGCAGAAAACGCACTGTGGCGCGTGCTGCGCGGCAGGCAACTTGAAGGTTGCAAATTCCGCCGTCAGCATCCGTATGGCGACTACATCCTCGATTTCGTCTGTCTCGAAAAGAAACTGGTGATCGAAGTCGATGGCGGCCAGCATCTCGACTCGCTCCGGGATGCACGGCGCGATGCGCACCTGAGCGACAGCGGATTCACCGTGCTGCGGTTCTGGAACCATGACGTGCTGACGGATGCGCCCGCCGTCGCAGACCAGATCGCACGGACTCTCATCCGGCTCAATCCAACCCATCCCCACCCCGGCCCTCCCCTTGAAGGGGAGGGAGACGACACCGGCGACCTTCATCCGCGCGTTCGCTCCGACGGCGCCCACAGCAAGAGCGGGACCTGATGTTCTCCAAGATCCTCATCGCCAACCGCGGCGAAATCGCCTGCCGCGTGATCCGCACCTGCCGCCGGCTGGGCATCCGCACCGTCGCGGTGTATTCCGACGCCGACGCCGACGCGCAGCACGTGCGCCAGGCCGACGAGGCCGTGCACATCGGCGGCGCGCGGCCGCAGGACAGCTACCTGCGCGGCGACGTCATCCTCGAGGCCGCGCTGCGCACCGGCGCGCAGGCGATCCATCCGGGCTACGGCTTCCTCAGCGAGAACGCGGACTTCGCGGACGCCGTGGAAGCCGCGGGCGTGGTGTTCATCGGCCCGAAGGCGGGCTCGATGCGCAGGATGGGCAGCAAGGCCGGCGCGAAGCAGCTGATGCAGGCCGCCGGCGTGCCGGTGGTGCCGGGCTACACCGGCGAGGATCAGTCGCCCGACCTGCTGCAGCGCGAGGCCGACGCGATCGGCTATCCGCTGATGATCAAGGCCGCGCACGGCGGCGGCGGCAAGGGCATGCGCATCGTGCGCAGCAGCGCCGAATTCCTGCCGAACCTCGAAAGCTGCCAGCGCGAGGCGCGCAACGCGTTCGGCCGTGATCGCGTGCTGCTGGAGCGCTACGTCGAGAAGCCGCGGCACATCGAGATCCAGATCTTCGGCGATGCGCACGGCGAGGTGATCCACCTCAACGAGCGCGAATGCTCGGCGCAGCGGCGCTACCAGAAGGTGCTGGAGGAATCGCCCTCGCCCTTCCTCACGCCCGAACTGCGCGCGGCGATGGGTGCGGCCGCGGTGCAGGCCGGCCGCGCGATCGACTACCAGAACGCGGGCACGGTCGAATTCATCGTCGGCCAGGATGCCGAGGGAAAGCCGGGCGGCTTCTACTTCATGGAGATCAACACCCGCCTGCAGGTCGAACATCCGGTCACCGAGTACGTCACCGGCCTCGACCTCGTCGAATGGCAGCTGCGCATCGCCGCCGGCGAACCGCTGCCGCTGGCGCAGGACGCCATCCCGCGCCGCGGCCACGCGATCGAAGTGCGGCTCTACGCCGAAGACCCCGAAGCCGGCTTCCTGCCCGGCTCCGGCAAGCTCGTGCGGCTGCGCCTGCCCGCGCCGTCCGCGCACGTGCGCCTGGACGGCGGCGTGGTCGAAGGCGACACGGTCACGATCTTCTACGACCCGATGATCGCCAAGCTGATCGTGTGGGACGAAGACCGCCCGCGCGCCCTCGCCCGCCTGCGCGAAGCGCTGGCGCAGTGCGCGATCGACGGGCCGAAATCGAACGTCGCCTTCCTCGAACGCCTCATCCGCCATCCCGCGGTGGTCGACGCGACCATCGACACCGGCACGCTCGATCGCGCGCTCGACGACTTCATGCCGAAGCCCGCGCCGCCGGCGCAGGCGCGCCGTGCGCGCGCCGCCGCCGCGGCCGCGCTGCTGCTGCGCGAGGAGGCGTCGACCCGCGCGCAGGCCGCGGCGAGCGGCGATTCCGGGTCGCCGTGGGCGCTGGCCGACGGCTGGCGGCTGGGCCATGCCGGCCAGCGCCGGCTGGTGCTGGACGACGGCACGCAGGCGCACACGCTAGTCGTGCGCGGCAGCGCCGGCGACTACGCGATCGACGACGCCGATGGCCGCATCGAGGTGCGCGGCGCGCGCATCGAGGCCGACGGCACGCTCTCCGCGCGTTTCGACGGGGAAGGCCACCGCCTGCGTCTGGACGCCGACGCCGGTTCCGTCGCATCCTCGCGGATGGAGGTGCACGACGGGGAACGCCGCTGGCGCTTCGTGCGGGTGCCGGCGTATCGCCCGGCCGATGCCGAGGCCGCGGGCGCCGGCGATCGCGCACTGGCGCCGATGCCGGGGCGCATCGTGCTGATCCGCGCACAGGTCGGCGACCGTGTCGAAGAGGGGCAGGAACTGCTGGTGATGGAAGCGATGAAGATGGAGTTGACGCTGAAGGCCCCGCGCGCCGGCACGGTCGCGGAGGTGCGCGTCGCCGCCGGCGATTTCGTCGAGGCCGACGCGGTACTGGCCACGCTGGAATGACATCCGCCGGTTTCCATGCAACGCCTTCCCGGGCGCGCGCCGATCGCGCCGCCCGGGCCATGGCGATCCGTGCGGGTGCTCGCCCCGGGCCCCGTTCCTGCAATGATCCAAGGGAGTGCGATCGATGACCCTGCGCCTGCTGCTTTGCCTGTGCTGCCTCCTGACGGCCGGCTGCAGCCGCACCGTGTTCGAGTCGACCCCGACCGGTACGTCCAGCGGCTGCGACCCTCGGCTTGTCGGCACTTGGCGCACCGGCGAATGGACGCTCGACGGCGCCAGAGACACCATCGCGGAGGAAGACGCGCATTACGTCGTCGTGACCCCGACCTGCGACATCCTGGACTGGTACACGCGCCGCACGCCTTCCGATCTGCTCGACCTGCCGAAATTGCGGTTCGTCGCGGACGAGGGGAAAGCGTACGCCTATTTTCCCGATTCCCTCGGTGACGACGAGGACACGGATGAAGACGCACCCGCCGCCTCCGGGACACCGTGGGCCCGCGGCTACGTCCTGTTCCGCTATGTGGCGAGCGAGAATCGCATCGCGGTGTATCCCGTCGACGACCACCGCGTGGCGGGATTGATCAAGCAGAACCTGATCCCCGGCGGCCGCAGCGTCTTCGCGTCTGACGACGGATCCGATCGGGCATCCGGCGAGGAACCCCAGGTCCACAATTTCGTCCCCGGATCGAGCTCCCGGATCAGTGGATTGCTGAAGACCCATCCGGACATCTTCCGCTCGCGTCCGATGGGCATCCTGCATCGCTACCGGGGCACGCCACCGGCCATGCCCGATCGATCCGGACGGCGGGCAAGATGACGGAGTCCGATCGATGACGTCCGCGACATCCCGCGAGTCGCCTTTCACCGCGCCGGCCGTCCGCATCGTCGAGGTCGGCCCGCGCGACGGGCTGCAGAACGAGAAGACGCTCATCCCGGCCGCGGCCAAGATCGAACTGATCGATCGCCTGTCCGCCACCGGCCTGAGCAGCATCGAGGCGACCAGCTTCGTCAGCCCGAAATGGGTGCCGCAGCTGGCCGACGCCGCCGAGGTCTACGTCGGCATCGCCAAGCGTCCGGGCGTGCGCTATCCGGTGCTGGTCCCGAACGAACAGGGCTACGAGCGCGCCCGCGCCGTGGGCGTGGACGAGATCGCGGTGTTCACCGCCGCGTCCGAGGCGTTCAACCGGCGCAACGTCAACGCGACGATCGCCGAGTCGCTGGCGCGGTTCGCGCCGGTGATCGAACGCGCCCGCGCCGACGGCGTCGCCGTGCGCGGCTACGTTTCCACCGTGCTGGGCTGCCCGTACCAGGGCGAGGTGCCGCTGGCCGACGTGGTCCGCGTCGCCCGTGAACTGCATGCGATGGGCTGCTACGAGATTTCCCTCGGCGACACGATCGGCGTCGGCACGCCGGGCAAGGCCGCGGCGATGCTGCGCGCGGTCGCCGGCGACGTGCCGATGGCCGCGCTCGCGGTGCACTTCCACGACACCTACGGCCAGGCGCTGGCGAACCTGCACGCCTGCCTGGACGCCGGCGTGCGCGTGGTCGACGCCGCGGTGTCCGGTACCGGCGGCTGCCCGTACGCGAAGGGCGCCAGCGGCAACGTCGCGACGGAAGACGTGGTCTACCTGCTGCACGGCATGGGCTTCGCCACGGGCGTCGACCTGCCCGCCCTCGCCGACACCGGACGCTGGCTGTCGCGTCTGCTGGGGCGCGACAGCGGCAGCAAGGTCGGCCGGGCCTTGCAGGCACAGCAGGAGCCGGCCGCGTGAACGATCCCCGGCCCGCGTCCGCGCCGCCTTCCGTCTCCGCCGACCACGCGGACACGCTGGCCGCCCTGGACCGCGCCCGCCGGGACGAGACGCTCGACGCCGGCACCCGCGCGCTGCTCGAACGCGCGCATGTCGCGCTGCGCAGCGCCATCGACGAGACCGAATCCGAGCGCCTGCGCTACACCGCCCTGTTCGACGCCGTGCCCGACCCGGTCAGCATCCTCGACTGGGACGGCACCGTGCTCGATCTCAACAAGGCCGGCATGGCCGCCTACCGCCGCAAGCGCGAGGAGATCGTCGGCCAGCCGATCGAGGTGCTCAATCCCGACCTGCCGGAAGGCCACCTCGAACCGGTGTGGGCCGCGCTGCGCCGCGGCGAGACCTACGTGGTCGAGGTCGCGAACATGCGCGGCGACGGCAGCCGCTTCCCGGTCGAGGTGCACACCGCCGGCTTCGAGTACAAGGGCGCGATGCGCATGGTCGCGGTGGCCCGCGACCTCAGCACGCGCTGGCAGGCCGAGGGCCGCTACCGGCTGCTGCTGGAATCGATCGACGTCGGCGTGATCCTGTTCGATCGCGACATGCACGTGGTCTCGGCCAACCCCGCCGCGCACCGCGCGATCGGCGCCGACGTCGGCCAGAGCCTGCAGACGCTGCTGCAGCCGGAACACTGGAAGGTGGTGGACGCCCGCGGCCAGCCGCTGGGCTTCCACGACTGGCCCACCACCCGCGCGCTGGAGCAGGCCCGCGTCATCAGCAACAGCGTGGTCGGCCTGTTCAACGTGACCCACCGGCGCATGTCGTGGATCTCGGTGACCACCGTGCCGGTGTTCGATGCCGACGGCACCTCGCCGCAGTACGTGTTCGCGATGTTCAGCGACGTCACCACGCTCAAGCGCGACAACGTGCTGTTCGATCGCGCGCAGGGCCTGGCCCACATCGGGGGCTGGGAATGGGACCGCGGCCGCCGGCGCCTGTACCTCACCCAGGAGGCGCAGCGCATCCTCGGCCGCAGCCCGGTGCCGCAGAGCATCGCCGACATGATCGCCGGCATGGTGCCCGGCGACCGCGACCGCCTGCGCACGGCGGTCGACCGGCTGCTGGAAAGCGGCGGCAGCTTCGACCTCGAACTGCAGTGCCTGCGCAGCGACCATCGCGGCGGCTGGGTGCGGGTGATCGGCGAGGCCGACAGCGGCGACCCGGGCACCTCGCGCATCGTCGGCACGCTGCAGGACATCACCGAACGCAAGCAGGCCGAGGAAACCCTGCGCGTGCAGGCGCGCACCGACCCGCTCACCGGCCTGCTCAACCGCGACGCGATCCTGGGCGAACTCGACGAGCGCATGGGCGATCCGGCGCTGGCCGCGGTCGCGGTGCTGTACGTCGACCTCGACCGGTTCAAGGTGATCAACGACGTGCTGGGCCACGCCGCCGGCGACGAACTGCTGGCCTCGGCCGCGCAGCGCATCTCGCGTGCGGTCGCCGGCGAAGGCCTGGTCGCGCGCTTCGGCGGCGACGAATTCCTCGTCGTCTGCGCGCTGGCCGACGACGACGGGCGCCCCGAGCGCATCGCCGAGGCGATCCTGCGCGCGCTGGCGGACACGTTCCGCTTCGACAACGAGGAATTCGCGATCACCGCGAGCATCGGCATCGCGCGCGCGCCCGCCGACGGCGAGCGCCCGCAGGCGCTGATCCAGAACGCCGACGCCGCGATGTACGACAGCAAGCGCCGCTCGCACAACGCGTGGCAGGCGTTCACCCCGGCCCTGGCGCAGAGCCAGGCCGACCGGCTGTGGATGGAAACCCACCTGCGCCGCGCCGCCGACAACGGCGAATTCCACCTCGCCTACCAGCCGCAGGTCGATCTGCTCAGCGGCCGGATCGTCGCCGCCGAGGCGCTGATCCGCTGGCAGAACCACCTGCTCGGCGAACTGCGGCCCGACCGCTTCATCAGCCACGCCGAGACCACCGGCGACATCGTCCGCATCGGCCAGTGGGTGCTGCGCGAGGCCTGCCGCCAGGTCGCGGCCTGGCGCGACGCCGGCCTCGGCATCGTGCGCGTGGCGGTCAACGTCTCGTACCGCCAGTTCGTCGGCGAGGACCTCGCCGAGAGCGTGCGCAAACTGCTCGACGAATTCGGCCTGCCCGGCGCGGCGATCGAACTGGAGTTCACCGAGCGCGTGCTGATCGAGGACGCGCCCGACACGCTGCGCACGTTCGCCGACCTGCGCGAAATGGGCGTGATGCTGACCATCGACGATTTCGGCGAGGGCTACAGCGCGCTGAACTACCTGCGCCGGCTGCCGATCCACGGGCTCAAGCTCAGCCAGCTGTTCGTCGGCGGCGTGCCGACCAATCCGTCGGACGTCGCCGTCTGCCAGGCCGTGGTCGGCATCGCCCGCAGCCTCAACCTCGGCCTCGTCGCCGAGGGCGTGGAGTCGGAAGCCCAGCGCCAGTTCCTGCTGCGTCTCGGCGTGCCGATCGCGCAGGGTTTCCTGTTCGCGCCCGGCCTGCTGCCGGACGACTTCGCGCGGCGCCTCGCGCAGACGGGGATGCTGCGGCCGGAGGCGCATTGATGCGCGCCGCGCCGACGCCGGCGATCCGGCACCAGCTGCGCTTCGCGATCGCGCTGGTCGCAGTCTCCGCCGCGACCGGGTGGATGCTCGCGACGCGGATGGAGGGGCTCATGCCGTTCGTGATCCTCCTCGCGCTCGCGAACGCGATCCGCCCACGCCCCCGCGCATCGCGAGAGACCGTTTCCGCGCGGGAACAGGCCGTGGCGGTCGCCATCGTGCTCGTGCTCGCCGGCCTCGCGGTCGGCGGCTACTCGCTCGATCCTGCGCAGACGACGCTGTCCCGGGGAATCGGCGCGATGCTCGCACTGACGTGGCTGCTGGTGCTGTACGCCTACGCGCGCGATGCGGCCGCGACCTTCCTCGACATGGCCGTGCCCGCGGCGCGGCAGGCGCCGGTGCCGACCGCGTCGATGATCCGGCACCAGGCGCGTTTCGCGATCGCGGGGGTCGCCTGGTGCGTGTGGTACGCGGTCGCAATGCTGAGCGACATCCCGTCGCTGTGGTCCGTGCCCTTCCTGCTCGCGATCTGGATCCGCCCCGCGCCGCCGTTACCCAAGACCGAGTGGTCGCTGCGTCGGATTCTGCCCGTACTCGTGCTGCTCGTGGCGTTGATCGGCGTCGCCCACGCCCTGCACCGGGCCAGCGGCTCGCCGATCGCGACGTGGAGCATGCGCGTGGCCCTGACTGCGACCTGGTTGATGGGCCTGCATGCGTTCGCACGGGACGCCGCCGCGACCTTTCCCGCCCATCCCCCGCCCACTACCTCCATCGAACTGTCCGCCCCGTGACCATGCTCGTCATCCGCCCCATCGAAACCCGCGACGACGCGGCCATCGCCGCGATCATCCGCACGGTGATGCCCGAATTCGGCGCCACCGGCAGCGGCTTCGCGATCAGCGATCCGGAAGTCGACTGGATGGCGCGCGCCTACGCCGCGCCCCGTTCGGCGTACTTCGTGGTCGAACGCGACGGCACGGTCGAGGGCGGCGGCGGCGTCGCGCCGCTGGCCGGCGGCGATGCCGACACCTGCGAACTGCGCAAGATGTATTTCCTGCCGACGCTGCGCGGACTCGGCGCGGGCACCGCGCTGATGGCGCGCTGCCTCGACGCCGCGCGCGACTTCGGCTTCCGCCGCTGCTACCTCGAAACGCTCACCGGCATGGACGCGGCGATGCGGCTGTACGAGCGCAGCGGCTTCCGCCGCATCGACGCCGCGCTGGGCGCCACCGGCCACGGCGGCTGCAACACGTTCTACGCGAAGGACCTCGCGGAGCACTGACCCACGACCGGGAGACGACCACGATGCGCACCCAGGGCACGCTCGTGAAGTGGAACGACGATCGCGGCTTCGGCTTCGCGCGCACGCGCGAGAGCGGCGTCGAGGTGTTCGTGCACATCTCCGAATTCCCGCGCAGCGGCCGGCGCCCGCAGATGGGCGACCCGCTGTCGTTCGAGATCCGCACCGGCCATGACGGCCGCAAGCAGGGCCATGCGATCACCTGGGACGTGCCGCTGCCGCCGACCGACTTCATGCGCCCGCCGCCGCCCGCGTCGCCGCGTGCGCCGGCGACGCGCAGCGCACCGGCACGCATGCGGACCCATGCACGCGACCGCGCGCTGACGTCGCGGGCGAGCCGCAGCGCGATGCCGGCGATCGTCGTGCTGGCAGCGGTTTCCGCCCTTGGCTGGTACTTCGGACGCAGCGACGTGCCGCCTGCGGCACCCGACGCCATGTCGGCGCCTGCACTGTCGCCGGTATCCGCACGGTCGATCGTCGACCCGCAGCCCGCCTTCCGCTGCGATGGACGCAGCCGGTGCCCGGAGATGAGCTCGTGCGAAGAGGCGAAATGGTTCCTGCACCACTGCGCGGGCACGCTCAGCGACGGCGACGGTGACGGCATCCCCTGCGAAGACCAGTGGTGCGGTCACTGACCGGCACCGGCCGGAGGTCGTCCGGATCCGGGTGATGCAGGCGCGCGGCGCCGCTCTTCAGTTCCCGCCCTCCATCGCACGGCGCAGGCTCAGCGGACGCATGTCGGTCCACACTTCCTCGATGTACGCGAGGCATTCCTCCTTGCTGCCGGTCTTGCCGTCACTGCGCCAACCCAGGGGAATCTCGCGATCGGCAGGCCAGATCGAGTACTGCGCCTCGTGGTTGACCACCACGATGCAAACGCCATCGTCACCCGTGACCATCGTGCCTCTCCCGTGCGCAAGAGGCGTCCATTGTCCATGCAAACGGGCCCCGTCGCGATGCGGGACCCGCCGTCGTTTCCGAGGCTCCTCCTGGCTCCTGCCACGCCGGCCAAAGAAAAACCCCGCCGGAGCGGGGTTTTCCGTGTCGCGAAACCGCGGCGTCGATCAGAACTTGTACTGGCCCGAGAAGGCGAACAGGTTGACGTTGCTGTCGTACTTGCCGAACAGCGCGTGGCCCGAGGAATCGAGGATGCCGATCTTCGGCGTGTCCGGCTGGAGGCGCGTGTAGCCGGCGGTGAGCTTGATCTTGTCGCTCATGGCCCAGGTCACGCCCAGCGAGTACCAGCGGCGATCCTCGTCGGGCAGGCGCGGGGTGCGCGTGGCGTACGTGGTCGGGGTCTCGTCGTAGGCGTAGCCGCCGCGCAGGGTCAGGGCATCGGACAGCTTGTACTCGGCGCCGATCGACCAGAACACGGTGTCGTCCCAGTTGAAGGGCTCGACCGAATCGGCGTCGGGGTTCTTGAAGTCGATGCGCACTTCGCGCAGCGAATGCCAGTCGGTCTGGGTGTAGTCGCCCATCAGCGCGAGCTTGTCGTTGACCTGCCACATGGCGCTGAACGTGGTGATGCTCGGCGTGGTCAGCTTGGCGACCGCACCGCCGTCCTTGAACAGCGACGAGGCGGTCGGGCTGGAGGCGAAGACGGTGGCGACGTCGGCCGGCACGGTCCAGTCGACCTTGCCGTCGAGCTCGTGGTCGATCTCGGAGCGGTGCGACAGGCCGAAGGAGAGGCTGTCGGTCGGGCGGAAGGTCATGCCGACGATCCAGCCGAAGGAGGAGTCGTCGCCGGTCACCACGGCCTTGCCGTCGCGCAGCTGCGGACGGGCGAAGGGCAGCGGACGGGTCGCCGGATTGGCGAACAGCGCGGTGCCGAAGTCGACCGCCTTGGAGAGCTCGGCTTCGCCGCGCTCGTAGACGATGCCGGCGCCGACCGAGAAGCGGTCCGGCACGATTTCATAGGCGGCCGACACGGTCAGGTCGACCGTCTTCACTTCCGACTTGATGGCCGAGTAGCGGCCGACCCAGTTGGCGTCGTATTCGGTCTTCAGGCCGAAGGGCGCGCTGACCATGGCGCCGACGGCCAGGCCGTTGTCGAACTTGTGGATGACCGAGATCGCCGGGATCGGCGTCACGTCGCCCGCTTCGCCGCCATTGCCGCCGGTGAGCGGCTGGGCGACCGGCGTGCCGTTGCCGGCGTAGCCGCCGCCCTTGAACTTGGCGTTGAGGTCGACGACGGTGACGTCGGCCTGGACGGTGGTGCCCGAGAAGCGGGTCATGGCCGCCGGATTGTTGACGACGACCGAGGCATCGCCCGGGGCGATGGCGGAACCGGCGAAGGCGCGGCCGAGGGCCTTGGCGCTGTTTTCCTTCAGCTGGAAGCCGGAGGCATGGGCCTGGCCGAGGGCCAGCGCGCCGGCGATGCCCAGCGCGAGCGCGGACATCTGGACGATACGAGTGTGGCTGTGCATGGTGCTTGCGTCTCCGTGGACAGGATGAGGGTCTGCGCCGTGCGGCCGGACGTTGTTCCTCGCCCGTGCCGTTCCTGCCGGAAGCCCCCTCCCGACGTACGACGCCGTACGCACTATAACCTGCCCATTAACCGGAAGCTAACAAGACGCGTGCCGTCGCGGAGTGTGGTTTCATGGCATGTTCAAGCGCGCTACCGGTCGTTTCCGACATGTTCGTTCAGCTTCCCGTCCGCCGCAGGAGCGGCCTGCGTTGGGCCACGCCGCTGGTGTTCGCGACGCTGTGGCTGGCCTATCTGTGGGCGAGCACCCGCCCCGCCCCGGAACATGCCGCCCTGCTGCAGGGCTGGGGCGCCCTCACCGGCGGGCCGGATGCCGCGGACACCTTCCACGCGCTGTGGGCCGAAGGCCGCTGGGTGAAACTGTTCACCGCCCTGTTCCTGCACGCCGACTGGGCGCACCTGCTGGGTAACCTGGTGTTCCTGCTGATCTTCGGCCTGCCCGCGGAACGCACGATGGGCCCGTGGCGCTTCCTCGTGCTGTTCCTGCTCGGCGGCGCGGTGGCGAATCTCGCGACCGTGTTCGCCATCGGCGGACCGGAGCGCTCGGTGATCGGCGCCAGCGGCGCGGTGTCGGCGGTGATCGGCGCCTACCTCGCGCTGTTCCCCGGCGCCAAGCTCGGCGTGGTGCTGCCGCTGGGCCTGTTCCTCGAATTCATCCGGGTGCCGGCGTCGCTGCTGATCGGCATCTGGGCGGCGCTGCAGGTCGGCTTCGCCTACATCGGGCCGGCGTTCGGCGCGGTGGCCTGGAGCGCGCACATCGCCGGCTTCCTGTTCGGCGTGCTCTTCGCGGTCGCGGCGCGCGCCTCGATCGCCCGCCGGCTGCGCCGCAGCCGCGGTTTCTAGGCGCGACGCCCGGTCCTCGCCGCCGGTATCATCCGCGCATGCCGAAGACGCTCTACAAGGTCACCTTCCTCAACCACGGCCGGATCTACGAGCTGTACGCCGGGCGCGTGTCCGGCGGCAGCCTGTGGGGCTTCACCGAGGTCGCCGACCTCGTGTTCGACGTGCACGACGGGCTGGTGGTCGATCCCACGGAAGAGCGCCTGCGCGACGAGTTCGCCGGCACGAAGGTGCTGCACCTGCCGATGCAGAGCATCGTCCGCATCGAGGAAGTCGAGAAGAAGGGACCGTCCGCGATCCGCGACGCCGCCAGCGGCGAGAAGGTGATCACGCCGTTCCCGGTCCCGTCCAAGCCGCGCTGAGCGGACGACGGCGGCCTGCGCCGCCGTCCGCAGGAACGACGCCCGATCAGAAATCGATGCGCCGGCGGTTGTCGGCCGACACGCGGTCGATCAGCTTGTTGTCCGGATCGAAGCCGGCCTCGTAGGGCTCGGCATCGACCACGACCGTCAGCTTCGGCTGCGCCGTGGTGATGTGGTGGCGCTGCAGGTACAGGGTCTTCTGGTCCGCCTCCTTGCCCGACGGCGCCTTCGCGTACACGCCGACCTCGATCCAGTCGTCCAGCACGCCGGGCGTTTCGCGGCCCTTGCCGTCGGCGTAGCGCTTGGCCGCGCGCAGGTCCAGCGTGACCTCGTACTTGCCGTCCGCGCGCTTCTTCGCGGTCGCCGACTCGACCCGGTTGTCGTAGAAGCTGATCTTCTCGAACAGGTCGCGGATCAGCGCCTCGTGCCCGGGGCCGGCTTCGGCGCGGATGGCGTCGAGCAGCGCGGCGCTGGTGGTGTACGGCGGCTGCTGGAAGGCGTTGGCCTGCAGGAATTTCTTCAGCGCGCGATCCAGCGCGGCCTCGCCGATCTCCTCGCGCAGCCGGTAGAACACCAGCGACCCCTTCTCGTAATGCAGGTACTGCTGGTTCTCGACCCGGTACAGCGGCAGTTCCTCGACCACTTCGCCGGCGCGGCCGGAGAGGTAGCGGTCGAGTTCGTAGCGCAGGAACTTGCGCATCTTGTCGCGGCCGTCCTGCTTCTGCATCACCATCAGCGCCGAATACTGCGCCAGCGATTCGATCAGCATCGTCGAGCCCTGCACGTTCGCGCCCACGACCTGGTGGCCCCACCACTGGTGCGCGATCTCGTGCGCGGTGACGTAGGTCACGTAGTCGATGCCGTCGGCGTCGCCGAGGTCGGCGATGAAGCCGATGCTTTCCGAGAACGGGATCGTGTTCGCGAAGCTCTGCGCGAAGCGCGCGTACTGCGGGAATTCCACGATCCGCACCTGGCGGTGCTGGTACGGCGTGAAGTTCGCTTCGTAGTACGCCAGCGCGCGCTGCGCCGCCGCGATCATGCGGTCGACGTTGTAGGCGTGCTTCGGGTCGTAGTAGATCTCGATCGGGATGCCCTTGTACGCGCCGCGGCGCACCTGCCAGCGCGCGGACAGGTAGGCGTAGAAGTTCAGCATCGGCCGGTCCATCGCATAGCGGAAGCAATGGCGTCCGGCCGCGTTGCGGTACTCGCGGACGAGGTATCCTGGCGACAGCGCGGTCTGGTCCGGCGCGGTGCAGATCGTGGTCCTGAAGTCGATCCAGTCGGCGTCGTCGCTCAGCGGGTTGTTCTGCCTTGCGGCCACGTCCTCCAGCTTCGGCATGCGCTGCGGTTCGCCCAGCCCGCGCTTGCGGCGCTCGTTGCGGTCGGTGATCTGGTACTCCTCGTTGTAGCCGAAGGCCGGGAAGACCGTGTTGTTGAAGAACGTGCCGTTGTCGACGATGCGGGTGTCGACGCCCGTGTTGGTGAAGCCCTTCGGCGCGATCTCCACGCGGAACCGGAACGTGCGTTCCTCGCCCGGGGCGAGCGGCTTCGCGAGGCGGTAGATGCGATAGCCCGCGTCCGCGTCGTGGTGGCGCAGGGTGGCGCCGCCGAGATCGAGGTCGGCCAGGCTCTCGTCGTCCTGCATCGCGATGTGCACGTCGGTGATCGGCGCCGGATGCGGGTTGTGCACGCGGTAGACGCCGTTCACGACCATCGACTGCGTCTCCGGATGCAGGTCGACGTCGATGTCGGCGGCCAGGATCTTCGGCTGCGGCAGGTTCCGGTACTTCGCGTAGTCGCGCTCGTAGCGGGCCTGCAGGTCGAGCTGTTCGTCGGGCGTGCGGTAGTGGTTGCGGACGTTGGTGTTCCAGAAGATGAAACCGCCGACGCCCGCCCACGCCAGCAGCACGACGGCGAGGATCGCGCCCTGCGGGCCGCGCAGGCGCTGGCGACCCAGGCGCAGGCGCTGCCGCCATCCGCCGCCCGTGCCGCGTACCCACAGCGCCGCCAGCAGCAGCATCGCGGCCATGAACAGGCCCCAGTAGGTCTGGAACCACAGCTGCGGCGCGAGCAGGTGCCCGTAGCCGTTCATGTCCGACCAGCGCGCGTTCGGCGCCCCGGCGTAGCTGTAGAGATTGTGGGTGAAGTCCATCGCGCCCATCACGCCCTGCAGCACCAGGAACAGCACCATCAGCCCGTAGCCGACGAACTTGTTGTCGGCGTAGGCCTGCAGGCTCAGCGCGAGCCCCGCCATCAGCACGAAGACGAGGCTGTCCAGCGTCAGCGTCTTCAGGTACACCATCGGTTCGAGCTGGAAGTGGCCCTTCGCCAGCTGGATGACCATCGCCGCGAGGCCGCCGAACAGCTGGAACCCGACGATCACCAGCACCAGCGCGCCGAACTTCGCCGCCAGCGGCACCCAGTCGGGCACCGGCATCGCGTCGCTGACTTCATGGATCTTCGCCGCGCGGGCCTTGCCGAACACTTCGCCGGCGTAGAACAGCACGATGATGATGAGCACGAAGCTGTAGGCGCCCTGCAGGGCCTGCAGCATCTGCGAAGTGACCGGATGGATCGGGGTGTCGTACAGCGTGCTGGCGTTCAACGCGCTCGGCACGAAGTTGGCGATCGCGAA
>JBQCJG010000386.1:0-3681 GCA_051952955.1 Lysobacteraceae bacterium | reverse complement strand
TGCCTTGAACTCGCCGCCGAAACGCTCCGCGCCGATCTTCGTCAGCGCCGCCGTCAGCGTCGTCTTGCCGTGGTCCACGTGACCGATCGTCCCCACGTTCACGTGAGGCTTGGTGCGCTCGAACTTACCCTTGGCCATGATTGCTTCTCTTTGAACTCAACTGGGTTGACGATGGGGTGGTGCTCACGAAAGGAATCGAACCTTCGACCTCCTCCTTACCAAGGAGGTGCTCTACCGACTGAGCTACGTGAGCAACGATGTGGTGACCGGGCGACCTGTCCGGGTCGGTCCGCGCCGACCGGGGTGTCCATGGCGCCGCCCTGGAGCGGGAGACGGGAATCGAACCCGCACCATCAGCTTGGAAGGCTGAGGTTCTACCATTGAACTACTCCCGCTTCGTGCGGAACGGCGTGGCCAGCGTGGTGGAGGGAGGTGGATTCGAACCACCGAAGGCGTAAGCCAGCAGATTTACAGTCTGCCCCCGTTGGCCGCTTGGGTATCCCTCCAGCTGAACAACTCCGGTAAAACGGTACTCGGCGAAACAGCCCGCAATTCTGACGGCAGAGCGGACGGGTGTCAACGCTTGATGCAATGCCTGATGACGACTTCCGCGACGTCCCGGGTCAGGGCGCCGGCGGGGTGGGCATTGTAATCGTTTCGTTGGCGAAAACCGCAACATGCGGCACGCCGTCGGCGCCGATCCAGCCCCGGTACATGCCTTCGGTGTTGAACGGCATGGCCACGCTGCCGTCGGCGCCCAGCACGATCGCGCCGCCGTCGCCGCCCAGCGCGGGGATGTAGCGGTTGATCACGGTCTGGGCGGCCGTGGCCGCGGATTCGTGCAGGTAGGTCATGCGCGCGCAGATGTCGTGGGCGGCGGCGGTGCGGAGGTAGAACTCGCCCCAGCCGGTGCCCGAGACCGCGCAGTCCGCGTTGGCATACGTGCCGGCGCCGATGATCGGGGAGTCGCCGACCCGGCCGTAGCGCTTGTCGGTCATGCCGCCGGTGGAGGTACCGGCGGCCAGCCCGCCCTGCCCGTCCAGCGCCACCGCCCCGACGGTCCCGGTGTAACGGCGGCCGGGATGCGGGTCGAGCGCGGCCTGCCTGGCGGCGTCCTCGCGCAGTTGCCGCTGGAGCTGCTGCCAGCGCTTCTCGGTGCGGAACCAGGCCGGGTCGACCAGCTCCACGCCCTGCTCCTTGGCGAAGGCCTCGGCGCCGTCGCCGACCATCATCACGTGGGGCGAACGCTCCATGACCGCGCGGGCCAGCAGGATCGGGTTCTTCACGCGGTGCACGCCGGCGACCGCACCGGCGCGGCGGGTCGAACCGTCCATCAGCGAGGCGTCCAGCTCGTTGCGCCCGTCGTGGGTGAACACGGCGCCGCGGCCGGCGTTGAAGCGGGGATCGTCCTCGAGGACGGTGATCGCCGCCGTCACGGCATCCAGCGCCGGCTTGCCGGCGTGCAGCGCCTCGTAGCCGCGGCGCAGGGCGAGCTCCAGCGCGGCGCGCGCATCCCGCTCTTCGTCGGCGGTGAGGTCGGCGCGCTCGACGCCGGCGCCACCGTGGATCACGAGCACCATCGGGGCGGCCAGTTCCTGGAGGCGGCCATTGTCCACCCGGTAGCGCTTGCGGAAGGTCGGGGCGTCGACGGTGCCTCCCGGCAGGTGCAGGATCGAGCCCGCGCCGACGCCAGTCACCTCGACCTGCGCCAGCTGCAGCGGCTTGCCGGCCACCTGGGTTTCCGGAAAGCCGCCGCGGACCACCCAGGCGCTGCCCTGCGGGTCGGTGGCGTAGATGCGGGCGTTGCCCTCGCCGTCCACGCCGAGCGCGGCGCTCTCGTCCACGCCCACGCCGATCAGTGGCCGGCGCGGGGTGCCGGTCAGGGTCTCGGCCTTGGCGACGAAGGCGAACAGGCGGCCGAGGCGATCGCGTTCCCGGAAGTGGGTGTCGGTCACCACGCCGCGGAGGGTGGCGACATGCAGGAAATCCTGCTCGATGGTCACCGCCGGCCCCAACGGGTCGGCCAGCGCCTCGGGACTGACGATGCTGCCGCCGTCCATCGCGCCGTAGAGGTATTCGCCGAGGATGGCCAGGCCGGCGCTGGTGCCGCCCAGCGGCTTGCCCGCGCGGACGTGGGCGTCCAGCGCCGCGGCGACGGGCGTGCCCTTCCAGTAGCGGACGTAACGGGCCTGGTCGCCGCCGGCGATGAAGATGCCGTCGGCATGCGCCAGGGCATCGAGGATCTTCGGGTCGGTCGCCGGCTTGCCGTTGGCGAAGACGAAGGTCTCCACCGACGCCGCGCCGCCGACGTCCTTGTAGAACTCGTCGGCGATCTCGTGGGTGTACGAGGCGCTCAGCACCACGATGTGACCGTTGCCGGCGCGGCCGAGGAACCAGCGCACGGCGTCGCGGTTGCGGTCGCCGCCGCCGGCCAGTAGCAGGCCCGGCTGGACCCGGCCCGGCGTGGGCAGGCTGCGATCGCCGACGATCAGGCGCTGGTAGTCGCGGGCGAACGCCGACAGTGCGACCAGGCACAGCAGCGAGGCCAGGCACAGCGCGCGGAACAGGCGGCGCAGCGGCGCGACGGCACGGGGAACAGGACGGGGCATGGCGATCTCCGGCTGGGGCGATGCAGGCGGTCGGCGCGCGGCGCGGGCTCGCGACACGCTGGGCCGATCCGCATTCAGACGAACAGACGCCGATCTTCCCTCCCGGCGCCGCGACCGGGCGATGCCGCCGCCCGGGGCCGTCGATCATCGGCTATCGTGCGGCGATGCGCAGCCCCCTAGACGACTGGTTCGTCCGCGAGATCCTCGTCCACGAGGAGGCGCTCGTGCGCTACCTGCGCCGCTGCGCGCCCGCCGGCGAGGACCTGCACGACCTGCGCCAGGAGGTCTACGTCCGCGTCTACGAAGCCGCCGGCCGGGCGCTGCCGGCCTCGCCGAAGTCCTTCCTGTTCACCAGCGCGCGCAACCTGGTGACCGACCGCCTGCGCCGCGGACGCGTCGTGTCGATCGAGACACTGGGTGATCCCGACGCGTTGAACGTCTTGATCGACGAGGTGTCCCCGGAACGACGGTTCGGCGGGCGCCAGGCCCTGCGCCGGCTGGCGGAGGCGTTCGACCGGCTGCCGAACCGCTGCCGGGAGGTGGTGTGGCTGCGGCGGGTGGAGGAACTCCCCCAGAAGGTCGTGGCCGCGAAACTGGGCATCAGCGAGAAGACCGTGGAAAAGCATCTGGCCAACGGCATGCGGTTGATCGCCGGCCACTACTACGGCGGCGAACGGCCGCAGGCGGACGCCGACGGCGCCGCGTGGCCCGAGGGAGTGCGCGGTGTCCGCGGACAGCAGGCAGATTGAGCGCATCGCCGCCGACTGGCTGGCGCAGCGCGACGGCGACGGCTGGACGGCCGCCGATGAGGCACGCCTGTCGGCCTGGCTGTCGGTCGCGACCGCGCACCGGGTGGCGTTCCTGCGCCTGGAGGCGGCGTGGGAAGAAAGCGGCCGGCTGAAGGCGCTGGCCGCGGGCCGCGATGCCGCGGGCCCGCCCGAACGCAGCTTCTGGCCCGCGCCGCCGGCGGTGGACATCATCATGGACACCGCCCGCGACCGGCTCGAGCGGGCCCGGCCGGCGGCGCGCCGCCCCGCGGCGCGCCCGCCGCGACCCCGCACCCGCGTCTGGG
>JBQCJG010000385.1:0-2206 GCA_051952955.1 Lysobacteraceae bacterium | reverse complement strand
GATCGCCGCCGGCTCCAACCGTGCGCGCGTCGGGCTGGCGCAATGGCTGCATTCGGGCCGGGGGTCGACCGCGGAACGTCGCCGCCGCGCGCTGGCGTTGCTGCGCGAAGCCGACCCGAAGGGCGACGATGTCGACGAAGTGCGCAACAGCGAGGCGTGGATCCTGTGCGTGTCGCCGCACGACGACATCTACGATCCCGCCGCCGGCTGGGCGGTGGCGCAGCGGATGCTCGCGTCGTCGCCGGGGCTGCCGGGCGAACTCGACACCGTCGCTGCCTGCCAGGCCGCCAACGGCGACATCGCCGGCGCGGCGAAGCGCCAGCAGCAGGCGATCGACGCGTTGCCGAAGGACGCGCAGGGCCGGCCCGACGGCGGTCAGGGCATGTTCGATCGCCTCGCCCTGTATCGCGCCGGCAGGCCCTATCGCGAGTCCGCGCCCTGACCGCGGGCGCGGCGCTGGCAACGTATGCACCGCGCGGCGATGCCGATCCGGTCGGGTCCGCGTGGTAGCGTTGCGGGTCGCCCGTTACCGCCACGTCCCCCGATGACCTTCCAGCGCCGACGCACCAAGATCCTCGCCACCCTCGGCCCCGCCACCGACGCCCCGGGCGTGCTCGACGCGATCCTGCGGGCCGGTGTCGACGTGGTCCGCCTGAACTTCTCGCACGGCGATCCGTCCGGGCAGATCGCGCGCGCCGAGGCCGTCCGCGCCGCCGCCGCGCGCGTCGGCACCGAGGTCGGCATCCTCGTCGACCTGCCCGGGCCGAAGATCCGCATCGAGAAGTTCGCCAACGACAAGGTGAAGCTGCGCGCCGGCGACACCTTCACGCTCATCGCCCGCGAGGACGTGCCGCCCGGCGACGAGACCCAGGTCGGCGTGAGCTACCTCGGCCTGCCCGGCGACGTGGCCGCCGGCGACGTGCTGCTGCTCGACGACGGCGTGGTGCAGCTGCAGGTGACGGCGGTGGAGGGCGAGCGCATCGTCACCACCGTGCTCAACGACAGCGAACTGTCGAACCGCAAGGGCCTGAACAAGCTGGGCGGCGGCCTGTCGCTGGGCGCGCTGACCGAGCGCGACCGCGAACTGATCGCCGTCGCCGCGGAGCTGCGCGCCGACTTCATCGCGGTCAGCTTCTGCCGCAACGCCGGAGACATGCAGGAAGCGCGCCGCGTCGCGCGCGCCGCCGGCAGCGACGCGTGGGTGGTGGCGAAGGTCGAACGCGCCGAGGCGATCGAGAACCTGGTCGAGATCGTCGATGCCAGCGACGTGGTGATGGTCGCGCGCGGCGACCTCGGCGTGGAGATCGGCGATGCCGAGCTGCCCGGCCTGCAGAAGAAGATCATCCGCACCTCGCTGGAGCGCAACAAGATCGTGATCACCGCGACGCAGATGCTGCAGTCGATGGTGAGCAGCCCGATCCCGACCCGCGCCGAAGTGCTGGACGTGGCCAACGCCGTCATCGACGGCACCGACGCGGTGATGCTGTCGCAGGAATCCGCCGCCGGCATGTATCCCGTGCGCGCGGTCGAGGCGATGGCGCGCATCTGCCTCGGCGCCGAGCGCCAGTTCGAGCACGACACCGACTTCGAGGACGCGCCGCGCAACCTCGAGCGCGCCGACCAGGCGATCGCGATGGCCGCGATGTTCCTCACCGAACACATCGGCGTGGGCGCGATCGTGGCGATGACCGAATCCGGCGGCACCGCGCGCTTCCTGTCGCGCTTCCGCGGCCGCGCGCCGATCTTCGCGTTCGCCCGCGTGCCCGCCGCGCGCCACCGCATGGCGCTGATGCGCGACGTGTTCCCGATGGACTACGACAGTCGCGGCGAGACCCCGCGCCAGGCCGCGCGCGGCAGCATCCGCAAGCTGGTCGAGGCCGGCCTGCTGGGCCCGGGCGATCGCGTGGTGTTCACCAGCGGCGAGCACATGGAAACCCACGGCGCCACCAACACGCTGCGCCTGCTGCAGGTCGGCGAGGACGGGATGGCGGAGGGGTTGGGGGAGCTTTGAGCCCGTTTTTCCTGCTTTTTTCGAAGTCATTGCGATTCCTGTTCTTGCAGCGTTCCTGAGCCCGCCCTGCTCTTGATTTGCCGGGGCCCCTGGTCGCGACGGGCTTCGCGGATCAGGCCCGAAAGGGCGCGCGGCAGGAGGCCGCGCGTTTTTCGACCAGTACAGGGAGGTGCTGTCGAAAAACCCCGCGAAGCC
>JBQCJG010000384.1:0-17109 GCA_051952955.1 Lysobacteraceae bacterium | reverse complement strand
GGGCCTGGGCCTCACCTTCATCGACCACCTCACCCACAATCTGTACTTCGGCAACATGGCGAAGTGGTCGGACTACTACGAGCGTCTGTTCAACTTCCGCGAGATCCGCTACTTCGACATCAAGGGCGCGAAGACCGGCCTGCTGTCGAAGGCGATGACCGCGCCGGACGGCATCGTGCGCATCCCGCTCAACGAGTCCAGCGACCCGAAGTCGCAGATCAACGAATACCTGCAGCAGTACAACGGCGAGGGCATCCAGCACATCGCCTGCTTCACCGACGACATCTACGCCACGGTCGAGGCGATGCGCGCCAACGGCATCGACTTCCTCGACACGCCGGACACCTACTTCGACGTCGTCGACGAGCGCGTGCCGAACCACGGCGAGGATCTGCCGCGGCTGGCCAGGAACAAGATCCTGATCGACGCCGATCCGGGCGACTCGCAGCGCAAGCTGCTGCAGATCTTCACCCAGAACGCGATCGGCCCGATCTTCTTCGAGATCATCCAGCGCAAGGGCAACGAAGGCTTCGGCGAAGGCAACTTCAAGGCGCTGTTCGAGAGCATCGAACGCGACCAGATGCGCCGCGGCGTGCTGTAAGGCGCGTTCCTTTTCCTCCCCTCTCCCGCGGGAGAGGGGCCGGGGGAGAGGGCAGGCGAAGCGACGACGATGAAACCGCCATTGCCGACCGATACCCTCGCGCAGTCGCGGAGGCTGCGCCGCGAGATGACCGATGCGGAACGCGCGCTCTGGTACCACCTCCGCGCCGGTCGACTGGAAGGCATCAAGTTCCGTCGCCAGCATCCGCTGCCGCCCTTCATCGCCGACTTCTGCTGCATCGATGCGCACCTGATCGTGGAAGTCGACGGTTCGCAGCATTCGCCGGACAGCGACGCCGCGCGGAGGCATGCGCTCGAACGCCGCGGCTGGCGCATCGCGCGCTTCTGGAATCACGACGTGTTGCAGCACACCGAAGCGGTCGTCGACGAAATCCGGAGACTCGTCGCCGATCCGACCCTCTCCCCAACCCCTCTCCCGGCGGGAGAGGGGCACGAAGCGAGCGAAATCCCATGAAATCCAACGGCTACCAATCCGGTTTCGGCAACGAGTTCGCCAGCGAGGCGCTGCCCGGCGCGCTGCCGACGGGGCGCAATTCGCCGCAGCGGGTCGCGCACGGGCTGTACGCGGAGCAGATCACCGGCACCGCGTTCACCGCGCCGCGGCACCAGAACCGCCGCAGCTGGATGTACCGCATCCGGCCCGGCGTGATGCACGGCGGTTTCGTCGCGCATGCGCATCCCGAATTCCACAACGACTTCGGCGCCGGCCCGGTGCCGCCGGACCAGCTGCGCTGGAGCCCGCTGCCGCTGCCGGGCACCGATGCCGCCGCGGCCGCTGTCGATTTCGTCGACGGCCTGTTCACCATGGCCGGCAACGGTTCGCCCGCGGCGATGGCGGGCGCGGCCATCCACCTGTACACGGCCAACCGCGACATGGACGGCCGCTTCTTCTACGACGCCGACGGCGAGCTGCTGATCGTGCCGCAGCAGGGCCGGCTGAAGATCGACACCGAACTGGGCGTGATCGAGGCCGAGCCGCAGGAGATCGCGGTGATCCCGCGCGGCCTCCGCTTCCGCGTGTCGCTGCCGGACGGACTCGCGCGCGGCTACGTGTGCGAGAACTTCGGCGCGTTCCTGCGCCTTCCCGACCTCGGCCCGATCGGCAGCAACGGCCTTGCGAATCCGCGTGATTTCCTCACGCCGAACGCGGCGTACGAAGACGTCGAGGGCGACTTCGAGCTGATCGGCAAGTTCCAGGGCCACCTGTGGCGCGCACCGATCGACCATTCGCCGCTCGACGTGGTCGCGTGGCACGGCAACCATGCGCCGTACAAGTACGACCTGCGCCGCTTCAACACGATCGGCTCGATCAGCCACGACCATCCCGATCCCAGCATCTTCCTCGTGCTCAGCTCGCCGACCGATTCCGCCGGCGTGGGCAACCTCGACTTCGTGATCTTCCCGCCGCGCATCCTCGCGATGCAGGACACGTTCCGGCCGCCGTGGTTCCACCGCAACATCGCCAGCGAATTCATGGGCCTGATCCACGGCGTGTACGACGCCAAGGCCGATGGCTTCGCGCCCGGCGGCTGTTCGATCCACAACTGCATGACCGGCCACGGCCCGGATGCGGCGACGTTCGAGAAGGCCTCGCACAGCGACACGTCGAAGCCGGACTACATCCGCGACACGATGGCCTTCATGTTCGAGACCCGCGCCGTGATCCGCCCCACGCGCCAGGCGCTGGACGCCGCGCACCGCCAGCGCGACTACGCGCAGTGCTGGAGCGGGCTGCGCAAGCATTTCGCCGGCTGACCGGCTGACCGGCTGACCGGCTAACCGGCGGCGCGTGCGATCGGTGCGCCCGGACCGATCGCATCGCGTCGTGGCGCGAGCCCGCCGCGCGCGGTGTCGTGCAGCGCGCACGGAGGCGATGGCACGACGCAGGGTGACTGCGTCTTCAGCTTCGCATGGCCATGCTCGACGCTCCCGATCGCGGAGTCGCGCCATGTCCTTCCGTCGCCTGCCGATGTCCTGCCTCGCCGTCGCCCTGGTCGTCGCGGCGGGCTGTCGCGAACGCGCCATGCCCGCTGCCGCGGACGCCGCACCGCCGGCCCCGGCGCCTGCACCCGCCGCCGAACCGATCGCGATGCCGCAGACGCCCGCGGGCCCGGCGCCCGCCTCGGGAACGCTCACCTACGCCGGCTTCGGTCCGGCCGCGTTCGGCGCGGACGCGGAAGCGGTGCGCATGGCCTGGGGCAAGGACCTGACCGGTGCGCCCGCCGAGCCCGGCGGCTGCCATTTCCTGGCGTCAGCACCGCGCGGCGCCACGCCGCCGCCGGTCGCTTTCCTGATCGAAGGCGGCAAGTTCGCGCGGATCGATGTCGCCACGCCGGACCTCGTCGCGCCCGGCGGCGGCACCGTCGGCACGCCCGCGTCGCGGATCCTCGCGCTGCATCCCGACGCGCAGTCGATGCCGCACAAGTACCTCGAAGGCGCGCGCACGCTGCGCGTGGCCAATCCGGCCGGGAGCAACGCGGCGCTGGTGTTCGAGACCGATGCGCAGGACGTCGTCGTCGCGTGGCGCATCGGCGTGCCGCCGCAGATCGACTACGTCGAAGGCTGCGGCTGACATGATGGGCGCCCTGCGCCATCTGGCATAGAATCGGGCGATTCATCCTTCCGGAGGGACGCGCGATGTTCGAGGCCATCGGCTGGTGCGTGCTGGCCCTCGCGCTCTTGGCGCTGGGCGGCGATTCGGTGCTCAAGGGCGCGTCCGGGCTGGCGCGGCGCTTCGGCCTCTCGG
Source organism: Lysobacteraceae bacterium (assembly GCA_051952955.1). Taxonomy (GTDB): domain Bacteria; phylum Pseudomonadota; class Gammaproteobacteria; order Xanthomonadales; family Xanthomonadaceae; genus Lysobacter_I. The sequence goes on along the minus strand of JBQCJG010000384.1, from coordinate 13,742 downwards.
CGTTCGCCACCGGTCTGCTGCTGGTGGCGTTCGGCACGTCGATCCCCGAACTCGCGGTCAACATCCGCGCGCTCTACGTCGGCAGCCAGAGCCTCGCGCTCGGCAACGCCATCGGCAGCAACCTCGTCAACATCGGGCTCACGTTGGGCCTCGCGGCCATCGCCGCGCCGCTGGCGGTGCGCTGGCGGGCGCTGGGGCCGCTGCTGGCCTGCCTCGTCGCCGCGACCATCGCGCTGATCGCGCTCGGCTACGACGGCGTGCTCACCCGCGTCGAAGGTCTGGCCTTCGTCGTCGCGTTCGTCGCGGTGCTGGCCTTCGTGCTCACCCGCAGCGGCCGCGAATCGCCCGAACTGCACACGACGCTCGCCGGCTACCTCGACACCGACACCGGCCTCGGCCGCAACCTGCTGCGTTTCGCGCTGGGCGGCGCGTTCCTGTTCTACGGCGCGAAGCTGCTGGTGGCGCACGCGCCGGTGGTCGGACTGGCGTGGGGCTTCACGCCGCTGATCACCGGCCTGATCGTGGTCGCGATCGCCACCGCCGTGCCCGAGGCCGCGGCCGCGGTCGCCGCGGCGCGGCGCGGACTCGGCGACATCGTGGTCGGCCACGTCATCGGCTCCAGCCTGTTCAACCTGCTGATCGTGGTCGGCGGCATGGCCGCGATCCGCGACCTGCCGGTGCCGGACTCGTTCGTCCGCTTCGAGCTGCCGGCGGCGCTGGCCGCGGCGCTGTTGCTGTACCCGATGCTGCGCCGCGACCTGCGGATCAGCCGCGCCGAAGGCTGGGTGCTGCTGCTCGCGTTCCTCGCGTGGCTGGCGTTCGAACTGTTCGGCACACGGTGACCGGCGCATGACCACGACCGGCGCCGGTCTGGCCCGCGTCCTGCCGCCGCGCGCCGCGCGCGCGCTGCAGGAATTCTTCCGCCTCGAAGCCGCCGGCGGCATCCTGCTGATCGCCGCCGCGGCGCTGGCCATGCTGTCGGCGAACTCGCCGCTGTCCGGTGTTTACGACGCCTTCCGCGACCTGCCGGTGCAGGTGCGCGTGGGCCCGCTGGACCTCGCCAAGCCGCTGCTGCTGTGGATCAACGACGGCCTGATGGCGATCTTCTTCCTGCTGGTCGCGCTGGAGATCAAGCGCGAAGTGCTGAGCGGACAGCTGTCCAGCGTCGGCCAGCTGCTGCAGCCGCTGCTGTGCGCCGCAGCCGGCGTCGCCCTGCCGGCGCTGATCTACGCGATGGTGAACCGCGGCGACGCGACCGCGATGCGCGGCTGGGCGATCCCCGCCGCCACCGACATCGCGTTCGCGCTCGGCATCCTGTCGCTGCTGGGCTCGCGCGCACCGGTGGCGATGAAGCTGCTGCTGTCGACGATCGCGGTGCTCGACGACCTCGCCGCGATCGTCATCATCGCGCTGTTCTACACCAGCGAACTCTCCGGCGTGGCGCTCGCCGCGGCCGGCGTCGCCATCGCGATCATGTTCGCGTTGAACCGCTTCGGCGTGCGCGCGCTCACGCCCTACCTGCTGCTCGGCGTCGTGGTCTGGATCTGCGTGCTGAAGTCGGGCGTGCACGCGACGCTGGCCGGCGTCGTCACCGGGCTGATGATGCCGCACGTGCGCCGCGACGACGATGTCGACGACGAGATCGAGCATTCGCCGCTGGAGCATCTCGAACACGCGCTGCATCCGTGGGTCGCGTACGGCATCCTGCCGCTGTTCGCGTTCGCGAACGCCGGGCTGTCGCTCGCCGGCCTGTCGCCGGCCGACGCGCTGGCGCCGGTGCCGCTGGGCATCGCGCTGGGGCTGCTGCTGGGCAAGCCGATCGGCATCGTCACAGCGGCCGTGCTCGCGCACGCCACCGGGATCGCGCGCTTCGGCGAGGGCATGACGTTCCGCGCGGTGGTCGGGCTCGGGTTGCTGTGCGGCATCGGCTTCACGATGAGCCTGTTCATCGCCTCGCTGGCGTTCGAGGCCACGCCCGCGCTGGCCCGCGACAGCGTGCTCGGCGTGCTCGCCGCGTCGGTGCTGGCCGCCGGTGCGGGCTACGCCTGGCTGCGCATCGCCCTGCCGCCCGCGCAGGAGCGCGCGGCGGATATGCCGTCCGCACCGTGATCGCCGGCGTCGACCTCACCGCGCACTGGGCCGGTGTCGCCGCGATCGCGCTGTTCGTCGCCGCCTACGTGCTGGTGATCGCCGAGGAAACCACGCAGCTCCGCAAGTCGCAGCCGGTGATGCTGGCCGCGGCGGCGATCTGGGCCGTGCTCGCGGTGGCGTCGGCGCCGCTGGGCGCGTCGGACCGGATCGCCGAGGCGGTGCGCCACTATCTCGTCGAATACGCCGAACTGCTGCTGTTCCTGCTGGCGGCGATGACCTACGTCAACGCGATGAGCGAGCGCCGGCTGTTCGAGGCGCTGCGCGCGCGGCTGCTGCGGCGCGGCTGGGGCTACCGGCGGCTGTTCTGGGCCACCGGCGCGCTGGCGTTCCCGATGTCGGCGCTGATCGACAACCTCACCACCGCGCTGGTGATGTGCGCGGTGGTGCTGGCGGTGGGCCGCGACAGCCCGAAGTTCGTCGCGCTGGCGTGCGTGAACATCGTCGTCGCCGCGAACGCCGGCGGCGCGTTCACGCCGTTCGGCGACATCACCACGCTGATGGTGTGGCAGCACGGGTACGTGGGCTTCTGGACGTTCTTCGCGCTGTTCCCGCCGGCGCTGGTGAACTGGCTGGTGCCGGCGCTGTGCATGCATCCGGCGGTGCCCATCGGCGCTCCCGAATCGACCGGCGAAACGGTGGCGCTGCGGCGCGGCGCCTGGGCCATCGTCTCGCTGTTCGCGCTGACCATCGTGCTGGCGGTCGGCTTCCACCAGTTCCTGCACCTGCCGCCGTTCCTGGGGATGATGGCCGGGCTCGCGCTGCTGAAGCTCTACGGCTGGCGGCTGTCGCGCACCGCGCAGGTGCAGGCCGCCGACGTGCAGGAGCGCGCCGACTTCGAGCGCCAGGGCGCCCCCGGCGACGTCGACGCGTTCGACAGCTACGAGCAGGTCGCGCGCGCCGAGTGGGACACGCTGCTGTTCTTCTTCGGCGTGATCCTCTGCGTCGGGGCGCTGGGCTACTGCGGCTGGCTGGCGCTGGGTTCGCAGGTGTTCTACGGCGACCTCGGCCCGACCCGGGCCAACATCCTCGTCGGCGTGATTTCCGCGGTGCTCGACAACATCCCGATGATGGTCGCGGTGCTGCAGATGGAGCCGCAGATGAGCACCGGCCAGTGGCTGCTGGTCACGCTCACCGCCGGCGTCGGCGGCAGCCTGCTGTCGGTGGGTTCGGCCGCGGGCGTGGCGCTGATGGGGCAGGCACGCGGGCAGTACACGTTCTTCGGCCACCTCAAGTGGACGTGGGCGGTGGCGCTGGGCTACGCCGCGTCGATCGCGGTCCACTTCGCGATCAACGCGCGGTACTTCTGACGATGGCGCCTTCCGCATGAAGACCGCGCTCGTGTTCGGCGCCAGCGGACAGATCGGCCTGCCGCTGCTCGACCTGCTCCGCGACGACGGCTGGCGCGTGGTCGCGGTGTCGCGCGAGGCGCATCCCGATCGACCGGGACTGGAATGGCGGCGCGGCGATCTCGCGCGCGACGACCACCTGCCGTCGCGCCCCGACGCGGTGTTCTGCTGCGGGCCGCTGGACCTGTTCGCGGCCTGGCATGCGCGCACCGCGCTGCGCACCGCGCGCGTGGTCGCGTTCGGTTCGACCAGCATCGATGCCAAGCGCGGCTCTGCCGATGCCGGCGAGCGCGCACTCGCCGAACGTCTGCGCACCGCCGAACGGACGCTGTTCGAGACCGCGACCGCGCGCGGCGAAGGCGCGACGGTGCTGCGGCCGACGCTGGTCTACGGCCGCGGCCGCGACCGCAACCTCAGCCGCATCGCGGCGATCGCGCGCCGCTTCGGTCGCATCGCGCTGCCGCGCGACGCCCACGGCCTGCGCCAGCCGGTGCATGCGGACGATCTCGCGCGCGCCGCGTTCCTCGCGCACGACGCGATCGCCGCGCACGGCCGCGCCTACGCGCTGCCCGGCGGCGAGACGCTGCCGTACCGCGAGATGGTCGCGCGCGTCTGCGCCGCGCTCGAGCCGCCGGCGCGGCTGCACGAGCTGCCGTCGCCGTTCTTCAACGCGCTGCTGGCGGCGGCGCACGCGGCCGGCTTCGCGCTGGATTTCAACGAAGCCGCGGTGCGGCGGATGCGCCACGACCTGGTGTTCGACGACGCCGACGCGCGCCTCGATTTCGGCTACGCGCCGCGCCGCTTCCGTCCGACCGCGGCGATGTTCGCCGCGGCGGAGTGAGCGGCGCGACTCGCGTCACGACGCGTCGATCCACGGCATGTCCATTCAAAGCACGCCCATTCACGGCATGCCCATTCACGGCACGCCCATTCACGGCACGCCCATTTACAGCTGGAAGTCGTCCGGCGTCGTCTTCGCGTTCTGCTCGAACGCCAGGACCGCGACGAACACGCGGGTGCCGTCGGTCATGCGGAAATCGAAGCCGGTCGGCCTGCCGTCGCGCGACAGCCAGGCGTAGCCGGACTGCACCTGGCTGAGGCCGCGGGGCCGGAGTTGCACGCCGATGACGTCGCTCTCCTTCGGCAGCGCCTGTTCCTTCATGGCGTAGTAGCGGGTCATCTCGCCCGCACTGCCGAGCAGCGCGACCGCGATCGGGTCGGTCACCGCGTCGGTCGCGTCCTTGCCGGAAAACCCAGTGGCGTAGTCGATCCAGCGCACGATGCCGGCTTCGGCGACGGCCAGGAAGGCATTCTTCTGGCCGGGACGCAGCGACAGGCGATAGCGGTCGGGACGCTCGAACACGATCTGCGCCGGATATTGCTGCGGCTTGCCGTCGATGCCGGGCTTGCCGGTCGGTGCGTAGAGGCTGACGACGACGTCGAGTCGACCGCTGTACGTGGTCTTGTCGAACGTGGCGAGCGCATCGGCGGCGGACTGCGCCTGCGCGGGCATGGACGCGCATGTGGCGCCGGCGGCGGCGAACAGCAGGGCGAAGAAGGACGGTTTCATGGGCGGCATTCCGTGGAAGGGGGCGAAAGGGCTCAGCCGCAGGTCATCGTGACCCGCAGGCGGATGTCGGCCGGCGGTTGGCCGCCTTCGACGCTCGAGCACCGCGCGGCGGGATCGATCGGCGCCGACAGCAGCGTCACCGGCGCGCCGGCGGGGATGACCGTGGTCGATCCCGGCGGCACCGGGTTCTGGCATCCGCCCGGCGGCAGCATCACCGGCGTGCCCGCGACGTTGACCAGCAGGGTGCTCGACGTGGGATTGCAGACGCTGTCCATGTGCAGGTGCGCCGAGAACGCCGGCGGTCCGGGCAGCGTCGCCGGTGCGTGCCCGGGCTGCGGTCCGTTGCAGACGCCGGAGAACACCAGGTCGTAGGTGCCGCTGCCGTTGATGCGGGTCGTGCGCGCGGTGTTGTTGCGGACGTCGGCGAAGCGGGTGACGGGTGCGCCCATGGCGTCGAGCGTCGGGTAGATCAGGCGCTGCGGCGACGTGGTGCCCGCGAGCGAGAACGACACGTCCACCGCGTCCGCGGTCGGCACGAAGTCGATGCGGTTCGCGAACCCGGCGACCGTCTGCGCCGGGAAGCTTTCCGGCGTGCTGGCCGTGGTGATGGTCGGCTGCAGCGTCGCGCAGTTCAGCCCCGGGCGCGAGACGCACGTATCGGGCGCGGTGATGTCGTAGCGGGCGGTGACGGTGTCGCCGGGGCAGTAGTTCGCCGGTTCGACCTTCCCGATGTTGTTGCCGAGCAGGGGCGCATGCGTCAGGGTGCAGCCGTTGGTGAGCAGGACGCCGGCGGCGAGCGCGGACAGGCCGCCGCGGACGAGGAGGCGGATCGAAGGCATGCGGAAGATCTCCGTGGGCAGGGCGGGAAAGGGCACGGTCGCGCGGCGCGCAGGCGTCGGGCATCGACGCGCGGCACGATCGTGGAGGGGACGGGGGGCGAAGCGCATGGACGGACATTCCTTGTCGGGACGGCGATCGCGGCGCGCGATCGCCCGCCGGTGGCGCAGCGCGCCCTCGGTCTGCGTGGTGCGTGGATCAGAGCGCGAAGTCGGCGGCCTTCACCGTCACGTTCTGCTTGAACGACAGCACCGACACGAACACGCGGCGGTTGTCCGACAGCACGAACTCGAACCCGGTGGGCCTGTCGTTGCCGAACCACGCGCGGCCCGAGACGATCCCCGAGCCGTAGACGTTGGTCTGCAGCGTCGCGCCGCGGGTGACGGGGTTGCTGCCCATCGGCAGCTCCTTCATCGGCGCGAAGCGGGTGATCGCACCGACGGTGCCGAGCATCGTGCGCACGAATGGATCGACCAGCGTCGCGTAGCGGCCCTTGCTGGCGTTGCCGGTGGCCATGTCGAGCCAGCTGACCAGGCCGTCGCCGCTCGCGGCGAGCCGGTATTCGTTGCTGGCGCCGGGGCGCAGCACCAGGCGGAAGCGGCCGTCGCGCGAGAACAGCAGCTGGGCCGGATACACGCCGGGTGTGCCGGCGTTGCCCTTGGTGTCGGGCGCGGGATACAGCGCGATGCGCGCTTCCAGGTAGCCGGTGGTGGTGGTCTTGTCGAGCGCGACGAGGTCGGCGCTGGCGGTGTTGATCGCCTGCGCGGCGGCCAGCGGCAGCAGCACGGCGAGCGCGGCGATGGCGAGATGGCGGATGCGGATCATGGGGAGTCCCTCTGCATGCGTGGGCGACGCGACGGCGTCAGCGGCAGGCCACGTGCGCGACCGTGCGCAGCGTGGCCGGCGGCGTGTTCGGACCGAGCGCGCTGCAGCGCGCGAACGGATCGGGCGTCACCGGCCGCACGTCGACGACGCGGGCGGCATCGGTGCCGCCGGGCACGCCCGGCGCGGTCGGGTCCAGGCACGCGCCCGGCGAGAGCGTCTGCGAATACGTCACGCCCGGTGCACTGCCGTTGAGGGTGACGACGATCGCCACGCCGTTCGTGTTGCAGAGGTCGACCAGCCGCAGGTTCGGCGACAGCCGCGGCGGGCCGGGCAGTTCGCCCGGGCCGTAGGTCGGCGTGCCGCCGGCGCACATGCCTTCGTGGGTGAATTCGAACGCCTGCGTGCCGACGATGCGCCGCGCGGTGGCGCTCACGTCGGTCACGCCGGTGCGCTGCAGGAACACGCGGCTGCCGCCCTCGAAACGATCGGTCGGGATCGTCACCGGATTGGCGCTGCTGTGGAAGCCGACGGTGATGCTGTCGCCCGTCGCGGCAAACGCGAGGCTGCCGGTGTAGCCCGGCGGCAGCGACGTGGGCGAGGGGAACGCGCCCGACGCGGTGGTCAGCGTCACGGTGGGGAAATACGTCGAGCAGGTCACCGCCGGATCGGTGGCGCAGGCATCGCTGCCGAGGAAATCGTAGGACGCGGTGAGCGTGTCGCCGGGGCAGTACTGGCCCGGCTGCACGCGGCCCCAGCCGGGCGGGATCGCGCTGCGGTCGAGCACGCAGCCGGTCGCGACGATCGCAGAACAGGCGGCGATGACGGAGAAGCGGAACGCTTGGGCGAGCGGGGAACGCATCGTGGGCCTCCGGGGGCGGGCGAGCGCACGCGATGCGTGCGGTCTCGCCAGAGGTCACGCAAGCCGCCGCGCGGAGCGGACACCCGCGCGCTCAGCCGCGGCCCAGTGCCTTCGCCCGCGCCCGCAGCGCGATCGCCAGTACGCCGCCCAGCACCATCGCGCCGCCCAGCCACAGACGCGGCCCCGGGCGATCGCCCCACACCGCGACGCCCAGCGCCACCGCGAACACCGGCACCAGCAGCAGGTAGGGCATGACCTGCGCCACCGGATGCCGCTGCACCAGCCGGAAGAACAGCGCATGCCCGACCAGCGACGCGACGATCGCCGAGTAGGCGGCCGCGCCCCAGACGACGGGACTCGCGGCGCGCAGCGCAGCGAAGCCGCCCGGCTCGATCGCCGCGCTGATCGCCAGCATCGGCAGCACGCCGATCAGCGCCGTCCAGCCCTGCAGGCCGATCGCATCGACGCCCGACAGCCCGCGCATCAGCACCGTGCCCAGCGCGATCAGCAGCGCCGAGAACAGCATCATCCCGAGCGCGGCGGGATGGTCGAGCACCAGCGGATCGAAGCCCAGCACCAGCACGCCGGCGAAGCTGACCGCGATCGCGGTGCCGGTGCGCCACGCGAAGCGTTCGCCGCGCAGCATCCACGCCAGCAGCAGCGACATCGGGATGTAGCTCTGCATCACGATCGCCGGCGACGACACGTCGCCCGCCAGCCGCAGCGCCCACAGGCTGGTGCCGAAATTCAGCGCGCCGTTGAGCAACGCCACCGCCACCAGCCGCGGCCACTGGTCGCGCGGCGGCGGGCGCACGAACGCGACCAGCAGCACGGCCATCAGCGCGAGGCGTACGGCGCTGAACAGGAACGGCGGCACTTCGCGCAGCGCGAACGCGGAGGTGAGGAAGTTGCCCGCCCACGCCAGGCACACGATCAGCGCCAGCGCGAAATCGCGCGCGCCGAACTCGGGGATCGATGCGTGGGTCGATGCGGGGAGCGCCGCCGCGCGATCGTTCATGCGCGCATCCCGCGCGCGCGAAGCCCACGCATCAGTACGCGATGCCGAAGCGGCGCAGCACCTTCGCCAGCACCCACGCCGGGCCGATCAGCAGGTACACCAGGTCGGTGAGGAAGCTGGGCTTCCTGCCTTCCAGCTTGTGGCCGACGAACTGCGCGATCCACGCGACCACGAACACCGCGATCGCGACCTTCAGCAGCATCGACAGGCCGATGCGCTCCTGCAGGAAGCGGTCGATGCCGAGCATCACCACCAGTACCGCCAGCATGCCGAAGCCCAGCGTGCGCGAGGCGCGGTAGTAGAACATCCACGCCGCGAACGACGCGAACGCGGCCCACGCGCCGGCGCCGAACAGCGTGCCCGGCACCGGGATGCACCACAGCAGCGCGGTCACCGTCCACAGGATCGTCGGCACGGCGAAGTAGTGGATCGCCTGGTTGGTCTCGTTCTGGTGATCGGCCGAATACTTGGCGAACCAGGCATCGATCGGGCGTTCGGCGGTTTCGGTCGTCATGGCGGACTCCGGCGGACAGGGGCGGGGCGCAGTCAACGGAAATGCAGGTTGACCGCGAGGAAGAACAGGAACAGCCCGGTCGGGCCGTCGACGGATTCGGGCAGGTCGAAACGGAAGCTGCGCTTCCACAGCGTGAAACCGGTGGTTTCGGCGAGCGTGCCGACCTGGCGGCCGCCGTCATCGAGCAGCGCATAGTGCAGCGAGAACACGCCGGGACGCTTCTCGAAGCGGAACGGCGTGCCGCGGACGTTCGCCACGTAATCGCGCCTGCCGTGCACCTTGTCGGCGAAGGCGAGCGTCTCGCCGCTGCCGTCACTGTCACCGTCACCGTCACCGTCAACCAGCGAGAAGCGGAAATCGCTGGCGACCAGACCGTCGCGCGTGCGGACGTAGTCGATGCGGGACGTGCGGCCGTCGAAGTCGATCACGATCGGATCCTTCGGCAGCGTCTTCAGCCGCAGCTCGCCCTTCGCCGTGCCCGAGGCGACGGTGGCGGCGTAGCGGAACTTCGAGAAGCCGCAGGTGACGAGGAGCGACGTGGCGGGCATGGCGGTCAGGGCGTCGCGAGGTCAGCGCGGCGGCGTTCGCGCAGCCGGCGCGCGCAGGCGTCGAATTTCGGCAGCAGGAAGTCGGCGATCCACTGCAGGTGTTCCGGCGCGTGGTAGCGCAACCACACGTCCACGCATCGCCACTGGTCGGCCGGCCTGTCGTGCGTCTCCAGATCCTTGGGGTACGGATCGAAACCGGGGATCGCGACGGGCGGGTCCGGCGGCAGGCTGGCGCGCACGCGGCGGTTCGCGTCCAGCACCGCCTGCACCTCGTCGTCCGCCAGGAACGCCATGAAGCGGCAGCGATCGTCCAGGCCGGCGGGCAGCGGCGACGGCGCGCCGGCGTCGTACTGGAACTCGACGGTGAGTTCGCTGCCGAAGCCGTCCCACCAGCCGTACTTGTCGATCTGCACCCAGAACGACACGCTGTCGTCGCCGTCCGCCAGCGACCACGCGCTGGGCGAGAGCTTCGAGCGCTTCCAGCCCGCGGCCTTCAACGGCCCCGCCCACGTCTCGCGCAGGCGCGCATGCACCTCGCGCGAGAGCAGCTTGGCGGGCGCCGGCTGCATTCAGTCGACGCTGATCCCCGCCAGCCGCTGCAACGCCTCGGCGTACTTCGCGCGGGTGCGGTCGATCACGTCCTGCGGCAGGCGCGGGCCGGGCGCGGTCTTGTCCCAGTCCAGCGTTTCCAGATAGTCGCGCACGAACTGCTTGTCGTAGCTCGGCGGGCTGATGCCGACTTCGTACTCGTCGGCGGGCCAGTAGCGCGACGAATCCGGCGTCAGCATCTCGTCCATCACGTACAGCCGGCCGTCGGCGTCGGTGCCGAACTCGAACTTGGTGTCGGCCAGCAGGATGCCGCGCTGCGCGGCGTGCTCCGCGGCGTGGCGATACAGACGCAGCGTCGCGTCGCGCACCTGCTCGGCCAGCTCGGCGCCGACGGCGTGGACCATGGCGTCGAAGTCGATGTTCTCGTCGTGGTCGCCGACCGCGGCCTTCGTCGACGGCGTGAAGATCGGTTCGGGCAGTTGTTCCGCCTGGCGCAGGCCGTCGGGCAGCGCGATGCCGCTGACGCGCCCGGTGCGCTGGTAGTCCTTCCAGCCGCTGCCGATGAGATACCCGCGGGCGATGGCTTCGACCGGCACCGGCTTGAGCTTCTTCGTCACCACCGCGCGCTTCGCGTACAGCGCGGCGTCGACGCCGTCCGGCAGCACCGAGGCCACGTCGATCCCGGTAAGGTGGTTCGGCAGGATGTGCGCGGTCTGCGCGAACCAGAAATTGCTGATCTGGCAGAGCATCTCGCCCTTGCCGGGGATCGGGTCGGGCAGCACCACGTCGAACGCGCTGAGCCGGTCGGTCGCGACCATCAGCAGCAGCGGACCCCGGTCGCGCGCCCCGGCGGGCAGCCGATCCGGCGGCAGGTCGAACACGTCGCGGACCTTGCCGCGATGCCGCAGGGGCAGGCCGGGGAGATCGGAGTCGAGCAGGGTGGTCGCCACGCGCAGTCCGTCGGAAGCGTTCGGGCCGCCTAGTGTACGGCCCGCCGCGCCCGCGAGAAGACCGGCCGGGCCTGTAAACTGTGCGGCATGACGCGCTGGTACGGAAAAGTCCTCGGCCTCGCCGCCGGCTGGGTGCTGACGCGCCACCCGGACGGCCTCCTGCTCGGCCTGCTGCTGGGCCACGCCTGGGACGCCGGCTGGTTCCGCCGCGCGCCCGCGCCCGTGGAGGACGGCCCCTACCGCGTCCTCGGCCTCGACGTCGATGCCACCGACGCCGAAGTCGAACAGGCCTACCGCCGCCTCATCGCCCAGTACCACCCCGACCGCCACGTCGGCGTCGCCGAAGACCTCCGCCGCCAGGCCGAGGACAAGGCCGGCGAGATCAACGCCGCGTACGAGCGGATCAGGAAGCAGCGCAGGATGCGCTGAGCCGCCGCCATCCTCCTTCACACGATCAGGCTTCCGCCATGCACCCCACCGTCATCGCCCCCTCCATCCTGTCCGCCGATTTCGCGAAGCTCGGGGAGGAGGTCGACGCCGTCCTCGCCGCGGGCGCGGACTGGGTGCATTTCGACGTGATGGACAACCACTACGTGCCCAACCTCACCATCGGGCCGCTGGTCTGCGAGGCGCTGCGCAGGCATGGCGTCACCGCGCCGATCGACGTGCACCTGATGGTCGAGCCGGTCGACCGCATCGTGCCGGACTTCGCGAAGGCCGGCGCATCGCTGATCAGCTTCCATCCCGAGGCCAGCCGCCACGTGCATCGCACGATCCAGCTGATCAAGGCGTCCGGCTGCCAAGCCGGCCTCGTGCTGAATCCGGCGACACCGGTCGAGGTGCTGGACTACGTGCTGGACGAACTCGACCTCGTGCTGCTGATGTCGGTGAACCCGGGCTTCGGCGGGCAGGGCTTCATCCCGTCCGCGCTCGACAAGCTGCGCGTGGTGCGCCAGCGCATCGACGCCGCGACCGCGCGCACCGGCAAGGCGATCCGGCTGGAGATCGACGGCGGCGTGAAGGTCGACAACATCGCCGAGATCGCGAAGGCCGGCGCCGACACGTTCGTCGCCGGCTCGGCGATCTTCGGCCAGCCCGACTACGCGGGCGTCGTTTCCGCGATGAAGGCTGCGGTCGCCGCCGTGCGGCATGGCTGAGGACGCGCGCGGCCTCGGCCTGATCCTCAACGGCAACGCGGCGGGCGACGCCGCGCTGCGCAGCGCCGTCGGCGACCTGCGCGCGAGCGGCACGACTGTGCACGTCCGCGTGACGTGGGAGCAGGGCGACGCCGAACGTCTGGTCGGCGAACTGCTCGCGCTCGATATCCGCACCGTGGTCGCCTGCGGCGGCGACGGCACGCTCGGCGCGGTGGCCGCGGCGCTTGCCGCGCAGGATCGCGACGCCGCGGCGCTGCCCGCGCTCGCCGCGATCCCGATGGGCACCGCGAACGACTTCGCCACCGCGGCCGGTCTGCCGTCGGCGCCGGCCGACGCGCTCGCGCTGTGCATGCAGCCGCCGCGGCCGATCGACCTGCTGCGCATCGACGCCGACGGTGTGCGCCACTGGTGCATCAACGTCGCGACCGGCGGCTTCGGCGCGCGCGCCACGCAGGCGACGGGCAGCGGCCTCAAGAACGCGCTCGGCGGCACCGCCTACCTGCTGCGCGGGCTGGTCTCGCTCGGCGACCTGCGGCACGAGCGCGCGCGGTTCACGGCGGACGATTTCGCGTGGGACGGGGATTACATCGCGATCGGCCTCGGCAACGGCCGGCTGGCCGGCGGCGGCCAGCCGCTGTGCCCGGACGCGTGCATCGACGACGGCCTGCTCGACCTGACCATCGTCCCGCCGCTGGAAGGCGAACTCGGCGCCACCCTGCGCGCGTTGCTGGCGGAAGGCCGCGAAGCCGCGCTCGACCAGGCGGCGCTGCGCCGGCGCCTGGCCGCGGTGCGCATCGAGGCCGATGCATCGCTGGCGCTCAACCTCGACGGCGAACCCTGCGAAGCGCGACGCTTCGACATCGCCTGCATGCCGCGACGCCTGCGCATGCACCTGCCGGCCGCGTGCCCGCTGCTGGCATCGCCGTGACGGCGCGGACCCCGCGCGGCCGCAGCCGTCGCCTCCGCAAGAAGCTGCATGTCGACGAATTCCGCGAGGACGGCTTCCACGTGCGCCTCGCGCTGCGCGCCATGACCGCCGCGGAGGCTGATCGGTTCTGGGACGACTTCCTCGCCGAGGCGATCGAAGCGCGCGGCCTGACGTACGGTGGCGGCGAGCAAGGCTTCGTCGCGACGCTGCGAGGGTCGGGCACGGAGATCGATCGCGATGCGGTCCGCGTCTGGCTGGCGGCGCGTCCGGAGGTGGCGTCGGCCGAGATCGGCCCGCTGGTCGATGCGTGGTACGACACCCCGCCTCTGTAGGAGCGCCGGGAGGCGCGATCGCGAGGCACGTCGCCCCGCTTGTGTAGGAGCGGCGGGGGGGGGCCCCCCGGGGGGCGGCGGCGCCGCCGGGGGGCCCGCCACCCCGGCCTCCCCCAACACCCCCCGCCCCCCGCCGGCGGCAACCAAAACGGGGCCCG
>JBQCJG010000383.1:0-6901 GCA_051952955.1 Lysobacteraceae bacterium | reverse complement strand
CGCATCCCGGCGGTGGAAGTGCTGATCAACACGCCGATGATCCGCGACCTGCTGCGCCGCGGCCAGGTGCACGAGATCAAGCAGGCGATGGAGGAGACGCTGGAGGAAGGCATGGAGTCGTTCGACCAGTGCCTCTTCCGGCTCGCGAAGGAGGGCAAGATCAGCATGGAGGAAGCGCTGCGCGCCGCCGACTCCCGCGACGGCCTGGCCCTGAAGTTCCGTCTGTCCGAAGGCGCGGGCGCCGAGCACGACCCCTACGCCGTGGCGTTCGACAGCGACGACGGCACGTCCTCGTTCCAGCACTGACGCCCGGCGACCGCCGCGACACGACAACGCCCCGGTCTCCCGGGGCGTTCCGTTTGCACATGCCGCCGGCGGATCAGGCCGCGTCGGGCTGGTTCTCCGGCCGCGCCGCGTCGAACGCCGGCAGCGCGAGGCAGGCCGCCTCGATGCGGCGGATGTTCGGGTACGGATCCAGGCTCACACCGAAGCGGCGGGCGTTGTAGACCTGCGGGATCAGGCAGCAGTCGGCGATGCCGGGCGATTCGCCTTCGCAGAACTCGCCGCGCGAGAGGTCCTCGACCAGCATGGCCTCGAACGCACCGAAACCCTCCTCCATCCAGTGGCGGATCCACGCCTCGCGTTCGGACAGCGGCGCGCTGTACTCGCGTTCGAGGTACTGCAGCACGCGGAGGTTGTTGAGCGGATGGATGTCGCAGGCGACCAGCAGCGCCAGCGCGCGGGCGCGGGCGCGGTCGCGCGGGGCGCTCGGCAGCACCGGCGGATCGGGCCACAGTTCGTCGAGGTATTCGATGATCGCCAGCGATTGCCGGATCAGGCGCTGGCCGTGCTGGAGCACGGGGATCAGGCGCTGCGGGTTGGTCGTGGCGTACTCGGGGCGGTGCTGTTCGCCGCCGTCGCGGACGAGGTGCACCGGCACCTGTTCGTAGTCCAGTCCCTTGAGGTTGAGCGCGATCCGGACCCGATACGCGGCGCTGGAACGCCAGTAACCGTACAGTTTCAGCCGTTCGTTCATGCCTGCCCTCCGAGCCGTGCGCGTACGTCCATCAGCGCGAATCCCAGCAGATTGGCGCCCCGCCATCGCTCCGGATCATGCGCGCCGGGGTCGGCGGCGGCAAGCCCGATGCCCCAGACCGCGTCGACCGGGCTGGCTTCGACGAGGATGCGGTCGCCGGCAGCGCGTTCACGCCGGGCGTTCGATCCGCTGTTCGATCGCGCCGAAGATGTCCGCGCCGTCGCGGGTGCGCATCTCGATCCGCACCACGTCGCCGTAGGACATGAAGGGCGTGACCGGCTTGCCGGTCTCCAGCGTCTCGACCGTACGCTTCTCGGCGAAGCAGGACGCGCCCAGCGACGTGTCCTGGTTGGCGACCGTGCCGGAGCCGACGATGGTGCCGGCGCTCAGCGGGCGCGTCTTCGCGGCGTGCGCGACCAGCTGGGCGAAGTCGAACTGCATGTCCACGCCGGCCTCCGGCGCACCGAACCACGCGCCGTTGACGTGCGTGACCAGCGGCAGGTGGACCTTGTTGCCCTGCCAGGCGTCGCCCAGCTCGTCCGGGGTGACGAACACCGGCGACAGCGCCGAACGCGGCTTGGACTGCAGGAAGCCGAAGCCCTTGGCCAGTTCGTTCGGGATGAGGTTGCGCAGCGAGACGTCGTTGACCAGGCCGATCAGCTGGATGTGCTCGGCCGCCTGCGCGGGCGTCACCGCCATCGGCACGTCGTCGGTGACGATCACGACCTCGGCCTCCAGGTCGATGCCGTAGTCCTCGCTCGGCACCCGCACCGGGTCGCGCGGGCCATGGAAGCCGGCGCTGACCGCCTGGTACATCAGCGGATCGACGTAGAAGCTCTCCGGCACCTCGGCGCCGCGGGCGCGGCGCACGCGCTCGACGTGCGGCAGGTAGGCCGAACCGTCGACGAACTCGTAGGCCCGCGGCAACGGCGCCGCCAGCGCCTGCATGTCGAGGTCGAACGCGCCGTCGGCGGTGCCGGCGTCCAGTGCCTCGGACAGCGCGTTGAGGCGCGGCGCGACGTTCGACCAGTCTTCCAGCGCCCGCTGCAGCGTCGGCGCGATGCCGTCGGCACGCACGGCGCGGCTCAGGTCGCGGGACACGACGATCAGGGTGCCGTCGCGGCCGCCCTCCTTCAGGGAACCCAGCTTCATCGGGACCTCGGTCGAATGTGGTGAATTGGTTTCAATTGTAACTGATCGCCCGGAGCCGGCGCCGCCATCGCGTCTTCCGCCGCTGCGCCGCGACCCGCCCGGCCGGCGCTCAACCGCTGCCTTCGCTCTGGAAGCCACCCGCACGGAAGGTCAGCACCAGCGTGTCGCGGTGGCCGGCGCCCTCGCCCGCCGGCTGGATCGGCGTGGACTCGTGGATCACCCGGGTGTCGTCGAGCAGCAGCAGGCTCCAGGGACGGTCCAGCGTGAAGCGCTGGCCGTCGGGGCCATGGGCGTCGAAGACCCGGGTCTCGCCGCCGCGGATCGCGTGCCGCGCGACCAGGAACACCGCCACGAAGTCGACGCCGTCGCGATGCGCGCCTTCCGGCGTGGGCCGGCCGATGCCGTCGGTGGTGTCGATGCGGAACTGGTGCGCTTCGACGTACCAGGGATCGACCGCGCGCACAGCGCGCAGCCGCTCGCCGAGGCGCGCGATCAGCCCCGCGAACGCCGGCGCCGCGACGATCGCCGGTGCGATCGGCGCGAACCAGCGCTGCAGCCCGCCGTGCAGGGCGTTGTAGTCCAGCGGCTGGTAGTGCGCGCGATGCGGCGCCTGCACGACGCCGGCGCCACCGACGACGAAGGAGCCGTGGCGACGACGGCGATAGCGGCCGCCGTCGCGCAGGTAGTCGTCGGGCGGCAGGTCGTCCCACGACGGCAGCAGCGCGTCGAGGGACGTCGTCGACACCTCGCACAGCGCAGCGACGGCGTCGGGCGCGAACACCGCGTAGCCGTTGGCGTTCAGGCGTTCTGCGAGCGCCTTGGCGGGCGCATAGGGAGCTGGAAACAGGGCGACCATGCAGGCATCCGGAACGACGCGGTAGGCGTCGCGACAAAGGCGTCACGATAGACGAAATCGATCAAGTCGCGATTTGCGATCGTGATCACCGCGAGCATGCGACGTTACATCGTTTGCATCGCGATCCGACGGTTCGCACAGCCCGACAAGCCTGTTACTTTAACGTGAAGATCGGGCATGACCGGGGGACACGCCCGCGCTTTCACCGCGCAGCGTCCCTTGTCGTGTCCGGCCATCCTCCGCCTTCGTCGCGTAGGCGTCACCAGGACGGGTCATGAGCAGGACGCCGATCGACATCGACACCATGCGCGGGTTCGCCGATGCCGCGAACACCGAGGCGCTCAGCGCCCAGATCGAGCGCATCATCCGTCCGCTGGGCATCGACTACTGGTTCTATGCGGTGGACCTGCCGCTGGTCAACGAGCATCCGGACCAGCTGCGCCTGGGCACGTACCCCGAAGAGTGGGTCACGCACTACTTCACGATGGACTACATCGGCATCGATCCGGTGATCAGCCATTGCCACGCCCACGCCACGCCGGTCTCCTGGGAAGAAGCGCAGCTGCACCATCGCCGCATCCTCGACCCGCACCTGCAGCGGGTACGCCACCTGTTCGGCGAGGCCCGCGAATTCGGCCTGCGCCAGGGCGTCAGCGTGCCCTTGCACGGTCCCGGCGTGTCCTGGGGCCTGATGTCGTTCTCCTCGCGCACGCTGAGTGCGCGCGACTTCGAGGCGATGCTGCCCGAACTGCACCTGCTCTCGCATTTCGTGCACGAAGCCGCGCGCCAGTTCCTGCGCACGCGCACGCCGGCGCCGCTGCCGGCGCTCACCCGACGCGAACGCGAATGCCTGTCGTGGGCCGCCGAAGGCAAGACCAGCTGGGAAATCGGCCAGTTGCTCAACATCAGCGAGCGCACGTCGATCTTCCATCTGCAGAACGCCACCCACAAGCTCGGCGTCAGCGGCCGCCAGGCGGCCATCGCGCGCGCGATCTCGCTGGGCCTGATCGTCTCCCAGCGCGCCTGAGGCGCGGCCGTCGCGGCGGGCGTCCGCGCATTTCCGGCAACAACCACATCTTGTTTTCAGACCACAGCGAATGATGGATGCCGTCCCGATGCCGGGATGATGCCGGACTGACGCGAATCCGCGATTCTTTCCAGCGCTTCCGTGGCGTCATCGGCACCGCTAACGGACCTGCGTCAACCTGTAAGGTCCTTCAGCTGCAAGAAACGACAGGGGTTCTGCCCACTGCTGTCTCCTTTCATCCACACGAGGAGACACCATGACGCACATCGTCATCGGGCGGGCCGGCGAACCCGGCCTGAGCGCACCGCTGCTGGACAGCATGTATCGCCTGCGCTACGCCGTGTTCCACCAGCGCCTGCACTGGAATGTCCACGTCGAACACGGCCGCGAGCACGACTGGTTCGACCTGATCGGACCGCACTACCTCATCGCCCACGAGGGCGCATCGACCGCGCTCGGCTGCTGCCGCCTGCTGCCGACCACGGGGCCGAACATGCTGCGCGACATCTTCCCGTTCCTGCTCGCGGACGGGCGGGCGCCGTCGTCGCCCGCGACCTGGGAAGTGAGCCGGTTCGCGATCGATCCGCGCGTCGCGGCGGACGGATTCGGATTCGGGGCGATCGCCGCGGCGATGCTGGCGGACATGTTCCGCTTCTCCGGCTCGCGCCAGGTGGACACACTGGTCGGCGTCACCAGCGCGCCGGTCGAACGCCTGCTGCGCCACCTGGGGCTGGTGGTCGAGCGGCTCGGTCCGCCGCAACGCATCGGCGAGGTGATGAGCCTCGCCTTCCGCATGCCGGTGGCGGAGAACCTGCGCGTGGTCGGACCCGGCACGGAGGCCGGCGTGCAGCGCGCGGCCTGAGCCCGGCGCGAAAACGGGACGGGTCTCCCGCTGTGCGCAGCCGGCGCACAGCGGGAAGATCCGGACGGCGCGTCAGGCGGCGGCCTGCGCCTTGCGCTTGGGCAGAGTCGCGATCTTGCCTTCGCGCAGCGCCCGCAACTGGGCCGCGGCGCCGTCCCACAGCGCACGACGCGCCTGCAGCGCATGGGTCGCGGCATTGCGCGCTTCCTGGAGGCCTTCCGCGCGGCGCGCCAGCTCGGCCTCGATCAGCCTGTGCGCGGCCGGACCGTGGCTGTCGCCATCCAGTTCGATGTGCCGCTGCAGGTAGTACACGAAGCCCGGCGCATGGCCTTCGTCCAGCCCCCAGCGATCCAGCAGGCTCTGGAACATCACCGGGATGACGTTCTCGCGGCCGTAGAAGAAGCTGGACATGGTCTCCAGGGTGCTGCCGCGCAGGGCGGTGCCGATGGTGTGGCCGACGAAATCGCGAACGAAGGCGGGGACATCTGCCACTTCGAACGCATCGTCCAGGCTGGCCCCGCCGCGCAGTGCGCCGAGGAAGCGTTCGAACTGCGCGGTCGGCGCACCGACGTCGCGCATCGCCTGGAGATAGAGGTCGAGATGACTCGCCGGATTCCCCTGCGCATCGACATCGCTTTCCTCTGCGAGGACAATGTCGTTGATCAAACGTGCCGCGACCGGATCCGCCGGCGGCATCCACGGCAGTTCGACGCAGGTGAGGTCGCGCTGCAGGCGCTTGGCCAGGGACATGAAGTCCCAGACCGCGAACACGTGCACCTGCATGAAGGCGCGCAAGGCCTCGATGCGATCGATTTCCGCGAAGACCGGGTGGGTTTCCAGTTCGTGGCGCACCCGGCGCATGGCCGGGGTCAGGATGGCGTCCTGATGTGTGGCATCCGCTTCCTTATTCATACGTTCTCCTTGATCGGGCACTGCGGTGAACAACATTGGGAAAAAATTGCCGGACGAAGACCTTCCTGGTCCGCCCGCACCTCCCGCTGCCGGCTTCGTCCGGCAGTGGTCCCAGCATGCCGCCGCATCGCTGCGGCGGCCCCCGGCGAGCCTTCCCGGTCTCGCCTGACCTTGTGCACGACCCGGAGTCCGCATGCCGCGGACACCCGATCGCTATCGCGCGGAGTACAGCGGGTAGAGGCTGCTCTCCTCGCGTTCGATGCGCTGCGCCAGCAGGCCACCGACCACCTGGTAGTCGGTCATGAAGGCCTGGCGGGTTTCCTGGTCGAAGTTGCCGACCTGGTACTTCTTGACGAAATCCACCACGCCGCGCGCGATGGCGTTCATCTCGCGCCGGAAGCTGCGCACCAGCGCGGTGCTCTCGGCATCGCCCTGCATCGCGTTCTCGACGTAGTTGTAGAAACGCACGTTCTCGGCGATCAGGTGCCCTTCCAGGTGCACCTTGAACGCATTGAGCATTTGCGGGATCTGCTGGAAATCACCCTGCTGCGCCAAATCCCCGATGGCACCGTAGAGCTTCACCAGGTCGGCGTGATCGCGCTTGAGCGACGGCACCAGGTCGGCGTCGTAGCCGATCGGGCCGCCCGCGCGGCGCTGTTCGAATGTGGGGGCACCCTGCGGCAATGCACGCGATCTGGGTCCCTGCCCGCCCCCGAGCCACTTCTTCAGAAAATCGAGCACAACATCCCCTGTCGAATGAACCGTCGGCAGGCCGCCGACTCGACGAACATATCCGCGTCCGTACGGTGTCGTGTACCTGTAAGAAGTTACAGGTACGTCATCGCCACGGGAAAGACTGGGAAAGCGTGACTGGGCGCGAGGAATGCGCCGGTACCCCGTCGCATTCCCGGCCGCGGAAACGCGTGCATGCGCAAGCGTCGGCGGGACTTTGCCGACGCGATCGCGTGCCGTTGCGCGACGACGGCGACGATTGCGCAAAAAAAAGACACCCGCCTTACGGCGGGTGTCTCGAAGATGGCAGCCCCGGATGGATTC
>JBQCJG010000382.1:0-2232 GCA_051952955.1 Lysobacteraceae bacterium | reverse complement strand
CGATGCCGCCGGGTGCCGCGGCCCCGGCCGCGCTGCCCGACTGGGATCATCTTTTGCCGACGCAGCGCGACGCGATCCTCGCCGTGGTGCGCGATCGCTGGAACGGCAATCCGGCCCAGCGCACGCGGATGCTGCAGCACGCCGAACGCTGGCGGCAGATGACGCCCGACCAGCGCCGCCAGGCGATGCACGGCCAGCATCGCTGGGAACAGATGTCGCCCGAGGAGCGCGAACGCGCGATGTCCGCGTACCGGCAGTCGCGCGGACAGGGCCAACCGCCGCGCGGCGGCAACCTGCCGCCGGAGCGGCAACGCGAACTGCGGGACGACCTGCGCGCGCTGCCGCAGGCCGATCGCCGCGGATTGCGCCAGGAATACAAGGCGATGACGCCCGAACAGCGCGAGCAGATGCGCCGTCAGTGGGAATCGATGACGCCCGAGCAGCGCCGCGAGTGGCTGCGCAACCGGCGCCAGGGCGGTCAGGGATCGCAGTGACGGCGCTTCGTCGCCGTCATCGCGGGACGCGGGCGCCGATCAGCGGCAACCGCCGCCTTCCACCGCCAGCACCGCCGCGAACTGCGGCAATGCGTTGAGCCGGCCGGCGGCGGCCTGCCGCTTGGCGTCCTCGAGATAGATGCGCGGCCGGCCCTGGGCGTCGGGCTGCAGCGGCGCGGACGCCGCGGGCTTGCGCCAGATCCGCACCACGGCCACCTGCTGCGGGCAGGCGGCGTTCGGCACGCGGAGTTCGTCGTTGAGGATCCAGCCACTCGCGGTCGAAGGTGCGGCCTTCGCCGGATCGACCAGCCGTGCCCGCGGCTGGCAGCGCTGCGCGGTGCGCGCGGCGCCGAGCAGGTAGGGTTTGGCGGGATCGGCGACGAAACGCCCCTGCAGGTAGGCGCAGGTCTCGGGGATGATCCGCAGCGTGTGCACCTGGCCCACGGCCTGCGCGGGAAACGGATCGCGCTTCACTTCGGGCGTCTGCGCCCCCGCCCAGGCCGGCCACAGCAGCGCGAGGAAGAACGGCACCGCCATCGGCAGCGGGCGGGCGAAGCGACGTGGCGGCAGGCGCATGCGGGCATCCGGTAGCAGTGGGACGGAAACGCGCCGGACAGTGCCCGAATGCGCGTGAACTCGGGCTGGATCACGGCATCGCGCCATGTGCGCATGCATGCTGCGTCGCACCAACCGTGAAGGCCATCGCGCCCCCGTCGTCGTCGTTTCCATCCGGCGCGGCGGCTGTGCCATAGTCGGGCGGTTGCCCGTTGCGGCTGCAAGGCCACACGGTCACGTACGGTCCGGCGGAGGATGCCTCCGTGCCGTTTTCGCAGCGATTTCCGACTCTGGGGAGGGTTTCATGCTCGAGCAACACGCAATGTGGATCGCACTGGCCGCAGCGGCCATCGCGATCCTGTACGGCATCGTGTCCGCGCGCTGGATCATGGCGCAGCCCGCGGGCAACGAACGCATGCAGCAGATCGCCGCGGCGCTCCAGGAAGGCGCCGGCGCGTACCTGCGCAGGCAGTACACGACAATCGCCGTGGTCGGCGTGGTGCTGTTCCTGCTGATCGGCCTGGCCCTCGACTGGCCGACCGCGATCGGCTTCGCGATCGGTGCGGTGCTCTCGGGCGTGGCCGGCTTCATCGGCATGTTCGTCTCGGTCCGCGCCAACGTGCGTACGACCCAGGCGGCGACGAAGAGCCTCAACGACGCGCTGGCGGTGAGTTTCCGCGGCGGCGCGATCACCGGCATGCTGGTGGTGGGCCTGGGCCTGCTGGGCGTGGCCGGCTACTACTGGCTGGTCGGCAAGGGCGCCAGCGACGAGGCCGGGATCAAGGCCGCGCTGCAGCCGATGATCGGCCTGGCCTTCGGTTCCTCGCTGATCTCGATCTTCGCGCGCCTCGGCGGCGGCATCTTCACCAAGGGCGCCGACGTCGGCGCGGACCTGGTGGGCAAGGTCGAGGCCGGCATCCCCGAGGACGACCCGCGCAACCCGGCGGTGATCGCCGACAACGTGGGCGACAACGTCGGCGACTGCGCCGGCATGGCGGCCGACCTGTTCGAGACCTACGCGGTGACGATCGTGGCCGCGATGCTGATCGCCGGCATCTCGTTCGCGACCTACGGCAACGGCGGCGTGCTCTACCCGCTGGTGCTGGGCGCGGTGTCGATCGTCGCCTCGATCGTCGGCACCTTCTTCGTGAAGGTCGGCAGCGACGGCAAGATCATGAAGGCG
>JBQCJG010000381.1:0-2834 GCA_051952955.1 Lysobacteraceae bacterium | reverse complement strand
CGGCCTGAGGGGGCCCCCGGGCCCCTCCGCCCCCGGTCCCCCCCCCCCGCCCCCGCCCCCCCCGCTGGTCCCCTCAGGTCAAAAACACCCCGCGCGCGCGCCGCCGCCGGGCCGCGTTCCTCGCCGAGCGCCTGGAGATCTCGCAGCGCTCGGTGTACCGCGACGTCGCCGCGCTGCAGGCGCAGGGCGTGCCGATCGAGGGCGAGGCCGGCGTCGGCTACCGCATGCGCCGCGGCTTCGACCTGCCGCCGCTGATGTTCGACACCCGCGAGGCGCAGGCGCTGGTCGCCTGCGTGCGCCTGGCGCAGCCGCGCATCGACACCGTGCTGGCCGCGCGCGCCGAACTCGCGCTGGCCAAGATCCTCGGCGTGCTGCCCGACGCGGAGCGCGCCGCCGCCGAAAGCCTGAGCGTGTTCGCGCCGCCGTTCGGCACCGACGCGGCCACCCGCGATCGCCTGCAGCACCTGCGCGACGCGATCGAGGCGCGACGCAAGGTGCGCATCGACTACCTCGACCTGAAGGACGCCACCAGCGTGCGCACGCTGTGTCCGCTGGGCTGCTTCTTCTGGGGCAACGTGTGGACGCTGGCGGCGTGGTGCGAGGCGCGCGACGCGTTCCGCAGCTTCCGCGTCGACCGCATCCGCGCGCTGGACGCGCTGGACGAACGCTTCCGCGACGAATCCGGCCGCACGCTCGCCGACTTCCTGCGCCGGTACGACTGCGACGATCCTCCCTGATGCACGACGGCGCGCGAGGCCGCCGTGCCGCTCACTCCGCCGGCAGGCGCAGGCGCGCGCCGCGCCACGACAGCAGCACCTCGGTGCGGGTGATGCGTTCGACCACCACCTCGCCGGCGGTGTCGCCCTCGCGCAGCCGCTGGCCGTCGAGGATCACGAACCGCCGCTGCGGATCGTCGTTCCACACCTGCATGCTCAGCTTCAGCGCCGGCAGCTGGCGACGCACGTCCGGCGCGAGATCGGCGAGCGCGGTCGCGCGGTCGCCGTTCGCCGGTGGCGGCGCGGGCGACGGTGCGGGTGATGCGACCGTCGGCGCGGGCGGCGTCGGCGGGATCGCGGCCCGTGCCGGCGAGGCGAAGGCGGGTGCCGGTGCGGGCAGCGTCGCGGGCGCGACGGTCGGTGCAGGCGCTGCGGGTGTCGTCGTGGACGGCGCCGGCGGCGTTGCGACCGACGCATCGGCGGCGGCCGGCATTGCGTCGGCGCTGTCCGCACCCCTGTCCGCATCGGCGCCGGCATCGGTCTGCGCGTCGGGTGGGACAGCGTCGATCGCGCTTCGCGCGCCCACATCGGCCGGCGCTGCGGGCACGTCCGGACGCTGCAGCAGCAGCCACAGCGCGATCGCCGACGACACCGCGCCGAAGCCGGCCATCGCCCACAGCGGCCACGCGGCGCGGCTGCGCGTCGGCGCGGGCGCCTGCGGCAGGGTCGCGAACAGGTCGGGCGTTTCGCTGCGCCGGCGCGCGGCCTCGGACTTGCGCAGGGCGTCGAGGATGAAGGACATCTCAGGGCTCCTGCGCGCTGAGCGCGAAGGCGGTGAAGCCGTCGAGGCGACCGTCGCCGGTCAGGCCGCGGCGGGTCTGGAAGGCGCGCAGCGCCGCGGCGTCGTCCGCCATCGCGACGCCCGACGCGCGCAGGCGCTTGCGTACCCAGGCGCGCGCCTCCGCATCGCCGGCGGCATGGCGGCGTTCCAGTGCATCGGGCGCGGGCCACAGCGCGAGGGTTTCGCCGTTCCACACGCTCGCCAGCGCGAGCCGGGTCGTGTCGATCGGCGCGCCGTCGAGCGACAGGCGCACGCGATCGCCGTCGGCGCCGAGCAGCCGCGCCCACGCGACGTGCGGCTCTGCGCGCAGGCGCAGCAGCACCGGGCGGCCGATGCGCAGCAGTGGATCGAGCGCGATGCGTTCGTGCAGGCAATGCCAGCCGGGCGCGACCGGGCAGGCCTCGGGCGCGGCGTCGCGCAGCGCGGCGGGCGCCGGCGTGTCGGCGCGCAGGCGTCGCCACTCGCGGGTCGAAGTCGCCGGCACGCGCTGCAGACGCTGCAGCAGCGCATCGCCGTCGAGCGTCGCCGCGGTGGAGGCGGGCGTGGCGGCTGCGACCGTCGTGTTCGCAGGCGATGCCGCATCGCCCCCCGGACGCCGCACCGCCAGCAGCGCGAGCACCGTCGCCGCCACCGCGAGGCCGCCGAGCAGCGCGAGCTTCGCCAGTTCGCGGCGCGCACCGCCGCCGCCGCCGGGCGCCAGCGCTTCGTCGGCGGCGCGGTCGACGGTCTTCGCGTCGATCGCCAGCAGGTCGTGCGCGTAGCCGCCGAGCAGCGCGCGCTCGGCGATGATGTTGATCAGGCGCGGCACGCCGCCGCTGCGGCGATGCATGCGCCGCACCGCCGCCGGCGCGAACGGGAACCGCCGCGCGCCGGCGGTGTTGAGGCGATGGCGCAGGTAGGCCTCGGTCCCGGCTTCGTCCAGCGGCCGCAGGTGATAGCGCGCGGTGATGCGCTGCGCGAGCTGGCGCAGTTCCGGTTTCGCCAGCAGGTCGCGCAGCTCGGGCTGGCCGATCAGGATGATCTGCAGCAGCTTCTGCGTTTCGGTCTCGAGGTTGGTCAGCAGCCGCACCTGCTCCAGTGCGTCCGGCGAGAGGTTCTGCGCCTCGTCGATGATCAGCACGACGCGCTCGCCCTTGGCGTACGCCTGCAGGAGGTGCGCGCCGAGCGCATCGAACAGCGCCTTGCCGCCGGGGCGCTGCGGCGTCGCGACCTTCGCCGGCTTGCCGGCCTTCGCGCGATCGCGCTTCCCCGTCGCGTGGGCGGGCGGCGGTGGGGCC
>JBQCJG010000380.1:0-12389 GCA_051952955.1 Lysobacteraceae bacterium | reverse complement strand
GCCGCTGCCGTGCCTGCCGCCGCGCCTGCCGCGAAGGCCGCGCCCGCGCGCTGCCGTGATGCGAAGGGCCACTTCGCCAAGTGCCCGACCGCCGCCGCGCCGGCGAAGAAGACGTGTCGCGACGCGAAGGGCAAGTTCGTCGCCTGCCCGAAGTGATCCGCAGCCTGTCGCCGGTGCTTACGCATCGGTGGCGCGCAGGCAACAAAAAACCCCGCTTTTGCGGGGTTTTTCGTCTGTGTCTGGTGCCCAGGAGAGGACTCGAACCTCCACGGTTTTACCCGCTAGTACCTGAAACTAGTGCGTCTACCAATTCCGCCACCTGGGCAGGTGGGCGCGTATGTTGCGTTGCGACGCACGCGATGTCAACGGTTGATTTCGCATCGGTCGCATGCGGCCCGGCCGGTCCCTTTCCGGCGCGGTTGCCGCAGGCGCGTATACTGCGGGGCGATGTCCGACAAAACCAAGAAAAAGACGGCCGCCGGCCGTCCCCCGCGCGCCGACGCCGGCGCTTCCTTCCACACGGGCGGGCCGAAGACCGCGAAGGGCGCGGATCCGCGTTCCGCCGGTTCCGGCAAGCCGCCCAGGGCGCCGAAGCGAGCCGCGGACGCGGCGAAAGGGCCCGCCCGCAGCGGCGCCGGTCCACGGCCGAAGAAATCGGCCCCCTGGCTGCCCGATCTCCTCGTTGCTCCCTCGCCACGCGCGAAGCCCGACGCCCGCTCGCGTCCGACCGCGTCCGCCGTGCAGGATCCGTTCGCCGAACGCGAAGCCGCGCGCTACGCCGATCCCATTCCCAGTCGCGAGGCGATCCTGCGCCTGCTCGGCGGTGCCGACGGCCCGATGACCGCGGAAGTCGTCGCCGGCCATCTCGGCCTCGACACGCCCGAGCGCCGCGACGCGCTCGGCAAGCGGCTCGCGGCGATGCTGCGCGATGGCCAGGTGCTGCAGAACCGGCGCGGCGGTTACCTGCCGGCCGCGCGGGTCGACCTGATCCGCGGCACCGTGATCGCGAATCCCGACGGCTTCGGCTTCCTGCGTCCCGAGGTCGTGGCCGGGCAGGAAGCAGGCGACGATCTGTTCCTGCCGCCGCTGGAAATGCGCAAGGTGCTGCACGGCGATCGGGTGATGGCCAGCGTCACCGGCATGGATCGCCGCGGTCGGCGCGAAGGCGCGATCGTCGAAGTGCTGGAGCGGCGGATCAGCCGCCTGATCGGCCGCTTCACGGTCGACTCCGGCATCAGCTATGTCGTGCCCGACGACGCCCGCATCCAGCGCAACGTGCAGATCCCGGCCGAGGCGCGGATGGACGCGCGCAACGGCCAGCTCGTGGTCTGCGAGATCGTCAGCGCGCCGGAAGCCTACCGGCCGCCGATCGGCCGCATCCTCGCGGTGCTGGGCGACAAGCTCACGCCGTCGCTGGTGGTCGAGGCCGCGATCCACGGCCACGACCTGCCGCACGAATTCCCGCCCGCGGTGCTCGCCGAAGCGACCGCGGTGCCGCTGTCGGTCACCGAGGCCGATCTCGCCGGCCGCGTCGACATCCGTCATCTCCCGCTGGTCACCATCGACGGCGAGGACGCGAAGGACTTCGACGATGCGGTGTGGTGCGAACCGAACCGGAACGGGTTCCGGCTGATCGTCGCGATCGCCGACGTCTCGCATTACGTGCGCCCCGGCGCGCCGCTCGACGACGAGGCGCAGCTGCGCGCGACGTCCGTGTATTTCCCCGGCTTCGTCGTGCCGATGCTGCCGGAGACGCTGTCGAACGGCATCTGCTCGCTCAACCCGAAGGTCGATCGCCTCTGCTTCGTCTGCGACATGCAGGTCGATTTCGACGGCGAGGTGACGAAGTCGAAGTTCTACGAAGCGGTGATGCATTCGCATGCGCGGCTGACCTATACCCAGGTGTGGCAGGCGGTGGGCGCGGGCGAGGCCGACGCGGTCGCGCGGATCGGGTCGCTGCTGCCGCAGGTGCAGCGCCTGCACCAGCTCTACCAGGTGCTGGCGAAGGCGCGCAAGGCGCGCGGTGCGATCGAGTTCGAGAGCAGCGAAGTGCGCTTCGTGCTGGGCCCGCAGGGCGAGGTCGTGCAGGCCGGCATGCTCCAGCGCAACGACGCGCACAAGCTGATCGAGGAATGCATGATCGCGGCGAACGTCGAGGCCGCGCGCTTCCTGCTGAAGAAGAAGGTGCCGGCGCCGTACCGCAGCCACGAGAAGCCGCCGGAGGGCAAGTACGCCGACCTGCTGGAGTTCCTGAAGGAATTCAAGCTGCGGATGCCGGCCTGGGCGCGGGTGGAGCCGCGCGACTTCACCGCGCTGCTGGCGAAGATCCGCGATCGCGCCGACGCCGCGCTGCTGGAATCGGTACTGCTGCGCACGCAGTCGCTGGCGGTGTATTCGCCGGACAACGCCGGCCACTTCGGCCTCGCGCTGGAGGCCTACGCGCACTTCACCTCGCCGATCCGCCGCTATCCCGACCTGCTGGTGCACCGCGCGATCAAGCATGCGCTGGGCGGCGCGAAGCCGGCGGCGTTCACGTATTCGGCGAATGCGATGGCCGGTCTCGCGCTGCAGTGCTCCGAACGCGAGCGCCGCGCGGACGAGGCCGAGCGCGAGGTCGACGAACGCTACCGTGCTGCTTGGATGGAGAAGCACGTCGGCGGCGAGTTCGACGGCACGATCAGCGGCGTCACCAGCTTCGGCCTGTTCGTCGAACTGGACGACTCCAAGGTCAACGGCTTGGTCCACGTCACCCAGCTGCCGCACGACTTCTACCGCTTCGACCCGATCCGCAAGACGCTGACCGGCGAACGCACCGGGCGCGTGTTCCGCCTCGGCGACCGCGTGCGCATCGTGGTGCTGAAGGCCAGCCTCGAAGACCGCAAGATCGATTTCCGCTTGGTCGAGGAACGCGGCGTGAAACCGCTGCCGCCGCGCGGCCAGCCGGCGAAGCGGCCGAAGCAGCCGTACTGAAGCATCGCCGGGACGAGCGCTGCTGCGCTCAGTCCCGGCGGAAATGGCGCGCCGGCGTGTCGCCGAAGGCGGCCTTGAAGACGGTGATGAACGACGATGTGTCGGCATAGCCGACATCGTGCGCCGCTTGCGCCACGCTGTCGCCGCGGCTCAGCGCTTCCAGCGCCTTCAGCAGCCGCAGTTGCTGCCGCCACTGGCCGAAGCGCAGCCCGGTGTCGGCCAGGCAGCGGCGCGCCGCGGTCCGGCCGCTCATGCCGAACGCCGCGGCCAGCGCCTCCAGCGGGCGGGGGTCGTCAGGGTGCTTCACCAGGGGCCGCGCCATCCGCTGCAGTCGCGGATCGCGCGGCAGCGGCAACGCCGACTTCACTTCGCGTCGTTGCGACAGCCGGTCGACGATGACCTGCATGATCCGCGCCTCCGGGCCGTCCACCGGATAGTCGGCGCCGAAGACCGAGGCCTCCTGCAGCAACGCATCGAGCAGCGGGTCCACCACCACGACGCAGCAGCGGTCGGGCATCGGCAGCGCGGTCGCGTCTGCATACAGCGTCCGCAACCGGAACTCGCGCGTCGCCGATACCCGGTGCCGCAGGCCGGGCAGGATCCACACTGCCCGCTGCGGCGGCACCACCCACAGCCCGCCTTCGCTGCGGACGGTCAGCACGCCCTCGCTGGCGTGGATGAACTGTGCGCGCCGGTGACTGTGCCAGGGGCCTTCCGTGGCCGCATACCGCTCGGACAGGACGAACAGCGGGCGGGCGGCCTTGTCCGGATCGATGACCTGCATGGCGTGTCCGTTTCTCCGCACAAGTTGTCATTCTATTCCGATACCGCCGCCACCCCCACCGTCTAGCCTGTGCGCCTCCTCACCGACCGCAGGATCCGCCATGCGCACCTCCCTCCGATTCCTCTCCGTCCTCGCCCTGTTCGCCGGCCATGCCGCCGCGGCGGCCGCGGGCGAACTCCATGTCTTCACCTCGGACGACGCCGGGTTCCGGACGAACTCGGTCTGGTACGACGACGGCCGGGAAGTGCTGGTGGTCGACAGCCAGTTCACGCCGCGGATCGCCGAAGCGCTGCTGGCCGACATCCGCAGCCGGACGTCGTCGCCGGTGACCCGCGTCGTCGTCACCCATCCGAATCCGGACAAGTTCAACGGCCTGCCGGTCTTCCACCGCGCCGGCGCGACCAGCATCGCCTCCGACGCCACCGCGAAGGCGATCCCGGGCGTCGACGCCTACAAGCGCCATTTCTGGGTGAACATCGCCCACGCCTTCACCGACGACGGCTACCCGAAGGTCGAGGCCGTGCGCGAGACCTTCTCCGGCAAGCGCGTCCTCCGCCTGAAGTCCGGCGAGACGATCACGCTGTTCGAGCTGCGCCACCCAGGCGTATCGAGCTCGCAGACCGTCGTGCGCATCGACGCCACCGGCGACCTGATCGTCGGCGACCTCGTGCACCACCGCACCCATGCGTGGCTGGAAGGCGGCATCGTCGACGGCAAGGCCGTGCCGACCATCGCCGGCTGGAAGGCGGCGCTGCGCGAACTGCCGCGGCTCGGCCACGGCCGCGTGCACGGCGGACGCGGCCCGGCCGCGCCGGTGAAGCAGGCGGTGGCCGAGCAGATCGCCTACCTCGACCGCGCCGACGCCATCGTGCGCGACTACGTCCGCGGGCTCGGCGATCGCCGTGCCGAGCTGTCCGATCCGGCGAAGCAGGGCGCGCATTTCGCGGCGATCCAGACCGCACTGGCCGCCGCGTTCCCGGATTACGCGATGCCCGACCTCGTCGGCTACGGCGTCTACGGCCTCGCGCAGCAGGACGCCGCGCAGGCGGCGGCGAAGTAGGCGCCGTTCAATGGGCCCGCAGGGCGCGCGCGACGGCCCCGCGCCCCGCGACCACGCCGCTCGCGAAGCACGCGGTGAGCAGGTAGCCGCCGGTCGGTGCTTCCCAGTCGAGCATCTCGCCGGCGCAGAAGACGCCGGGCATCACCTTCAGTTGCAACGCGTCGTCCAGCGTTTCCAGGCGCACGCCGCCGGCGGTGCTGATGGCTTCGGCGATCGGACGCGCGGCGACGAGGCGCAGCGGCAGGCGCTTGATCGTGCGGGCGAGGACGCCGGCATCGTCGAACGCGGTGCGCGGCAGCAC
The DNA here is from genome assembly GCA_051952955.1 of Lysobacteraceae bacterium. GTDB lineage: Bacteria > Pseudomonadota > Gammaproteobacteria > Xanthomonadales > Xanthomonadaceae > Lysobacter_I. The sequence continues at coordinate 7,274 of JBQCJG010000380.1, read as the reverse complement.
TTCGAACACCAGCGCGGCCTTCGCCGCATCCAGCCCGGCCTGCCGGCGCAGGTGTTCGCCGATGCTGCGCTTGCCGCGCGGTTTCGCGAGGTCGGCATGCAGGCGGTCGAGGTCGCGCCCCGGCGCGAGGTCCAGCCGCAGCAGCGCGTGGCCGTCGCGGGCGATGGTTTCGCGCAGGTCGGCGGAGATCGCGTAGATCGCGCTGCCTTCGACGCCTGTCGCGGTCAGTACGCATTCGCCCTGCAGCGCGCGTTCGACGCCGTCGAGATCGCGCCAGTGCAGCACGACCGGTTTCAGCGGCGCGCCCGCGTGTTTCTCGGCGAGCAGCGCGCTCCAGCCGACGTCGAAGCCGCAGTTCGACGGCCGCAGCGGTGCGAGGTCGACGCCGCGCGCGGCGAGGGCGTCGAACCAAGCGCCATCCGAACCCAGCTCCGGCCAGCTCGCGCCGCCGAGCGCGAGCACGGTCGCGTCCGCTTGCACGCGGCGCTCGCCCGCGGGCGTGGCGAAGCGCAGCGCGCCGTCGGCGTTCCAGCCGAGCCAGCGATGCTGCACGTGGAAGCGCACGCCGCGCTCGCGCAGGCGACGCACCCAGCCGCGCAGCAGCGGCGCTGCCTTGCGATCCATCGGGAACACGCGCCCGGAGCTGCCGACGTAGGTTTCCACGCCGAGGCCGCGGGCCCAGTCGCGCAGCGCCTCGCCGTCGAAGGCGTCGAGCCAGCGCGCGACCTGTGGCGCGCGTTCGCGGTAGCGCGCATCGAACGCCGGGCGCGGTTCGCCGTGGGTGAGGTTGAGCCCCCCCTTGCCGGCGATCAGGAACTTGCGGCCGACCGAGCCCTTGGCCTCGAACAGGTCGACCTGCACGCCGGCCGCGGTCGCGACTTCGGCCGCCATCAGCCCCGCGGGGCCGCCGCCTACGATGGCGATCCGGACGTGTTCGGGCGTGTCGGCGGACATGGCGGGGCGGCGGGCGAGGGCGGTCGGACGGGACCGGGATCATACCGTGGCCGGGCAAACGCCCCGCGGTCCGGGCACAATGGCCGGATGAGCAAATCTTCCCAGTGGATCGCCGGCATCAATGCCGTGGCCGCCGCGGTCGAGCACGATGCCGACCACGTGCGCGAAGTGATGATCGAGGCCGGCGCGAAGAATCCGCGCCTGACCGAGATCGAGGAAAACGCCCGCCGCAAGGACATCGACGTGCGCCGGGTCGCGACCAACGCGCTCGACGGCGTCGCCGGCGGCCTGCGCCACCAGGGCGTGGTCGCGCGCTACGCCGCGTCGAAGACCTACACCGACGACGACCTGCCGGCGTTGATCGAAGCCGCCGAAGGCAAGGCGCTGCTGCTGGTGCTGGACGGCGTGCAGGACCCGCACAACCTCGGCGCCTGCCTGCGCAGCGCGGCGGCAGCGGGCGTGACCGCGGTGGTCATCCCGAAGGACAAGGCGGTGCAGGTCAACGCGACCGTCCGCAAGACCTCCGCCGGCGCCGCCGACAGCGTGCCGGTGGTGCGCGCGACCAACCTCGCGCGCACGCTGCGCGAGATCCAGCAGCTCGGCGTGTGGATCTACGGCCTGGCCGGCGAGGCCACGGCGTCGCTGTATGCGATCGACCTGCGCGGCAACATCGCGCTGGTGCTGGGCGGCGAGGCCGACGGCCTGCGCCGCCTCACCCGCGAGCACTGCGACGGTCTCGTCACCATCCCGATGCCCGGCCTGGCGAACGCGCCGGGCGTGGAAAGCCTCAACGTCTCGGTCGCGACCGGCGTGGCGCTGTTCGAGGCGGTGCGGCAGCGGGTCACCGCGTGAACCTCGCGTGGTACGACGGCGTCGGCCTGTTCGGCAGCGCGCTCGTCGTCGGCAGCTACTTCCTGCTGCAGAGCGGGCGCCTGTCAGGCACCGCCCTGCCGTACCAGCTCATCAACATCGCGGGCTCGTCCTGCATCCTCGTCTCGCTGGCCGGCGGCTTCAACCTGTCGGTCGCGCTGCTGCAGTGCACGTGGATCGCGATCAGCCTGTTCGGGATCGTGCGCGGGTGGCGGGGACGCGCGGGCGCGCCGAACGCCTCGCCGTGAACACGATCGCGGCCGTCAGCCGGTTCGCGATGCGGGCTGTCCGCCGAGTCCATCGAGCACCGACCGGATGAAAGGCCCCTTCGCTTCGGAATACGCGGATTTGTCGCGGGCGAAGGTCTCCGCGAGCCGCAGCTTGAGCGCTTGATACGCGTCGAGCAGCGCGGGATCGGCGCGCAGCGCGTCGCGGAACGCGAGGTGTTCGCGCCAGAAGGCCGAATCGGTCTCGACCGCATGCAGGTGCACGCGCAGCGGGACCACCGCGTCGCTGGTGAAGTAGCGCCGCATCGGCAGCGCGCGCTCGTGCTTCGGCACGTAGGTGTAGCCGATGTCGGCCAGTCGTCCGATCCGCGCTTCGATCTGCGCCAGAGTCGCGGCGCCGAGCATCACGTCGATCACGGGTTTCGCCGCAAGGCCCGGTACGGACGTGCTGCCGATGTGCTCGACGACCACCTCGTCGGGCGCAAAGACCGCGAGCAGCGATTCGCGCACGGTGGCGAAGTGCAGCGGCCAGTCGCTGCTCCACGGAACGACGACGACCGACGCCATCGCGCTCAGCCTAGCCGCGGCCAGCCGTTGACGATCTTGCAGAACAGTTCGGCGGTGCGTTCGGTATCGTAGACCGCGGAGTGCGCTTCCTCGCCGTTCCACGACAGGCCCGCGGCCATCACCGCGCGCGCCAGCACGGTCTGGCCGTAGGCGACGCCGGCGAGGGTCACGGTGTCGAACACGCTGAAGGGATGGAACGGGTTGCGCTTGTGCTGGGTGCGCGCGACCGCGGCGTTGAGGAAGTTCAGGTCGAAGTGTGCGTTGTGGCCGACGAGGATCGCGCGCTGGCAGTCGTGCTTGCGCACCGCGTTGCGCACCGTGGCGAACACGTGGTCGAGCGCGTCCTTCTCGGGCTTGGCGAGGCGGAACGGGTGGTCGAGCCTGATGCCGGTGATCTGCAGCGACTTCGGGTCGATCTCGGTGCCGGGTGCCGGGACCAGGTGCGCGCTGGCGATGTCGCCGGGCACCAGCCGGCCGTCCTCGTCGAGGTCGACCGGCTGCACCGCGATCTCCAGCAGGGCGTGGCGATTCCAGTCGAAGCCGCCGGTTTCCACGTCCACGACCACGGGCAGGTAGCCGCGGAAGCGTTCGGACATCTTCGGGAAGGCGGGGGCGGGCGCGGTTTCGGTCATCCGCAAAGCCTAGCAGACGCTCCCGGTCCGGCCGGGGTGCCGTCGGTCAGCGCGTGCGCCGGGTCCCGAGCAGCGTGCCCTCGTCGCGCATCCGGGCGAGCAGCGCGGCACCCTCGGCGACGAAGCCCTCCACGTCCGGCGCGCCGGCCTCCGCGGCCAGCGCGACCAGCTGTTCGCGGCCGGTCAGGCCCGGCGCCTCGTCCAGCCGCTGCAGCAGCCGGAACGCCAGCGGCGTCAGCGCGTGGAAGCTGACGCGGCCGTCCGCTTCGCGCCGGACCAGCAGCAGCGTCGGCGTGTCCGGCGGCACGTCGGGCCGGTAGTCGGGCCCGATCCGGTGCACCGGCCAAGCGTAGGCCAGCGGCCACGCCAGCGGCGAGACCAGCGGCTCGCCGGCGAGCAGGTCGCCGTCGGGGTCGTGGGCCACGCCCTCGCGGGTGGCTTCGCTGATCTGCAGCGCCAGTTCCACCCACTCGTAGTGCGCCAGTTCGCGCAGCCATGGCGGATCGTCGCGGCCGGCGTCGCCCTCCGCACGCGTGTCGAGGTAGCGCAGGAATTCGCGCGCCAGTTCGGTGAACAGCGGCGTGTGGCAGTCGTGGTCGCGGTAGAACGCGCGGACCAGCGTGCGCCAGCCGTCGTCGCCGTGGATGCGGCGCAGCACCGGGAAATTGCCCGCCAGCAGGCCCTCGACGTTGTTGAAGAACAGCTCGCGGTAGATCTTCAGCCGCCGGTCTTCGATACCGCCCGGTGCCGCGACGCCTTCGGGGTCGCGGATGTGCGCGGCCAGCGCGTCCTGCTGCGCGCGCAGCACGGCGTCAGGCGGCGCGACGGTGGTCATGCGCGGGCGCTCCGGCGAGACGGCGGCGGACCTGGCCGAGTTCGTCCAGCAGGTCCTCGAACGGCGGCAGGTTGAAGTCGCGCTCCAGCAGCGTGGGCAGCGGGCCGAAGCGGCGGTAGGTGTCTTCGAGCAGCGCCCACACCGGATCGCCGACGGCCGCACCGTGGGTGTCGATCTTCAGGTCCTGGGCTTCGTCGTAATGGCCGGCGACGTGCAGGTAGGCGATGCGCTCGCCCGGCACCGCAGCGAGGAAGGCCTGCGGGTCGTAGCGATGGTTGGTGGCGTTGACCACGATGTTGTTCACGTCGAGCAGCAGCAGACAGTCGGCCTCGGCCAGCACGGCGTTGAGGAAGTCGATCTCCGGCATCGCCTGGAACGGCGCGGCGTAGTACGAGATGTTCTCGATCGCGATACGCTGGCCCAGCACGTCCTGCACGCGGCGGATGCGCGCGGCGACGTGGCGGACCGCGGCCTCGGTGAACGGCAACGGCAGCAGGTCGTAGAGATGGCCGCGGCTGTCGCCGCAGGCGCTGAGGTGCTCGCTGTAGAGCGGGCAGCGGTGCGTCTCCATGAACCGGCGCAGCTTCAGCAGGAACGGTTCGTCGAGCGGCGCCGGGCCGCCGACCGACAGCGACAGGCCGTGGCAGACGACCGGATGACGCGATGCGAGGTCGGCGAAGCCTTCGCCCAGCGCGCCGCCGACGCCGATCCAGTTCTCCGGCGCGACTTCGAGGAAGTCGAAGGCGCCTGCGGCGGCGCGGCGCATGTCGGCCAGCAGCGGGCGGCGCAGGCCGAGGCCGGCGGCGTGGTCGGGCAGCGCGGGGACGGTCATCGGGAACGTTCGCGGGACGGACGACGTGACATGGGACGGGATCCGGGGAACACCGCCGCGGCCGTCCGTCGTCCGGGCGGCCGCGGGGAAGCGCCGGCGTCGCGACGGACGCCGGCGGGGGTGGGCATCAGGCCATGCCGCCGCACTTGCCTTCGCCGCACTTGCCTTCGGCCTGGGCCTTGTCGGCCTGCGGCTTGTCGCCACCGCACTTGCCTTCGCCGCACTTGCCTTCATGGGCGGCCTTCATTTCGTCGGCGCTGATGAAGCCGTCCTTGTTGGTGTCGTGGCTGGCGAACATGGTGTCCTTGCCGCCGTGGGCCGCGACGAACTCGGGCTTCGAGATCTTGCCGTCCTTGTCGGTGTCCATCTTCGCCATACCGCACTTGCCTTCGCCGCACTTGCCTTCGGCGGCCTGCTTGTCGGCGCCGCACTTGGCTTCCGCGGTGGCCTTGTTCGCACCGCAGCTGGCCTCGGCGGCCGGCTTGTTCGCGCCGCACTTGGCCTCGCCGGCCTTCGCGCCGCCGCAGCTGCCTTCGGCGGCCTTGGCATCGATCACGGTGTCGCCGAGCTGGTAGCCCTGGCTGAGCGGGGTCGAGGCGAACGCGGAACCCGACAGCAGCAGGGCGGTGGAGATGGCGAGGGCGACGGGCTTCTTGTTGCTGGACATGGGACTCTCCTAGGTGGAAGTGTTGCGGAAGGGGGAACGCGGGGAGGGAGCGTCAGCCGGACACGGGCAGCGCCGACAGCGGGCAGGCCTCGGAACCGGACAGGTACTGTCGCGCCAGGCTCCGTGCGCGGTGGATACGGGCCTTGGCGGCTTCGGGATGCAGCGACAGCTGCTCGGCGATCTCGGCGATGCTCATGCCTTCGAGATCGCGCATGAGGATGGCTTCGCGGTAGTGCGCCGGCAGGCGGGCCAGCGCCTGGGCGACGTCGCGCACCAGGCCACTCGGCGCCGGGCAGTGCGGACCTTCGATCTCCTCGAGGTCGGACGGTTGCATCAGCACCAGGCGGGTTGCGCGCTTGAGCCGGTTGCACTCGCGCTTGACGATGCGGAACAGCCACGACGCGAAGGCGGCGGGTTCGCGCAGGCTGGCGAGCTTGCGCGACACCAGCAGCATGCTTTCCTGCACCGCGTCCTCGACGTCGTTCACCGCGCAGTGGTACTCGGCGTAGCGGCGCAGGTCCTGGCGCGAACGCACCAGCACGCGCTCCAGCGCGGTGCGGTCGCCCTGGCGGGCGCGGTCGAGGGAATGTTCGAACTGGGAGTCCTGCATGACCTGCTCCTGAGGGCTCGCACTGTACGCGGGATTGCGTTCGCGATCGCACCAAGGGAGTCCCCATCCGGGTGCGACGTTGCGCGCATTCCGGGGTCCTGCCGAGGATTATTCAGAAGACGTTCATTTTGAGATGGCGGCCGGATAGGCCGGAAGTCATGCTTCCGGCCCGGACGTCAGACCGTCGTGCTGGACTCGTCGCGCTTGTCGCGGGGCGGCATCGCGGTCTCGCCGTATTCCTGGAACCACAGGTTCTCGGCGATGTTGGTGGCGTGGTCGCCCACGCGCTCCAGGTTCTTGGCCATGAACAGCAGATGGGTGCAGGGCGTGATCACCCGCGGGTCTTCCATCATGTAGGTCAGCAGTTCGCGGAAGAGCCCGGTGTACTGGGTGTCGATCTCGGCATCCCCGGCGCGCACCTGCTGCGCCGCCTCCACGTCGCCGTCGCGATACGCGGCCAGGACCTTGCGCACCTGCTGCACCACCAGCCGGCCGAGGCTGCCCAGGCCGCGGGTGTGCGGCAGCGGCGGCGAGAGGTTCAGCGCCATCGAGCGCTTGGCGACGTTCGAGGCGTAGTCGCCGATGCGCTCGATGTCCGAGGCGATGCGCAGCGCGGCGAGGATCTCGCGCAGGTCGCGCGCCAGCGGGCCGCGCAGGGCGAGTTTCATGGCGTCGTGGCTGACCTGCAGTTCCAGCGCGTCGATCGCCTCGTCGTTGGCGATGATCCGCTCGGCGGCCTTGCCGTCGCGGCGATCGACCACGTCCAGCGCGGCTTCCAGCTGCGCGGCCGCCATTTCGCCCATGCGCAGGATTTCCTCCAGCAGGGCGCGGCGCTCGTCGTCGTGGCTCTTGACGATGTGGTGGTGCGGCGGGGTGTTCATGGTCGGAATCTCGTGGAGGTGGATCGCGTCGGGACGTCGCGGGGAGTCGTTTCGGGTGGAGCGGGCTTCGGCCCGCTTGCTTCCGTGCGGGATCGATGCGAACCGGGCCGAAAACCGCGCATCCGAACCGGGGCGGCGCGACCCCCCCCAGCCGAAACCCCCGGGGATGTAGTCCACGGTCTGCTGCGTAGAGGGCCGC
>JBQCJG010000379.1:0-11015 GCA_051952955.1 Lysobacteraceae bacterium | reverse complement strand
AGCGGGGGAGGGAGTCGATAGTCTCCCCCGCCGTCGGCAGAGAGGTCACTGAGATCACATGCCCAGCAGCAAGCGGTGCGGGTTTTCCAGCTGGTTCTTGATGTCGACCAGGAACAGCACCGCGTCCTTGCCGTCGATGATGCGGTGGTCGTAGCTCAGCGCGATGTACATCATCGGCGCGATCACCACCTGGCCGTTCTCGGCGATCGGGCGCTCCTTGATGGCGTGCATGCCGAGGATCGCCGACTGCGGCGGGTTCACGATCGGCGTGGACATCAGCGAGCCGAAGGTGCCGCCGTTGGTGATGGTGAAGGTGCCGCCCTGCAGGTCTTCCAGCTTCAGGCCGCCTTCGCGCGCCGCCTTGGCGTAGCCGGCGATGGCGCCTTCGATCTCGGCGAAGCCCATGCGCTCGACGTTGCGCAGCACCGGCGTGACCAGACCCTTGTCGGTGGCGACGGCGATCGAGATGTCGGCATAGCCGTGGTAGATCACGTCGTTGCCGTCGACCGAGGCGTTGACGATCGGGTGGCGCTGCAGCGCGTTCGCGGCGGCCTTGGCGAAGAAGCTCATGAAGCCGAGCTTGATGCCGTTGGCCTTCTCGAAGGACTCGCCCAGCTCCTTTCGCATCTGCATGACCTTGGCGAGGTTGACCTCGTTGAACGAGGTCAGCATCGCGATCGAGTTCTTCGACTGCATCAGGCGCTCGGCGATGCGGGCGCGCATGCGGGTCATGGGCACGCGCTCTTCCGGACGCGCGCCGCCGGAAACGCCCGGTGCCTTGCCGCTGGCGTAGTTGACGATGTCTTCCTTGGTGACCATGCCGCGGCGGCCGGTGCCCTGCACGTCGGCGGGGTTCACGCCCGCGGCGGCGGCGGCGAAGCGCGCGCCCGGGGGCAGCTCGCCACCGACCGGGGCGGGCGTGGTGCTCGCAGGCGCGGCCGAGGCGGCCTTCGCGGCCTCCTGTTTCGGCTGGACCGGCTGCGCGCCGGCGGCCGGCTTCGGCGCTTCGGCGGCGGGCGCCGCGGCAGCGACCGCGCCTTCCTCGATCACCGCGATGACCTGCTGGCTGGTGACGGTCGCGCCTTCGGCGAACTTCAGTTCCTTGATCACGCCGTCGACGGTCGAGGGCACTTCCAGCACCACCTTGTCGGTCTCGAGGTCGACGATGTTCTCGTCGCGCTTGACCGCGTCGCCGGCCTTCTTGTGCCAGGTGGCGATGACGGCGTCGGAGACGGACTCGGGAAGAACGGGAACCTTGATTTCGGTGGCCATGGGCGGCGTCCTGACAGCGGTATTCGAAAGTGGAACCGGCGCACGCGGCGCCGGCGGGGGATCATTCGTCGGCGATCACGCCGTTGAGCGGGTTCACCAGCGCGTCGGCGATCAGCTTCAGCTGTTCCTCGACGTGGTCGTTGAAGTGGCCGACGGCGGGCGAGGGCGAACGGACGCGGCCGGCGTAGTGCAGCGACTGCTTCTCCTGCACGCAGGCGCGCAGGTGGTGCTGGATCTGGTACCAGGCGCCCTGGTTCATCGGCTCTTCCTGGCACCACACCACCGGCACGGTCTTGCCGTAGCGCGCCAGCTCGGCGGTCAGCGCCTCGCGCGGGAACGGATACAGCTGCTCGATGCGGATGATCGCGGCGTCGGCCTGGCCGCGCTTCTGCGCGTCTTCCAGCAGGTCGTAGTAGACCTTGCCGCCGCAGACCACGACGCGCTTGACCGACTTCGTGTCCTTCGCGTGGCTGTCCGGGATCAGGTGCTGGAAGCCGCCGTTCGCCAGCTCGTCCAGCGTCGACACCGCCAGCTTGTGGCGCAGCAGCGACTTCGGCGTCATCACCACCAGCGGCTTGCGCGTCTTCATGCGCATCTGGCGGCGGATCATGTGGAACGCCTGCGCCGGCGTGGTCGGCGTGCAGACGATCATGTTCTGCAGCGCGCACAGCTGCAGGAAGCGCTCCAGGCGCGCCGAGCTGTGCTCGGGGCCCTGGCCTTCGTAGCCGTGCGGCAGGAACAGCGCCAGGCCGCAGAGGCGGCCCCACTTGGCCTCGCCCGAGGACAGGAACTGGTCGATCACCACCTGCGCGCCGTTCGCGAAGTCGCCGAACTGGCCTTCCCAGATGTCGAGGGTCATGGGATCGGCGGTGGCGTAGCCGTATTCGAACGCCATCACCGCCTCCTCGCTGAGCAGGGAGTCGATGATCGTCACGTCCTCGGCCGTCTTCACCAGCTGGCGCAGCGGGATGTGGTCGGCGTCGGTCTTCTGGTCGTGGAGGATCGCGTGGCGATGGAAGAACGTGCCGCGGCCGCAGTCCTGGCCGACGAGGCGCAGGCGGAAGCCTTCGGCCAGCAGCGTCGCGTAGGCGAGGTTCTCGGCGAAGCCCCAGTCGCCCGGCAGCTCGCCGGCGGTCATCTTCGCGCGGTCCTCGTAGATCTTGGCGACGCGCGGATGCAGGGTCGCGCCCTCGGGCACGGCGTTGATGACCTGCGCCAGCCCGTCGAGCTTCGCGCGGTCGAAGCGGGTGTCGACGGGATCGGACAGCTTGCCGGCCAGCAGCTGCGACCAGTCGATCGCATACGCATCGGGATTGCTGGCGGCCAGTTCGGTGGTGACCACCCCCTCGTCCAGCTTGCGGCGGTAGTCGTCGACCAGCGCCTGCGCGTCGGCGGCCGCGAGCGCGCCGGCCTCGGCGAGGCGTTCGGCGTACAGCTCGCGCGGGGTCTTGTGCTTGCGGATCGCCTGGTACATCAGCGGCTGCGTCGCCGCCGGCTCGTCGGCCTCGTTGTGGCCGTGGCGGCGGTAGCAGATCAGGTCGATCACCACGTCCTTGGCGAAGCGCTGGCGGAAGTCGAAGGCCAGCTCGGCGCAGAACGCGACCGCTTCCGGGTCGTCGCCGTTCACGTGCAGCACCGGGGCCTCGACCATCTTGGCGACGTCGGTGCAGTACAGCGTGGAGCGGGCGTCCTGGCGTTCGCTGGTGGTGAAGCCGACCTGGTTGTTGATGACGATGTGGATCGTGCCGCCGACCGCGAAGCCGCGCGCCTGCGACATCTGGAACAGTTCCATCACCACGCCCTGGCCGGCGAACGCGGCGTCGCCGTGCATCAGCACCGGCAGCACCTGGCGGCGGGCCTTGTCGCCGCGGCGCTGCTGGCGCGAGCGCACGCTGCCGGCGACCACCGGGTCGACGATCTCCAGGTGCGACGGGTTGAAGGCGAGGGCGAGGTGGACCGGGCCGCCGGGCGTCTGCACGTCGGCGCTGAAGCCCATGTGGTACTTCACGTCGCCGGCATGGGCGTGCTCGTCGTGCTCGAACTTGCCCTCGAACTCGTCGAACAGCTTGCGCGGCGGCTTGCCGAGCGTGTTGACCAGCACGTTGAGGCGGCCGCGGTGGGCCATGCCCAGCACCACGTCCTTGACGCCGTCGGCGCCGGCGCGGCGGATGGTGACGTCCAGCAGCGGGATCAGCGCGTCGCCGCCTTCCAGCGAGAAGCGCTTCTGGCCGACGTACTTGGTGTGCAGGTAGCGCTCGAGGCCTTCGGCGGCGGTGAGGCGCTCCAGGATGCGGCGGCGGTCGTCGGCGCTGCGGTCGTAGCGGCCGCCGGCGGCTTCCAGCCGCTCGTACATCCAGCGACGCTGCTCGGCGTCGGTGATGTGCATGAACTCGGCGCCGATGCTGCCGGTGTAGGTCGTCTTGAGCAGCGCCAGCAGGTCGCGCAGCTTCATGCGCTGCCGGCCGGCGACGCCGCCGGTGCTGAACTCGTCGCCGAGGTCGCGCTCGCTCAGGCGGTGGAAGGCAAGCTCGAGGTCCGGCGCCTCCGGCTTGTCCATCATCCCCAGCTGGTCGAGCGTCGCCGCCAGGTGCCCGCGGGCGCGGTAGGCGGTGATCAGGCGGCCCACCGCGCGTTCGCGCTCGTCGCCCGCCGAGGCGGCGACGGCGACGCCGCGGGCGGCCTGGCGGCCGGCCTCGGCGATGGCGTCGATGACCGCCGAATGCGGCACGTCCTGGCCGTCGCGGCCGCGGATGCCGTCGAAGTAGGCCTTCCACTTCGGGCCGACGCTGTCGGGAGCGACCAGGTACTGCTCGTAGAGGTCTTCGATGTAGGCGGCGTTGGCGCCAAGCTGGGAGGACTGCGCGAACTGCTTCAGGAGACTGTCCACTCGGGGATCACACTCGGAGGTGGGGTGGCGCGGGAGAGGATAAGCGCTTGATCCGCCGGGAAATCTGCCGGCACGGCGGACCTGCGGCGAAAGAACCGGAATTATAGCCGGAGGCTCCGCCGCAGCGCACCACCGCGATTCCTGCCGTCGGCTGCCGTTGGCTTCGACATTGGTCGCACGTCCGCGGGCGCATCCGCGCGCCGGAGTGGCGGCGCGCTGCGCCATGCGGTGCGTCGGGCGCTACCGGTACGGCTGGCGCAGGGAAAACGGCGCATTCGCTGCTATGGTCCGCGCATCGAACGGGGGGATGGCGGATGCGGGGACTTCGACGCGCGGTGGTGACGGCGGTGACGGTGTGCGGGCTCGTGATGCTGGCCGGCTGCGGCCGGGAGGACGGCGTCGGGCGCGCCGGTCGTGCCGCGCTGGCGGTCGATGCCCTCGGCTGCCCGAACCTCGACGGGACCTACCAGGTTTCCCTGCCGCCGGAGCGGAAGGGCTCGCAGGCCGGCGCGATGGAGGAAGTCTTCGGCCGGCCCGGCGGCAGCCAGGTCCCGATCGAGCAGATCCAGGCGGTCGACATCCGCCGCACGTCGCCCGGCAACTACACGTTCCGCTGGCGCATCGCGGACGAGCGCGTGCGGCAGCACCTCGGCCTGATCCGCGAATTCGAGCAGCCGCGCTACCGGCGCTGGTACCACCTGCTGTCCGAACGCGAGCGCACGGACTACGTCGCCGCCCACGGCCTGGCCGACTACGAGGCGGAACTGGCCCGGCTGGGCCCGGACACCGAGGTCGTCCGCACGCTCGCCCCGGGCAATGGCCTGACCTGCAAGGCCGGCTGGCTGGAACTGTCCCGCGGCGAGCTGCGCCCCATGCGCCTGACCCGCGGCGACGACGGCTCGGTGATCGGCGAATTCGACGGGCTGAAGACCGTGGGCATCACCGTGTGGTGCGGCGACGGCTGCCGCGACCTGCCGATCCCCACCGGCACCTTCACCGGCGAGATCCACTGGCCGCGGCTGGCCGGCGATCCGCGCTGGCGGCCCGGCGATGCGCAGGCCTTCGAGCGCCCGCTGGACGAGATCCAGGCCGAGCAGGCGCAGCGCGCGCAGGCGCAGCGAGACGCGGATGCCCGCCGTTACCTGCCGGAGGCGGAGATCCGTGCCCGCATCGAGGCCATGGCCCCGGCCGGCACCGTCGTCGAGCGGGTCGAGGTGGCCGACGGCAAGGTCCACGTCCGCTACACCGCGCCCGTCGCCGACGAAGACACGCTGCAGGGCCGGATCGCCGGCGCCAGCCGCGACGCCTTCGCGCCGAAGGAGGTCGTCCACGGCGGCTGGTCCCACGATCGATCGCGCGCCTACGTCGAGTTCGTGCTGACCGATTCGCCGCTGGTGCTGCGCGATGCGCAGGCCGCGGCCGCCGCCGCGCCGCCCGCGCCGACGATGGCGGTGCTGTCGGTCGCGCCGCCGCAGGCCGTGCCGGCCGGCATGGCATCGCAGGCGGCGATCCGCGACCGGGTCGGCGCGCTGCTGCCGGCGCATTGCCGCATCACCGACGTGCGCTACGGCGGCGAGGCGGTCACGCTGTTCGGCACCGCCGACGGCAACCGCACCGTGTCCGAGGCGCTGCGCGCGCTGGACGGCGCCGGCACCCGGCCGGAACTGGTGTCGATCCGCCAGGACGGCGGCAAGGTGCATTTCGAGATCGCGCTGGGGCCGACGCCGCTCACCCGCGGCTGACCCCGGCGCCAGGCCGCCGTCACGCGGTCGGCGTCAGAGGCCGGTGTCACAGGCCGGTGTCAAAGGCCAAGCGCGCGGAATTCGGTGACCAGCCGGGCGCGTTCCCACACCGGCTGGAAGGTCTCGGCGAGCTGCCGCGCGCGGCCGCCGTCCTCGATCGCCGCCTCGCCGTCGAAGCGATTGCCGAGGGTGCGGAAGTACCAGCCGCCGTCGTCGTTGACGACATAGGCCGAGGCGTAGCCGCGATCCGCCGGGTCGACCGCCTCGCGGAACGCGAACACGCTGGGCAGGCGCTGGGCGAGGCCGATCAGCGGCGCATGCGCGCGCTGGGCCGACGCCGCGTCCTGCAGCAGCACGCGCACATCCACGCGCTGGCGGCGAGTGCCGAGCCTGCGCAGGGCGTCCAGCACCTCGGGCACGTCGAACAGGCCCGGGTCGAGCGCGCGGGTGTAGATCGACAACTCGCGGCGGGCGCCGGCGGCGATCGCGCAGACCATGGCCGCGGCGGCCTCGCGGCTGTCGATCTCGGTCGCGCCGCCCAGCCGGCGGCGCATGGTCTGGTGCTCGATGCCGGCTTCCATGAACCGCGCGCCGACCGGCACGAAGCCGTGCTTCGCGTAGAAGCCGATCGCCGTAACCTGCGCGTGCAGGGTCACTTCCGGCCAGCGGCGGGCGCGGGCTTCGCCGATCAGCGCCGCCAGCAGCGCGTCGCCGACGCCGCGGCCGCGCCAGTCGGGCAGTACCGCCATCCGGCCGATCTTGCGCTCCGGCGTGAGCCGGCCGGTGCCGATCGGACGGCCGTCGACGTCGCGGGCGATCACGTGCGCGCACAGCGGGTCGAGGTCGTCCCATTCCAGCGCCAGCGGCACCTGCTGCTCCTGCACGAACACCGGCTCGCGCACCGCGCGCAGGGCGTCGACGCCGGTGGCGTAGTCGATCGGTTCGACCCGGAACGCGCGTTCGGTCATCTCAGTCCTCTTCGCTGTCGAAGCCGCCGTCGTCCTCGACGGCGAGGTGGTAATGGCCTTCGCCCAGCAGGTCGAGCACCAGCCCGCGGGCGTCGGGCGAGAGCGCGGCGTAGCCGTCGAGATCGAGCTGCTGCGCCGCGGCCAGCGCGCGCGCATCCGCCAGCGGCAGCGCGTGGACGCGGCCGGCGAGATAGAGCTTGCCGACGCGCTTCGATTCGCCACTGCGGCGCCACGCGGCGCGGGTCCACGGATGGCGCGCGAGCACGGCGCCCTGCTGCAGCGCGGCTTCGACCTCGTCGGGCGACTGCGGCGGGTCCGGCTCCAGCGGCACGCCGGCGCTGCGGTACAGGCTGATGAAGCGGCCGAACCAGTCGCCCAGACGCTCCGGATCGCGCATGCGCAGCGTGTTCAGTGCCTCGATCGCGCGGCCCATCGCCGCGGCGTCGATCTCGTAGCCGTCCTTCGCGGGCGCGAGGTCCGGGTCGGCGTAGCGCACGGCCTCGTCGGCGTCGAAAGTGAGGGTGTCGACGAAGTCCGACAGCAGCTCGGCGCTGGACGGCGCGCGCAGGCCGACCGAGATCGTCATGCACGCATCCTCGGCGACGCCGTGATGAGGCACGCCGGGCGGCACGTAGAGCATGTCGCCGGGCCCCAGCACCCAGTCGTGGGTCGGCGTGAAGTGCTTCAGCAGCCGCAGCGGCACGCCGTCGAGATAGGTCTCGTCGGGATCCGGCGCGGTGTCGATCATCCAGCGGCGGTGGCCCAGGCCCTGCAGCAGGAACACGTCGTACTGGTCGATGTGCGCGCCGACCGAGCCGCCCGGCGCGGCGAACGAGATCATGATGTCGTCCATGCGCCAGCGCGGCAGGAAATGGAACGCGTCCAGCAGCGCGCGGATGTCCGGGTCCCACTTGTCGACGTCCTGCACCAGCAACGTCCAGTCGTGGTGCGGCATGCCGGGGAATTCGGCCTCGTCGAACGGGCCGCTGCGCACGGTCCAGGCGTCGGTCGCGCGATCGTAGGCGGCGATGCGCGACAGCGCGCGCTCCTCGCAGGCCAGCCCGGCCAGGTCCTCCGGCGACACCGGCGAGACGTAGCCGGGGAAGGCGTTGCGGATCAGGAGTGGTCTTTTCTGCCAGTAGTCGCGCAGGAACTTCGCCGGCGGCATGCCCAGCGGGCCCTTGCCGGCGGCGTCGATCTCGTACGGGAGCGTCTTCGGCGCCGCGCTGCGCGGGGCAGGGCGCGCGACAGTCTTCTTGCGGGCGGGTGCGCGCTTGGCCATGGTCAGATCTCCTGCGCCAGGCGCTCGGCCAGGCCCGTGTAACGGCCCGGCGTCATGTCGAGCAGGCGCTGCCTGGCGTCGGCGGGCAGGTCGAGCCCGGCGATGAAGTCGCGCATCGATTCGGCGGTGATGCCGTGGCCGCGGGTCAGCGCCTTCAGCTGTTCGTAGGGGCTGGGCAGGCCGTGGCGGCGCATCACCGTCTGCACGGCCTCGGCCAGCACTTCCCACGCGGCGTCGAGATCGGCGGCCAGGCGCTCGGGATTGGCGCTGAGCTTGTTCAGCCCGCGCTGCAGGGCGTCGAAGCCGATCAGCGCGTGGCCGAAGGCGGTACCCAGCGCGCGCAGCACGGTGGAGTCGGTGAGGTCGCGCTGCCAGCGGCTGATCGGCAGCTTCGCGGCGAAGTGCTCGAACAGCGCGTTCGCGATGCCGAAGTTGCCTTCCGCGTTCTCGAAGTCGATCGGGTTGACCTTGTGCGGCATGGTCGAGCTGCCGACTTCGCCGGCCTTCACCGCCTGCCTGAAATAGCCCAGCGAGATGTAGCCCCAGACGTCGCGGCACAGGTCGATGCAGATGGTGTCGATGCGCTTCTGCGCGTCGCAGACCTCGGCGATGCCGTCGTGCGGTTCGATCTGCGTCGTGTACGGCTGCCAGTCCAGGCCCAGCGATTCGACGAAGCGCTGCGAGAACGCGGTCCAGTCGACCTCCGGGTAGGCGGCGACGTGGGCGTTGTAGTTGCCGACCGCGCCGTTGATCTTGCCGGGCATCTGCGCGCCGGCCAGCAGTTCGCCCTGGCGCTGCAGGCGCGCGACGACGTTCGCCAGTTCCTTGCCGACGGTGGTCGGCGAGGCGGTCTGCCCGTGCGTGCGCGAGAGCATCGGCAGGCCGGCGTGTGCGTGCGCCATCATGCGGAGCTTCTGGATCAGCGCGTCCAGCGTCGGCAGCAGCACCGCCTGCCGCGCCTCGTTGAGCATCAGCGCGTAGCTCAGGTTGTTGATGTCCTCGCTGGTGCAGGCGAAGTGCACGAACTCCAGCGCCGGCGCCAGCTCGGCGTCGTCCTGCAGCCGTTCCTTGATCAGGTATTCGACCGCCTTCACATCGTGGTTGGTGGTGCGCTCGATCGCCTTCACCCGGGCCGCATCCTCCACCGACAGCCCGTCGGCGAGGGCGCGCAGGCGGGCCTCGGCGGCGTCGGAGAACGGCTGCAGTTCGACGACCGCCGGCTCCGCGGCGAGGGCCAGCAGCCATTCCTCCTCGACCTTGACGCGGGCCTTGATCAGGCCGAATTCGGAGAAGATCGGGCGCAGGGCGTCGACCTTGCCGGCATAGCGGCCATCGAGCGGCGACAGGGCAAGGAGCGCGGATTCGGACATGATCGGGAGGGGCGGGACGGCCGCGGCGTGGGGAAACGGGCATTGTAAACCCCGCCCGGCGTATGCTCCCGCCACCCCCACAGTTCCCCGGAGGCCGGCCATGGCCAGGCGCAACGCGGCGGCGGACGCCATCCCCGATCCCACCCGCATCGAGCACGACAGCATGGGCGAGCTGCGGGTCCCAGCATCGGCCCTGTGGGGCGCGCAGACCGAACGGGCGCGGCGCAACTTCCGCATCTCCGGCCGGCCGATGCCGCGCGGCTTCATCCGCGCCCTTGGCCTGATCAAGGCCGCGGCCGCGCAGACCAACGCCAGCCTCGGCCTGCTGCCCAAGACCCGCGCCGCGTCGATCCGCAAGGCCGCGCTGGAAGTGGCGGAGGGCGAGCACGACGCCCATTTCCCGGTCGACGTCTTCCAGACCGGCTCCGGCACCTCCAGCAACATGAACGCCAACGAGGTCATCGCCGCGCTCGCGATGCGCAGCGGCCGCGGCCGGGTGCATCCCAACGACGACGTGAACCTCGGCCAGAGCTCCAACGACGTGGTGCCGAGCGCGATCCGCGTCGCCGCCACGCTGGCGGTGGTCGAGGACCTGCTGCCGGCGCTCAGGCACCTGCGCACCCCCATCGACCGCCGCGCCCGCGAGGGCCGCAAGCTGGTGAAGACCGGCCGCACCCACCTGATGGACGCGATGCCGCTGACCTTCGGGCAGGAGCTGGGGGCGTGGTCGTCGCAGCTGGACTCGGCGCGGCAGCGGATCGAGGACAGCCTCAAGCGCGTGCGCCGGCTGCCGATCGGCGGCACCGCGGTCGGCACCGGCATCAACGCGCCGGCGGGGTTCGGCAAGCGCGTCGCGCAGACGCTGTCGGTGCTGTCCGGTGCGCGCTTCGTGCCCGCCGACGACAGCTTCGAGGGCCTGGCCGCGCAGGACGATGCGGTGGAACTGTCCGGCCAGCTCAACGCGCTGGCGACGGCGCTGATGAAGATCGCCAACGACCTGCGCTGGATGAACTCCGGGCCGCTGGCGGGGCTGGGCGAGATCGAACTGCCGGCGCTGCAGCCGGGCTCGTCGATCATGCCCGGCAAGGTCAATCCGGTGATCCCCGAGGCGGTGTGCATGGTCGCCGCGCAGGTGATGGGCCACCACGTGACGATCACCATCGCCGGGCAGAGCGGCAACTTCCAGCTCAACGTGATGCTGCCGCTGATCGCCGCCGACCTGCTGGACGGCATCGGCCTGCTGGCGAACGCGATGCGCGCGCTGGCCGACGAGGCCATCGCGGGGCTGGCGTTCCGGCCCGAGCGGGTCGCCGATGCGCTGGCGCGCAACCCGATCCTGGTCACGGCGCTGAACCCGGTGATCGGCTACGAAAAAGCCGCCGCGATCGCCAAGAAGGCGTATCGCGAGCGGCGTCCGGTGTTCGAGGTGGCGCTCGAGGACAGTGGTCTGTCGGCGGCGGACCTGCGCCGCCTGCTGGATCCCGCCGGATTGAC
>JBQCJG010000378.1:0-7071 GCA_051952955.1 Lysobacteraceae bacterium | reverse complement strand
TTAACACGCGCGCGCCCTTCTTAATCGAGAGGCCCGCGGCGGGCGCCACCGCCTCGAGCCCCCCGCCCCGGCTCTGGGACCGCTCGGCGCCTGCCGCACCGGGAAAAAACCCCCCGCCCCCCCCGCCCCCGCCGGGCCCCGGGCCCGGTGGAATCGCGCAGGCACAGCTCGTCCGGCACCTCGACCAGCGTCGCCGCCTCGGGCGCGCGCAGCGCGCGCAGCAGCTGCTCGGCGGCGATCCGCCCCATCGCGCGACTGGGCTGGCGCACGGTGCTCAGCGGCGGCCACAGGCAGCGCGCCATCGGCAGGTCGTCGAAGCCGAACACCGACAGGTCGCGCGGCACGCGCAGGCCGTGCTGCGCGGCCACCTGCAGCACGCCGGCCGCGGTGTCGTCGTTCGCGGCGAAGATCGCGGTCGGCGGATCGGCCAGCGCGAGCAATCGCGTCGCGCCGCCGCGGCCGGACTCGAAATCGAAATGCCCCTCGACCACGAGCGCGGGGTCGTACGCGATGCCGGCCGCGCGCAGGCCGTCGCGATAGCCGGCGAGCCGCCATTCCGCCGCGCCGTGCGCACGGTGGCCGCGGACGTGGCCGATGCGGCGATGCCCCATCGCCACGATGCGCGCCATCATCTCGGCCACCGCGCTGCGTTCGTCCATGCGCGCCCCCGGCGCCGGGTTGCGCGCCTTCGGCGACAGGCTGGCGAACGGGACGCCGAGCGCGCGCAGGCGCGCGAGCAGCGCTGCGTCGTCGGTCAGCGGCGGCGTGAGCACCAGCCCGTCCGGCGCGGACTGCGCCACCATGTCGACGACCGCCTCGACGTGGCCGCGATCGCGCAGGTCCAGCGGCCGCAGCATCATGCTGTAGTGCGCGGCCTCGCAGGCGTCGAGCACGCCGCTGGCCACTTCCATCACGTAGTTCGACGACGGATTGTCGTAGACCAGCGCGACGAGGTACGAGCGGTTGCCCGCGAGGCTGCGCGCCGAGCGGTTGGGCCGGTAGCGCATCGCCTCGGCCGCGGCGTGCACCCGGTCGCGGGTTTCCGGCCGCACGTTGGGTTCGTGGTTGAACACGCGCGAGACGGTCTTCATCGACACGCCCGCCGCGCGTGCGACGTCCTCGATGCGCGCTCCCGCGCCGGCCGACTTGCCCATGCGCGCGGCCTCAGGCGACCGCGGGCGCGCGCGCGCCGGCCATGATCGCGGCGAGCGCGGCGCGATGCGGCGGGAGGTCGGCGACGGCGCGTTCCGACAGCGACCGCAGCGTCGCGAACTCGCGCCGCGCCGCCTCTGCCTGCGGATACGCCACGCGCATCGGCGCGAGGTCCGTCGGGTACTCCATGCCGTAGAGGATGAACTGCCAGCTCGCGGGCATGAACATCTCCAGGTCGGTTACGAAATCCAGCCGGTGCGGCGGGCGGCAGCGCCAGCCCGCCAGCAGCGTGCGCAAGGTGTCCGGGACGCTGGCCGGATCGGTGTTGTCGCGCCAGAAGGCGCTGTCGCGGCGCTGGCTGAGGCAGTAGTGCAGCTTGATGAAGTCGACGATGCGTTCGTAGCGCGCGACCATCGCCGCGTTGAAGCGCGCGGCGGTCGGCGCCATGTCGCCATCGCTCGGCAGCAGGTGCGCGAGCAGGTAGGTCGCGATTTCCACCAGGCCGATGCCGGTGGATTCCAGCGGCTCGACGAAGCCCGCCGACAGCCCGATCGCGACGCAGTTGCGCACCCACTGCGTGCGCCGGTAACCGCAGCGGAAGCGCAGCGCGCGCACGTCCACGCCGTCGGCCGCGGGCCCGACGTGCCGGCGCAGCGTGCGCTCCGCGATCGCGTCGTCGACGTGGCGGCTCGAATAGACGTAGCCGACGCCGCGGCGATGCTGCAGCGGGATGTCCCAGATCCAGCCGGCCTCGCAGGCGGTGGACACCGTGGTCGACGGGATCGGCGCGTCGGGGGCCGGCCACGGCACCTGCAGCGCCAGCGCGCGATCCACGAACAGCGTGTCGTCGACGCCGTGGAACGGCACGCCCAGCGCCTCGCCGACCAGCGTCGCGCGGAACCCGGTGCAGTCTACGTAGAGGTCCGCGCGCAGTTCGCCATCGTCGGTGCGCACGCAGTCGATCCCGCCCTCCGCGTCGGGCACGACCGCGCGCACCGTGCCGACCACGCGGTGCACGCCCAGCGCCTGCGCGTGCGTGCGCAGCAGCGCGGCCAGCCGGCCGGCGTCGAAATGGTAGGCGTAGTTCATGCGGCCGCGGTAGTCGCCGTCCCCGGGGCCTTTCGGTGCGCGGCCGGCATCGCAGGCGCGCTTCTGCATCGTGACCGCCTCGGCGAACGCGCGGTCGCCGGCGTGGCCGAGCAGCCAGTACGGCAGCAGTTCCGGTGCGCCCGGACGCTGGCTCGGCAGGTTGAACGGGTGGAAGTAGTGGTCGCGGCCCGGGCTTCCCGGGGGCCGCACCCAGTGATCGAAGCGGATGCCGTGCTTGAACGTCGCGCCGCACTCGCGCAGGAAGCGCGCCTCGTCGATGCCGATGGCCGAGAGCGTGCCGCGGATCGACGGGAACGAGCCTTCGCCGACGCCGATCGACGGGATCTCCGCCGACTCCACCAGCGTGATCGCGATGGCGCCCGGCGCCGCGGCATTGACGGTCTTCGCGAGGTAGCAGGCGGCCAGCCAGCCGGCGGTGCCGCCGCCCACGATCAGCACATTGCGCATTGCGGTCATCCCCGGATTTCCTCGCAGATTCGTGTTGCGCCGCAACAGCGGCGGCCCTTCCGGAGAGCCAATCTACGCCCGAATGACTGCGCTGTCATTTATTTGTTGACAGCGCTGCCATGGCGTGCGCAGGCTGTCCCCCACGTCCCCGGTCCGATGCGTCCGGCGGCCGCTCGACCTATCTTTTTTCTTTCGGGGAGGTTCCGTTCCATGAAGCACAGGTACACCCAGCTGTATGCGACCATCCTGGCCGTGCTCGCGGCCGGCCACGCCCAGGCGCAGGACGCCGCCACCGGGACCACCGCGAAATCGTCGGCGCAGCTCGACGAGATCGTGGTCACCGGCACCAAGCGGTCGACGCCGCTGCAGCGCACGCCGGTGGCGATCTCCGCGATCAACGCCGAGACGCTCGACAAGGAGCGGGTGATGACCGTGCAGGACATCACCGCGCTCGTGCCGGGCTTCCAGGCGACCACGCAGGGCGACCACGGCGTCATCACCATGACCCTGCGCGGCATCGGCAACGACAGCGCGAAGACCGAATACGCCGACCCCGAGGTCGCGATCTTCGTCGACGGCATCTACACCCCGCGCGCCGAAGGCGCCGCCGCGCTGCTGATGGACCTCGACGCGGTCGAGGTGCTGCGCGGCCCGCAGGGCACGCTCTGGGGCCGAAACTCCACCGTCGGCGCGGTGAACATGCAGACCGCGCGGCCGGTGATCGGCGACAGCTCGGGCACGCTGCAGTTCGGCATCGGCGACTACGACCGCATCGGTGCGCGCGGCACGGTGAACCTGCCGATGAACGATCGCTGGGCGCTGCGCCTGGCGTTCGCGCACGAACAGCACGACGGCTACGTCGACTTCCAGGATCCCGTCGGCCAGCTGCCGTCGCTGGCGTCCCAGCAGGCCGCGTGGGCGGCGTCCGGCGGCGACCCCGCCGCGTTCCGGCCGATCAACCCGAACCTGTTCGTCACCGACGGCCAGAAGTACAACGCGCAGGACCAGTCGGCGGTGCGCGTGAGCAGCCTGTGGCAGCCGCACGACGGCCTGTCCTGGAACGTCTCGCTGGAATACTTCCGCGACCGCGGCACGCCCAGCGCCAACCTCATGCAGACGCCGCGCGCGGGCCAGCGCTTCTGGTCCGCGCTGGTCGACACCGCGCCGCGCCTGGAGCGCGACGTGTACTCGCTGCGCAGCCGCCTCGACTACGACATCGGCGACCGCCTCACGCTCAGCTACATCGCCGGCTACAGCGATTTCAGCGGCTCCAGCGACTTCGACCAGGACGGCGGCGTGCAGGTGCCCACCAGCTTCGCCACTGGCGCCACGTTCCAGGAAGACCGCACCAACTACTCCAACTACACCTCCTACAGCCACGAACTGAACCTCAAGTCGCGCGGCGAGCAGACCGTCGACTGGATCCTCGGCCTCTACTACGCCGCCGAGGACAACGAGATCCGCTTCGACATCCCGATCTTCAACGGCACGCAGGAAGGCACGGTGGGCTGGCAGGGTTCCTTCATCCAGCCGAAGGAGACCGTGGCCTCGACCGCGGTGTTCGGCCAGACGACGTGGAACGTCAACGACGACTTCCGCCTCACCGCCGGCGCGCGCTACACCCACGATCGCAAGGAGAACAAGGGCGGCCGCGGCTGGGGCTGGCAGTACGACCCGACCGTGCCGCAGGTGCCGATCTCCCCGGGCACCACGCCGTCGCCGGCCAACGGCTTCGGCTTCGGCGTGGGCGGCATCAACGACGGCCGCTACAGCCACGACCAGGTGACGTGGCTGGTCCGCGCCGACGGCGACATCACCGACCATTTCCTGCTGTACGGCTCGGTGTCGACCGGCTATAAGTCGGGCGGCCTGCAGGACGGCGGCGTGCCCTACAAGCACGAGACCCTGACCAACTACGAGATCGGCACCAAGAACAGCTTCCGCGACGGCCGCATCGTCTGGAACAACGCGCTGTACTACCAGGACTTCCGCGATTTCCAGCTGGCCGCGCCGATCACCTTCGTCGACGGCAGCCGCGGCCTGGGCTTCTCCAACGTCCGCGGCAGCACCGAGGTGCTGGGCTTCGAGTCCGAGCTCAACGCGCGCATCGGCGACAACGACCGCGTGCAGGTCGCGCTGTCGCTGCTGGGCCGCAAGAAGCTCGGCACGCTGCGCTACGCCGGCAGCAACGACTACCAAGGCCTGCCGACGTGCCCGCCGGCCTCCGGCATCGGCAACTGCCTGGACGTGACCGGCAACGAACTGGCGCACGCGCCCGATGCGCAGCTCAACGTCGCCTACGAGCACGACTTCGATCTCGCCAGCGGCGCCCGGATCACGCCGCGGATCAGCGCGCACTACGAGACCGAGAGCTGGCTCAGCCCGTTCAACCTCGGCAAGGGCGATCGCCAGGACGCCTACGCCAAGGGCGATGTCACCGTGCGCTACCAGGCGCCCGAAGCGAAATGGTGGATGGACGTCTACGTCGACAACATCAGCGACGAGCGCGTGCGCACCAACGCGGGACGCACGCAGGTCAGCCCGGGCCAGTTCGTCTACCTGTCCCAGTACCTGCCGCCGCGCGTCGTCGGCGTGAATTTCGGCTACGCGTTCTGATCCGTGCCGGCCGGCGGCACGCCGTCGCCGGCCTGCAACGACCGCGTCCGCCGTCAAACGCGACCTCCGGAACGGCCCGCCCCCGCGGGCCGTTCGTTCGCGTGCGCACGGTCGCGCGCGCCCCTGCACCGAAGGATGTAAACGTATGCATGGCTCCCCTTCATCGGTCCGCGCTAGGCTGTCCGGTCTTCCATGGCAGAACCGACCGTGACCACTTCACCCGCCTCGCTGCTGACCATCTTCGGCGCCACCGGCGACCTCGCCCAGCGCATGCTGCTGCCCTCGCTGTACGGCCTGGAATGCGACGGTCTGCTGCCGGCGAACATGCGCGTGCTCGGCACCGCGCGGAGCGCGCTGGACGACGACGCGTTCCGCGCGGCGGTGACGAAATCGATCGAGACGTTCGTGCCCGCGACGCAGCGCGACGCCGCTACGCTGGAGAAGCTGCTGGCGCGCGTGCACTACCAGCCGGCCTCGCTGGACGACGACGCCTCGATGGCCGCGCTCGCCGAGCGGGTGAAGGCGCTGCGCAACGGGGACGTGCTCTACCACATCAGCACCTCGCCGACGTTCTACGTGCAGGCCTGCGAGGCGCTGGGCCGGCACGGCCTGTCCGGCCCCGGCACCCGGGTGATGCTGGAGAAGCCGATCGGCCACGACCTGGCCGAGGCCATCGCGATCAACGACGGCGTGACCCGCGTGTTCCACGAACCGCAGGTCTACCGCGTCGACCATTACCTCGGCAAGGAAGGCGTGCAGAACCTGCTGGCGCTGCGCTTCGGCAACGCCCTGTTCGAACCGCTGTGGAACGCGCGCCACATCGAGCACGTGCAGATCACCGTGGCCGAGACCGTGGGCGTGGAAGGCCGCGGCGACTACTACGACGGCTCCGGCGCGATGCGCGACATGCTGCAGAACCACATGCTGCAGCTGCTGTGCCTGGTGGCGATGGAGCCGCCCTCGCAGTTCGAGCCCACCGCGGTGCGCAACGAGAAGATCAAGGTGCTGCACGCGCTGCGCCGCATCGGCCGCACCGAAGTCGCCGCCGAGACCGTGGCCGGCCAGTACGGCGCCGGCGCGATCGACGGCAAGGCGGTGCCGGGTTACCTGGAGAAACTCGGCCGCGCCAGCGGCACCGAGACCTTCGTCGCCCTGCGCGCGCACATCGACAACTGGCGCTGGTCGGGCGTGCCGTTCTACCTGCGCACCGGCAAGCGCATGGCGCGCCGCTGCACCGAGATCTACCTGCAGTTCCGCGCGGTGCCGCATTCGATCTTCGCCCGCGCCGGCGCCGCGACCCAGCCCAACGCGCTGCTGATCAAGCTTCAGCCGGAAGAGCGCATCGAGCTGCAGCTGATGCACAAGACGCCGGGCCTGGACCGCAGCGGCCTGCGCCTGTCGCAGGTGTCGCTGGACCTCGACCTCGACCAGGAATTCGCGAACGTCCGCCGCCGCCTCGCCTACGAGCGCCTGTACCTGGACGCGATCGAAGGCAACGGCACGCTGTTCGTGCGCCGCGACGAGACCGAGGCCGCGTGGCAGTGGGTCGACGCGATCCTGGACGGCTGGCAGTACGCCGGCACCACGCCCAAGCCCTATGCCGCCGGCACCTGGGGCCCGAACGCCGCGCTCGCGATGACCGAGCGCCACGGCCACAGCTGGCGGGAGTGAGCGACGCGCCATGGCCTGGGTCGAACACCACCATCCCGACATCGACGCGCTGGCCGCCGCGGTCGCCGCGCAGCT
>JBQCJG010000377.1:0-5964 GCA_051952955.1 Lysobacteraceae bacterium | reverse complement strand
GGCCGGCCCGCGCGCGGCGCCGGCGCTGGGCGGGCCGGCGCGGCGGAGCGACTTCCGCACCGAACTGCCGGCGCTGGCGCTGAGCCTGCGCGACGGCGACGTGCGCCTGGACGCGCAGGCCGACGGCAGCGCGACGCTGGCCGGCAGCGTGCGCAGCGGCGACGGCACGCTGCGCATCGACGGCACGCTGGGCTGGCAGGACGCGGAGACGCCGCTGCGGCTCGCGCTGACCGGCGAGAAGGTGCTGGTCTCCGACACCCGCGAACTGCACGCGGTGGTCGATCCCTCGGTGATCGTGCGCTACGCCGCCGGCCAGCCGCTGTCGGTCAGCGGCACCGTGCGCATCCCGAGCGCGCGCGTCGACCTCGAGCGCCTCGACACCGGCACGTCGCGGTCGTCCGACGTGGTGGTGCTGGATCCCGCCGATCCCGAACGCGGCAGCGGCATGGCGCTCGACCTCGACCTCGCGCTGGTGATGGGCGACGACGTGCGCCTGCAGGGCTTCGGTCTGGACGGCCGCCTCGGCGGCAGCGTGCGCATGCGCGCGCGCCCGGGCCGCGAGACCGTCGCCACCGGCTCGCTCGACGTCGACGGCCGCTACACCGCCTACGGCCAGAAACTCGACATCACCCGCGGCCGGCTGGTGTGGTCGAACAGCCCGTTCGGCGATCCCATCGTCGACGTGCGCGCCGAACGCGAAGTCGGCGACGTCACCGCCGGCATCGACGTCAGCGGCCGCGCCTCGTCGCCGGTCGCGCACGTGTGGAGCGATCCCGCGACCAGCGAATCCGAGGCGCTGGCCTACCTCGCGCTGGGCCGCCCGCTGTCCAGCGCCAACGCCAGCGAGAGCCGCCAGCTCAGCGCCGCCACCGCCGCGCTGTCGGCCGGCAACCTGCTGGCCTCGCAGCTGGGCGCGAAGATCGGCCTCGACGACGCCGGCGTCAGCGAATCGCGCGCGCTCGGCGGCAGCGTGGTCGGCATCGGCAAGTACCTTTCGCCGCGGCTGTACGTCAGCTACGGCGTGTCGCTGCTCGGCACCGGCCAGGTGCTCACGCTGAAGTACCTGCTGCGCAAGGGCTTCGACATCGAGATCGAGACCAGCACGATCGAGCACCGCGGCTCGGTGAACTGGCGCAAGGAGCGCTGACCGCGGGACCTTGCGACGGCGCCGATCGTCATGCCGGCGCTATGCCGGCGCCTCCACCTCGCCCTGCGCGCGGAAGCGTGCGGGCGTGGCGCCGGTGGCCCGGCGCATCAGCCGGCGCAGCGCGGTGGCGTCCTGGTAGCCCACGTGCGCGGCGACCTGGTCGACGCTCATGCGGCTGTTGTGCAGCAGCGTCCGCGCGCGCTGCAGGCGGATCCCCTGGATGAACGCCAGCGGCGCCTTGCCGGTGGCCTGGCGCACGTGCCGCGCCAGCGTGCGCTCGGCGATGCACAGCTCGCGCGCGAGTTCGGCGACCGGCGGCACCTGCGGGAACGCGGCCTCGATCCGCGCCGTCAGCCGCGACACCAGCGCATGCCCGCTCGCCAGCACTTCGGGAATGACGAACGCCGCCTGCGCATGGCGATGCTCCAGCAGCAGCATGTTCGCCACCGCTTCGCTCAGCTTCGGCCCGAAGCGGCCGCGCAGCAGGTGCAGCATCAGGTCGGCGTGCGCGAACGCGGCGCCGGCGGTGACCACCGGGCCATCCGCGCAGACCATGCGGTCGATGTCGACGCGGCAGCCGGGCACCTGCTGCGCGAGCGCGGGGCCCAGCCACCACGTCGTCGTCACCCGGCGATCCTCCAGCAACCCGGCGGCGGCCAGCACGAACACCGCCGAGCACGAGGCCGCGACCTCGCCGCCGCGCGCGACGTGCGCGGACAGCCGGCGCGCGATCGCGCGGCCGTCGGGCGTGCGCATGCGCGCGACGATCGACGCCGGATCCGCGCCCAGCCCGGGCAGCACGCAGACCGAGCGCAGGCCGGCACGGCGCGGCGGCAGCGGCCGCGTCTCCACGCTGATGCCGTCGCGCAGCGGCAGGCGTCCGCCGTGCAGCGAGTACAGGCCCCAGCCGGGCACCGGCAGGCCGAATTTCCGCGCCAGCGAACAGGCGGCGTCGAGGATGTCGCGGCTCATCGCCACGCTGCTCGGATACGCGCCCTCGAAGACCAGGATCTCGAAATCGTTCATCGCGATGTCCTTCGGTGCGAATGCATCAGCGGCCGCCCGCCACGTCGACGATGCTGCCGGTGCAGTACGACGCCGCCGGCGACAGCAGCCACAGGATCGCCTCGGCGACTTCGCCGGGCTCGCCGCCGCGCTGCATCGGGATCGACGGCGCCAGCCGCGCGACGCGCTCGGGTTCGCCGCCGCTCGCGTGGATGCCGGTGTGCACGAAGCCCGGCCGCACCGCGTTGACGCGGATGCCGTGCGCGGCGACTTCCGCCGCCAGCCCGCGCGTGAACGTGTCGATCGCGCCCTTGCTCGCGGCGTAGTCGACGTATTCGCCGGGCGAGCCCGTGCGCGCCGCCACCGACGACACGTTGACGATGCCGCCGCCGCGTCCGCCGCGTGCGGTCGACATCCGCAGCACCGCCTGGCGCGCGCAGAGCATGCTGCCGATGACATTGGTCGCGAACACGCGCTGCAGGCGCGCCGCGTCCATCGCCTCCACGCGCATCTGGCGTCCGAGGACGCCGGCGTTGTTCACCAGCGCGACCAGCGTGCCCAGCGCATCGGCGGCGGCGAACAGGCGCGCGACGTCGTCCTCGCGCGCGACGTCGGCCTGCACCGCCTGCGCCGTGCCGCCGTCGGCGCGGATCTGCGCGACCACCGCTTCGGCGGCGTCGGCATCGGCGCGATAGTTCACGCAGACCGCATGGCCGCGTGCGGCGGCGCGGCGCGCGGTCTCGGCGCCGATGCCGCGGCCCGCGCCCGTGATCACCGCCACCGACGGATGCAGGGTCATGCGCGATCTCCACGGGCGTGCGGACGGGACCGCGCCACGATACCGCGAAAACCGGCGCGGCGGCCGCTGTCGGATTCCGCACGAAAGCTGTCGTTTCCGGCACTCGCCGCCCGGCCACCGTGCGGGTGCAATGACGCTTTCGCCGCAACGGGACACGCGATGAACGGAGCGAAGATCGGGTCGATGGTCGAAGGAGACACCGCCGCGGCGCCGGGCGACGACGCCCTCGGCGATTTCGCGCCGCGCACGTTCGAATCCGGCGGCATCGCCTGCCGCGTGCACGTCGCCGGCCGCGGCCCGGCGGTGGTCGTGATGCCGGAGATGCCCGGCATCTCGCCCGACGTGGCGCGGTTCGCGCGCTGGGTGCGCGACGCCGGCTTCACCGTCTACCTGCCCTCGCTGTTCGGGCGCGACGGCGCGGTGCCGCAGGCGCAGGAGGGCGTCGAGGTGTTCCGCAGGACCTGCGTCCGCGCCGAGTTCCGCGCGCTGGCCGACGGCGGCGAGCGCCCGATCGCGCGCTGGCTGCGGGCGCTGGCGCGGCAGGCGCACGCCGAATGCGGCGGCCCCGGCGTCGGCGCGATCGGCATGTGCTTCACCGGCAACTTCGCGCTGTCGATGGTGCTGGAACCGGCGGTGATCGCGCCGGTGGTGGCGCAGCCGTCGCTGCCGCTGGAAGCGCCCGCCGCGCTCGACATGGGCGCGGACGACCTCGCCGCCGTGCGCGAGCGCCTCGAACACGACGACCTGCGCGTGCTCGCCTACCGCTTCGACACCGATGCGCACTGCCGCGCGGTCCGTTTCGCCACGTACCGCGAGGCGCTGGGCCCGCGCTTCGTCGGCCGCGTGCTGCCGGGCAGCGCCGCGAATCCGGATCCGCCGCCGTTCTTCCGCGACGTCGTGCGCACGCCGCACAGCGTGTTCACCGCGCACCTCGTCGACGAAGCCGGGCATCCGACGCTGCAGGCGCGCGACGAGGTGATCGCGTTTCTGCGCGAACGCCTGACGGACGGTAGCGCATGACGCCCGCCGCCGTCGGCTTCGTCGGCCTGGGCACGATGGGCCTGCCGATGGCGACGCGCCTGCTCGATGCCGGCGTGCCGCTGGCGGTGTGGAACCGCACGCCCGACAAGGGCGCGCCGCTGGCCGCGCGCGGTGCGACGGTCGCGGATTCGATCGACGACCTGTGCGCGCGCTGCGACCTGCTGCTGGTGATGCTGCTGGACCAGCAGGCGGTGGACGCGGCGTTCGGTCGCGGCACAGAGGACTTCGCGCGGCGCGTCGCGGGCCGGACGCTGGTGCTGCTCGGCACCACCTCGCCCGAGTGGTCGCGCGCGTTCGGCGAGGCCGTGCGCGCCTGCGGCGGCCGCCACGTCGAAGCGCCGGTGTCCGGCTCGCGCGGGCCGGCGGAATCAGGCGCGCTGATCGGCATGGTCGCGGGCGAGGACGACGACATCGCGCGCGTGTCACCGCTGCTGGAGCCGCTGTGCCGGCAGGTCGTGGCCTGCGGCGCGGTGCCGCGCGCGCTGCAGTTGAAGCTGGCGGTGAACCACTACCTGATCGTGCTGGTCGCCGCGCTGGCCGAGGCGGTGCGCGCGGCCGAGGCCGTCGGCGTCGACATGGCGCTGTTCCGCACCGTGCTGGACGCGGGCCCGATGGCCAGCGAC
The DNA here is from genome assembly GCA_051952955.1 of Lysobacteraceae bacterium. Taxonomy (GTDB): domain Bacteria; phylum Pseudomonadota; class Gammaproteobacteria; order Xanthomonadales; family Xanthomonadaceae; genus Lysobacter_I. The sequence goes on along the minus strand of JBQCJG010000377.1, from coordinate 1,349 downwards.
GTCTCGCGCGCGAAGCTGGCGAAACTGGCCGCCGGCGACCTCGCGCCGCAGGCGGCGATCCGCGACGTCACGCAGATCGCGGCGCTCGTCGCCGACCAGTCCCGTGGCGCACGTGTCGACGCGCCGCTGATCGATGCGTCCGCGGCGCTGTTCCGCGAGGCGCTGGCGCGCGGCCTCGGCGAGCTCGACATGGCCGCCGTGCTGCACGCCGACGGCGGCATGGCATCGCGCGTCGCCGCGCACGAGGTCCCGATCGCGTTCGACGCCGCGACCGTCGCGCCGCGCGCGGTGCGCTCGATCTATCCCGAACCGTTCGCCGGCCGCATGGCGGGACGCGAGAAGCGCGTGCTCGGCGATCCGTTCGGCCTGCGCCACTTCGGCGTGAACCTGGTGACGCTGGCGCCCGGCGCCGCGTCGGCGCTGCGCCATGCGCACGCGCGCCAGGACGAATTCGTCCACGTGCTGCAGGGCCATCCCGTGCTGCACACCGACGCCGGCGCCACGCCGCTCGCGCCGGGCTGGTGCGCCGGTTTCGCGGCCGGCAGCGGCGACGCGCACCGCCTCGTCAACGAGAGCGACGCGCCGGTGACCTACCTGGAGATCGGCGATCGCACGCCGGGCGACCGCGTGCAGTATCCCGACGACGACCTCGTCGCGATCGGCACGGCGTCGGGCTGGCGCTTCACCCGTCGCGACGGCACGCCGTACTGAGCGCGCCATGCCGATGCCCGACGACTTCAACGCCTTCGGCGCCGACTACCTGCCCGGCGCGGCCGGCATCGTCGTCCGTTCGGTGACGCGCACGCCGGCGCGGGCGGAAGCCGCGATGCCGGTGCACCGTAGGCTGATGGCGCCGAACGACTGCCTGCACGGCGGTGCGATCATGGTGCTCGCCGACACCACCGCGGGGTATGGCGCCATCGCGTGCCTGCCCGATGGCGCGAGCGGCTTCCTCACCCAGAACATGAGTTCCAGCCACCTGTCCGCCGTGCGCGGCGGCACGCTGCGCTGCGTCGCCGTCGCACGTCATCTCGGCCGCACGACGCAGGTGTGGGACGCCGAACTGATCCACGAAGACAGCGGCCGCCTCGTCGCGCTCTTCCGCTGCACCCAGTTGCTGCTGTACCGCGGCGCCTGACCGCGCTTCCACGAGGACATATTCCATGCACAAACGTCTGCTGCCTGCCCTCCTGCTGTCGTGCGTCGCATCCGCCTGCGCGTCGGCGCCCGTCGCGCTGCCGGTCGACGGCGTCGCCGACGCCTACGTGCATCCGCAGCGGCTGGTCGAGGTCGAGCCGGGCCGGCGCATGAACCTCCATTGCATGGGCGAGGGCGCGCCGACGGTGGTC
>JBQCJG010000376.1:0-11635 GCA_051952955.1 Lysobacteraceae bacterium | reverse complement strand
GCCGGCGCCGCCGCGTCCGCCCGCGGCGCCGTTGCCGCCGCCCCCGCCGCCGCCGTTGTCGCTGCCGCCGTCCCAGAAGGCGCCGCCGCCGCCGGCGTTGCCGGGCGCGCCGCGGGCCCAGTCGCCGGTGCTGGCGGTCCCGGTGGGATAGCCGCCCCAGCCGGCGCCTAGGTCGGTGATCGTCGCGGGGTTGCCGTCGTCGGGCGTGCGCTTCTCGCTGACGAAGCGCGGCGTGCCGGCGATGCCCTCGCCCTTCACCGCATGGCGGGTGTCGTCGTCCCAGCGGACACGTTCGACCGCGTCGTTGGCATCGCGGGCGCGGCCGCCCCCGCCGCGGAAGCCGGCGCCGTCGACATCGATGGCCTGGCCGTTGAAGTCGAGCGTGAAGGCGGCGTCGATCACCACCGCGCCGCCGCTGTTGCCGTCCCACGGCGCCGCGGTGACGGTGCCGCCGAGGGTGACGTTGGCGTACTGCGGCACGCGGATCACCTGGAAGGTGCGGCGGCCGGCGGTGGCGGTGGCCGCGGCCTGTTCGTAGGTGGCGGTGAGCGGCGAGCCGGCGAGATCCAGCGTGCCGCCGGTGGTGCCCGCACCGGCGCGGAGGAACTGGTAGCGGCCGGCGGCGCAGCCCGGCGACGAACTGACGTAGCCCGAAGCCGGTTCGCCCGCGACGCCGTCGCCGTAGGCGAGCGTGTCGGTCGTGTCCAGCGTCGCGCACTGCATCTGGATGACCAGCACCAGGTCGCCCGGTGCCAGCGTCGCCGCCGCGCCGCGCTGCGCGCCCAGCGCGATCGTGCTGCTGGCCGGCCCGTAGCTGCCGGTACCCGGAGTCCAGTAGGTGTTGATCACGCCCGCGACGCCGGTGACGTTGCCCGCACTGCCCGGCGTGGCGCAGACCTGCGCCCGCGCACCCGGCATCGATGCCACGCCGCAGGCGAGCGTGGCGACGAACGCGAGCACGTGGCGCCGGGGCGCGACCCGCATGGTTCAGGGCACCTGGCAGGTGAGCGTGAAGGTCGCGGTGCCGCCGACGGGCAATGTCGGCACGGTCGCGCCGGCGCCCTGCAGCGCGGTCACCAGCGCCGCACCGGTCTGGGCGGGGCACGCGGCACCGCCGGCGGCGGTGCAGGTCGCGGTGGTGCAGGTCAGGCTGGCCGTCGCCGGATCGCTGACCACGGTGCCGTTGGCCGCACCCGGCCCGCTGTTGCGCACGGTGATCGTGTAGGTCGTGGCGGTGCCCGAAGTGACCGTGTCCGTGGTCTGGTCCACGTCGCCGTTGACGCCCGGCGTGTTGGTCTTGGTCACGCTGAGGTCGGCGCTGGCGGTGAAGTTGCACAACGGCACGTTGGCGAGCGCAGGCGCGGTCGCGGTGTTGCCGCCGTTGCCCGCGGTCGCGCCGTTGGGGACGAATTCGGTCACCGCGCCCGAGGACGTGGTGCCGTTGTTGCCGCCCGACACGGTGCGCGTGCCGCCCGGCGAGGCGATGTAACCGCCGCCGCCGCCGCCGCCCGGCCCTTCGGATTCGGCGCTGGTGATCAGCTGGTTGCCGCCGTTGCCGCCGTTGGCCGAAAAGCTCAGCGCGCCGGCGCTCGGGGCGACCAGCACGACCGAACCGCCGCCGCCGCCGCCGCCCGGCGCATCGTTGTGGCCCGGCACCGTGTCCGCGGCCGTGCCGCCGTTGGCCTGCAGCGCACCGCTGCCGCCGACGGCGTTGGCGATGACGTACACCAGCCCGCCACCGGCCGCGCCGGGGCTGGCCGCGCCGTTGTTGCCGTCGCCGGCACCGCCGCCGCCGCCGAAGAACAGGCGGGTATCGCCGACGGTGCTCGGGTTGTTGGCCAGCGGGCGTCCGCCGAGTCCGCCGCGCTCGCGCCGATTGTTGCCGCCCCAGGACGCCGTGCCCGGCGCCGTGGTCAGCGCATCCTGGTTGGCGGAGCCGTAGGTGTAACCGCCACGGCCACCGCCCGGGGAATTCGTCGTCGACGTCAGCGTGCCGTCGAGGTTCCAGGCATTGGCCCAGGCCGCAGTGGCGAGGCTCGGCACGCCCTGGCCGCTCCAGCCGGTCGCACTGCCACCGTTGGCGCCGCCGCCGCCGCCGGCGTTGTGCGCATTGCCGCCGCCGCCGCCGTTGGCCGGCGCGCCGCGGTTGTAGCGTCCGCCCAGGCCGTCGTACGCGGCCTGCGCACCGGCGATGCTCTCGCCCTTCTCGCCGCCATCGGCCGTGGTCGCCGCGACGTAGGCGGTGACGTCGGTGCCGGCCGCGGTCGTGTCGTTGTCGATCGCACCGCCGCGGAAGCCCAGCGCGTTGGCGTGGATCGTGCCGTTGATGGTGGTGGTGCCGTCGACGATGACCGCGACGACGCCGCCGGTGCTGCCGTTCCACGCCGAAGGCACGACGGACGCCCCGGCGTTCACGGTCAGGCTGCTGTATTGCGGCACGCGCACGACCTGCGCACCGCTGCTGTAGGAGAAGCGCAACGGCGCGGCGCTGCAGACCGTGCCCAGCGTGATCGTGTTGCCGGCCACGGCGGCGACGCTGACGAATTCGTAGCGGCCGGCGTTGTTCAGCGCGGTCACCGCGCCGTAGCCGCTGGTGTTGGTGGTCGCGATCGTCGCGCCCTGCGCCTGGTAGAGCATCAGCACGTCGCCGGCGGTGATGCCGGCCGCGCTGGCGACGGTGATCGTGCCGGCACCCGATGACGCGCCCGCGCCGAGCGTGGTCACGGTGTTGAGCACGGTGTTGGCCGCGGTCACCGTGCGCGCGCCGTCCTTGCCGATCTGCCGCGCCTGGGCGGCGGGCGCGGCCAGCCCGGCGACGACGACCAGCGCCGCGACCAGGGTGCCCGTGCGGAGCCTCGTTCTCGGGGCCGATGAAGGACGGGACGACGAGACGACAGCTTTCATTCCAGAGGGTCTCCGTGGGACGGGTTGCGCAGGGAGCACGGCGCGACGCGCACGCCGACTATCGATCCGGCGCCGACGATCGAATCATTCGATGGTCGACGCCGGGACGAACGCGCACGCCGCGCCCGTCCAGCAGACACGGCGTTCCGTCGCCGTCGGTCGTCCCGGTCAGTACCAGCCGACGAAGTTCACGAACCAGCCGCGCTGGTCGTAATCGAAGTTCGTCAGGTCGTCGTTGAACCGGGTGAAGTTGTAGCCCACGCCGAGGCGCAGGTTCCTGCCGAGGTCGCGGTCGATGCCGACCAGGGTGCCCTGGCGGTCGCCGCCGTCCTTCGCGCCGAGCCAGCGGTATTCCGCCAGCGCGTGCCAGTCGTCGGCGAACGCGTAGCGCGCCTGCGCCGCGACGAACGTCGCGCCGGAGTCGGCCCACTCGCCCGCCAGGCGGCCGTAGCGCACCTCGCCTTCGCGACGCATCGCCTTGCCCGCGAACTCCCAGTGCACGTTCGGGGTGTACACGCCTTCCAGCGACAGCACCTGGCTGCGCTGGTCGTAGTTGGCGACGTTGGTGCCGATCTGCGACAGCGCCGACACGTCGTAGAGGTACGTGTACTTGCCCAGCAGCGCCCACTTGCCGGTGTCGAACGGACGCCACGCGAACCCGAGGTTGCCCTCGATGAACTTCGCGCCCGCGTTCGCCTGCAGGTCGTCCTTGGTCTTCGAGTAGTTGAACCGCGCCGCGACGCGCAGGCTCTCGTTGACCTTCTGCGTGAACGTATTGGTGGTCACCCACTGCGTGCGCCGCTCGGCGCCGCTGTCCTCGCGCCACTCCAGCTTGCTGTTCCACTGCGTGGCGCTGGAGGTGCGGCCGCCGCTGACGCTGACCGCGTTGCGGTCGACGTTGCCGGTGCCGCGGTCGAGGTTGGCGGTCTGCAGGGTGAAGCCCAGCGTCCAGCCCACGCCCGGATAGAAATCCATGCCGAAGGTGTGGGCCAGGCCGCTTTCGTTCGGCGCCTTGAGGTACTGGCTCTCGTTGTAGACGTTGACCTGGTTCGACAGGCGCCAGCGCTGGCCCAGCGTCCAGCCGGCGGTCTGCCGGTTGTTGAACAGCGGGTCGTAGCGGGTGCGGTCGGTCGACCAGGTGTAGGCGCCGTAGAACGTGTGCTCGGGGCTCAGGCGGTATTCGGCGTTGACCTGCGCCGAGTCGCCGCGATCGCCGGTGGTGACTTCCGCGCCGACGCTCGACAGATCGCCGAACAGGTACTTCGCGCCGAGCGTGTAGGCGTCGTTGTCGGCGTAGCGGCCGCCGTCGTCGTCCACCGTGACCTGCGCGGTGCCGTAGACGTCCAGGCTGCTGCCGAAGCGGTGCTTGTACTGCAGCGCGGCGAGCGTGCCGGACGCGTTGCCGGACAGGCGCTTCTCCTCGATGCGGCGCAGCTCGCCGGCCAAACTGTTGAAGTCGTCGATCCGCCATTCGCCGGTGACCTGCGACTGGGTCAGCGTCTCGTCGCCGCGCTGCGCGCGGCTGTAGCGCGCGCGCACGTTGAGGTTCTGCGCGAACTGGCCCAGCACCTCGGCGCCTTCCTCGCGCACGCGCGAGCCGATGTCGAAGCGGCTGACCGAGAAGCCCGAATCCACGTCGCGCCACCAGGCGCCGGCGGACCAGTCGAGTTCGGTCCAGCCCAGTTCCCTGAAGTTGGCGCGGGCCTCGACCGCACGCGCATCGCCTTCGCGCGACACGGTGGTCGGGTTGAGCTGGCTGAAGCTCAGGCCGCCGTTGTCGGAGAAGAAGATCGGCGCGCTCGCGGCTTTCGTGCTGCTCTGTTCGAGCTTGAGGTACGTGCCGCGACCGGCCTGCAGCGTGAGGTCGGCGCCCTTGAGCGTGTAGTCGTCGCCGCCGCGGTTCTCGTCGATGTACGTGGCGCCCAGCGCGACGTGTTCGCCGAACCAGTGCTTGCCGCGCAGGCCGGCGGTGAACGCGCCCGGATCGAAACCGTCGGGGATGTACTCGTAGTCGACCAGCAGCACCTGCGAGAAGCCGTCCAGCGGCGTGTCGCGGGTGAGCGTGGGGATGTTCTCGCGGGTGATCTGCGCCAGCGGCCGGGTCAGCAGCAGGCGGCCCTGGAACTCGTCGATCTCGTAGTCCGCGCCGCGGGCCAGGTCGATGCGCTTCTCGACGCGGCCGGTGGTGTGGTCGCGCACTTCCAGCACCACGCGGTCGGAACCGGGCAGCACGTCGGTGTGCTTGAGGTAGTAGAGGCTGCCGCCGGTGCCGAGGAATTCGCTGTGGCCGGGCGCGCTCTGCGCCTCGGAGCCGAACACCTTCAGCTGCGACGCCGGTTCGCCCAGCGCGGTCGCCTGCCGCGAACGCCAGCTCAGCGCGCCGCCGTAGAGCGAACGCGAGTACTGGCCGTACTCGGTGCCGGTGATGCCGGTGTTGAAGTTGCCCCACAGCGCCTGGCTCTTGTCCCAGTCGACGCGGACGTAGAGCTTGCCCTGGGTGTCGACGTCGCGGACCGTGGTCGAGTCGTCGCCGTAGACCGGGTAGTACTGGTCCGGATCGAGGCGGCGGAACACGTCCTGCGCGTTGGCCTTGCCGAAGCCGTGGAACAGGTCGCGGATCTCGCGTTCCTGGGTGTCGGCCTGGGCGGTGACCAGGTATTTGCCCTTGATCTTGCCCTTCAGGTAGAACGCCAGCCGGCCTTCCAGCAGGAAGCCGTCGTCGTAGCGTTCGTCGCCCGTCAGCGGTTCGACGGAACCCGACACGCTGCTGCCGGACGCCGTGAAGTCGGCGATCGCGACCGCGAACATGTACTTGCCGGTGACGTCGATGTCGAGGCGCTTCTCCAGCGTCTGCTGGTCGCCGCCGGCGAGTTCGATGTCGTACGCATGGCGGCCCACCGGCACCAGGTATTCGGCCACCAGCTTGCGCTGCAGGTCGATCGGCTGGCTCTGGCCGTTGATGCGGACCGAGTAGCCTTCCGGGATGTCGCGGCCCTGGATGCGGATGCGCGAGCCGTAGATCGGGATGTTCTGCTGGCGCAGGGCGTTCTCGCCGAACACGCCCTCGACGAGGCTGCGCTGCTGCGCTTCCTCGGCGCTCATCGCGGTGCCGTTCGCCTTCTCGACCGAGCGCTGCAGCACCTGGCTGCCGCGTTCGGCCTCGTCCGGCGTGACCAGCTGCATGCGCCGCGGCCAGGTTTCGTCGACGCTGCCGTCGGCACCGTAGGCGCGGACGAGGTAGACCAGTTCGTCGCCGGCGCGGGCCTCGAAGCCCGCCGGCAGCGTGCCGTCCCAGGTCACGTCGGTGACCGCGCCGACCGGCAGTTCGACCTTCGCCAGCGGCGCGACCAGGTCGGCGTCGCTGGCGCGGTAGATCAGCACCTCGGCGCGGCGCACGAAGTCGGCGTAGTTGCTGTAGGCGTAGAAGCGCACCGGCTTGGCGATGCGGCTGCCGTCGAAGGCCACCAGCGACGGCGCCGAGACGTTGAGCTGCGGCTGGCCGAGGTTGGGATCCTCGGTGGCCCAGATCACGCCGCCGCCGGGCAGGTCGGCCGACCACTTGCCGATCGCCAGCGCCTGGCCGGGCTGGAGGTCGCGGTTCCACGTCGAGGCGACGTGTTCGGCTTCCACCGTCACCCGGCGATCGGGCTGCAGTTTGTCGGCATCGGACTGTTCCGAGGTGTCCTTCGTGACCGGGCGCTGTTCGCCGCGGGTGCGCAGCGTGAACACCATGCCTTCGTCGGACGTGCAGCCGCTGCCGTCGCAGCGCGTGGCATCGGAAGCGCCGGCCGTGGCCGGCGCCTCCTGTGCGGAGGCGGTGCCGGCAAAGCCGCCGGCGAGGAGGCCGATCAGGGTGTAATCGAGCAGTTTCATCTTCATCTTGGCGACCCTCACTGCCCGTTCATTCCGGCGGGGGCAGCCGGATCCTCGTTGATATCGACACGCAGCGCGCCGCGGACCTTCGCCGGCAGCGCCTCCGCGATCGCGTCGTAGACGGCCTTCGCACGACGCATGCCAAGTGCCACGTTGTAATCGTCCGCACCGCGCTTGTCGGCATGGCCGACGACCGCGACGCGGGTGCTGCCGACCTCGACCAGGTAGTCCGCGATGCGATGGATCAGCGGCCGGTATTCCGGCTTGATCTCGGCGCGGTCGGTCTCGAACAGGAAGGTGCCGATCAGCGGCCACGCCATCACGCCGACCACCGTCGAGGACGGATCGTGCGGGTTGGCGCGGACGCTGATGCGCAGGCCCGCCGCCGTCTCCGGCGTGAGCTTCGCCACCAGCGCGTCGCGCACCGCGACCGCGCGCTCGAAGGCGAGCAGGTCGCTGTCGCCCTCGGCGCCGATCACCACCTCGCCGCCGCGGTGCTGCTGCGCCGCGTCGGCCATCCGGTCGATGGCCGCGCGGTACTGCGGGCGGATCTCGCTGCTGTCCGGGGCGAACATCACCGAGCCCAGCTCCATCTCGACCGACTGCGCGCCGCCTTCCAGCACCGACACCGGCAGCTTCACGCCGAAGTCGAAGCGGGTCGGCACGCCCGGGGTCACGCGCTTCACCAGCGGGTTGTCGGTGGTGAACACCGTGCCCGGCGGCAGCGTGGCCGGATCGACCTTGAGGATCAGGTTGCGGCCACGCTCCCAGCGTCCGCCGTCGACGCCGGCGAGGTGGTAGCGACCGTACTGGTCGGTCTCGACCAGCAGGCCTTCCACCGTCGCCAGGCGCACGCCGGGGATGCCGCGCTCGTCGAGGCCGGCGTTGGCGACCACGTAGTCGACCACGTAGCCGTCGGCCACCTGGCTGACGCGGCGTTCCACCGTCGGCGCCGCCGCATTCAGGCCCTTGGCCGCATCGCCGCGCTTCTCGACGCGGGTGCTGCCGTCGGCCGCCATGCGCACCGTGACGCCCTGCGCCGAGGTCAGCACGAAGTCGTCGGTGAAGCGCAGTTCGCGCAGGGTCTGGCGGATGAGGACGGTGTGCTTGCCCACCGGATCGCCTTCCGACTGCCGCGCCGCGATCTTGCCCAGCGCGATGCCGTGGAGCATCGGCGCGCTGTGTTCGGCGTCCGCCGCCGGGCCGTCGCCGCGATCGACCGTGGTCGAGTTCGGCACGTAGGCCTCCGGCGCGAAGCCGCCCTGCACCTGCACGTCGTCCAGGCCCGCCGGATCCTGCCAGCCGTCGCCGTCGCGGTCGTTGAAGACCGTACCGACGATCAGCGAGTCGTCCAGCAGCGGATCGGCGACCAGCTGCACGTCCGCGGTCGCGGTGTTCCACACCACGTCGCCGTCGTCCTCGACCACCGCGCTGTTGGTGTGGATGCCGGCGCGCACGCCCGCGCCCACGCGCAGCAGGTAAGTGATGGTGGCGCGGCCGCCGGCCGGGATGTCGATCCGGTCGACCCGGATCGGGTAGGTCCCGACCAGGCGACCGGCACCGTCCGCATCGGCGACGCGCAGCGAGCCGTCGACGTAGGTGAAGCCGGCGGGCGGCGTGTCGATCAGCGTGCCGTCGGTCATCGGCGTCTGGCTGGTGTTCTCCATCGTCACCGTGTAGCGGACCAGGTCGCCGACGTGGACGTCGTGCGGGCTGGCGGTCTTGGTGACGCGGATCGTCGCAGGTGCGCCGTTCACCGCCACCACCGCCGTGCCCGTGGACGTCACCGTCTGCGCCGAGGCCGTGGAACGGCCGGTCGCGGTGGCGACGTTGTCCAGCGTGCCGCCGGCCGCGGCCTCGGCGGCCGTCACCGTGTGCGTGTAGGTCGCACAGGCGGCGGACGCGCCCGGGGCCAGCGTGGTCGGCGAGCAGCTCAGCGTCGTCGGCGCACCGCCTTCGAAGCTGTCGGTCACGACCAGGTTGTCCAGGGTCACGTTGCCGGTGTTGGTCACGCCCACCGCGTAGGTGATCACGTCGCCCGCGTCCGCCCGGCCGATCACGCCGGTGTCGGTCGTGAGCGTCGCGGTCTTGGTCGCCGCGATCGCCGGGTTGCGCGCGATCGGGGTGCTGGTGCTGTCCGGCGCGGACACCGTGGTGCCGCCGCCCGGCAGCGTGCCGGTCGCGGTCGCGGTGTTGTCCACCGTGCCCGCGTCGACTTCCGCCTGCGTGATCGTGTGCGAGCCGGTGCAGGTCGTGGACGCGCCGGGCGCCAGCGTGGTGGTCGGGCAGACCGCCGCCGCGGAGAGCCTGGCGTCGTTGATCACCAGGCCCGTCAGCGTCACGTTGCCGGTGTTGGTCACCACGAAGCTGTACGGGATCGACGCACCGGCCACGTTGGCGCTCGGCGCACCGGCGATCTTGTCGATCGTCAGGCCCGGCTGCGCCGACACGACCACCGTCGCCGTCGCCGTGTCGCAGTTCGTCGGGTTCAGCACTTCGCAGATCGTGTACGGATACGTGTAGGTGCCCGCCTCCGTGCCCGGCGCGATGGTGATCGTGCCGTCCGCGTTCATCGTGATCGAACCCGACGCCGGGGTCGGCGCGACGCCCGGGGTCAGCGTGACCTGACCCGGGACCACCGGCGCGCCGTTCAGCGTGTCGTTGAGCAGCACCGACGCCGTCGAACCGCCGCTGCCGCCGACCGGCGGGAAGCCGTCGTCGACCGCATCGATCGTCGCCGCACCCACGGTGACGGTGACCGTCGCCGTGTCGCAGTTGGTCGGGTTCAGGATTTCGCAGATCCGGTAGACCAGCGTGTACGTACCGGCCGGCGTACCCGGTGCGACGTTCACCGCACCCGTCGCCGGGTCGAGCGTCACGTTCGGGTTCGTCGTCGACACCTGCGCCAGCGTCACCGTCGCGAGGGTCGCCGGCGCGCCGTCGAGCGTGTCGTTGACCAGCACGTTCGGCACCGCTGTCCCGCCCGCCGCACCGGAGGCCACCGTACCGGTGTCGTCCACCGCATCGATCGGCGCCGCCGACACCACGATCGTGGCGGTCGCCGTGTCGCAGTTCGTCGGGTTCAGCACTTCGCAGATCGTGTACGGATAGGTGTAGGTGCCCGCGGTCGTGCCCGGCGCGATCGTGATGGTGCCGTCGGCGTTCATCGTGATCGAACCGGCCGTCGGCGTCGGCGCCGTGCCCGGGGTCAGCGTGATGGTGGCCGGGGTCACCGCCACGCCACCCAGCGTGTCGTTGAGCAGCACGCTCGGCGTGGTCGCGCCGGCCGCGCCGTTCACCGGACCGTAGCCGTCGTCCACCGCGTCGATCGCCGCCGCGCCCACGGTGACGGTCACCGTCGCCGTGTCGCAGTTCGTCGGGTTCAACTTCTCGCAGATCTGGTACACGACCGTGTATGTACCCGCCGGCGTGCCCGGCGCGACGTTCACCGCACCCGTCGCCGGGTCCAGCGTCACGTTCGGGTTCGTCGTCGACACCTGGGTCAGGTTCACCGTCGCCAAGGTTGCCGGCGCGCCGTTGAGCGTGTCGTTGACCAGCACGTTCGGCACCGCCGTCCCGCCCGCGGCACCCGACGCCACCGTGCCGGTGTCGTCGACCGCGTCGATCACCGGCGCACCGACGATGATGGTCGCCGTCGCGGTGTCGCAGTTGGTCGGGTTCAGCACTTCGCAGATCGTGTACGGATACGTGTAGGTGCCCGCGGTCGTGCCAGGCGTGATCGTGATGGTGCCGTCGGCATTCATCGTGATCGCACCCGACGCCGGCGTCGGCGCCGCACCCGGGGTCAGCGTGACGCTGGCCGGCGTCACCGCCACGCCACCGAGCGTGTCGTTCGCGAGCACGCTCGGCGTGGTCGCACCGACGGTGCCGTTCACCGGACCGTAGCTGTCGTTCACGGCATCGATCGCCGCCGCGCCCACGGTCACCGTCACGGTCGCCGTGTCGCAGTTGGTCGGGTTCAGCTTCTCGCAGATCCGGTAGACCAGCGTGTACGTACCGGCCGGCGTACCCGGGGCGACGTTCACCGCGCCCGTCGCCGGGTTCAGCGTCACGTTCGGGTTGGTGGTGCTGACCTGCGTCAGGTTCACCGTCGCCAGCGTCGCCGGCGCGCCGTTCAACGTGTCGTTGACCAGCACGTTCGGGACCGCCGTGCCGCCCGCCGCACCCGACGCCACCGTGCCGGTGTCGTCGACCGCGTCGATCGGCGCCGCCGCCACGGTGACGGTCGCCGTCGCCGTGTCGCAGTTCGTCGGATTGAGCTTCTCGCAGATCGTGTACGGATAGGCATACACACCGGCCGTCGTGCCCGGCGCGATCGTGATGGTGCCGTCGGCATTCATCGTGATCGAACCCGCCGTCGGCGTCGGCGCTGCACCCGGGGTCAGCGTGACGTTGCCGCCCGTGCCCACCGTCGCCGGGGCGCCGTCGAGCGTGTCGTTGAGCAGCACGCTCGGTGTGGTCGCGCCGCTCGCGCCGTTCACCGGGCCGTAGCCGTCGTCGACCGCATCGATCACGGCCGCACCCACGGTCACCGTCACGGTCGCCGTGTCGCAGTTGGTCGGATTGAGCTTCTCGCAGATCTGGTAGACCAGCGTGTACGTGCCGGCCGGCGTGCCCGCCGCGACGTTCACCGCACCCGTCGCCGGGTCCAGCGTCACGTTCGGGTTCGTCGTCGACACCTGCGTGAGGTTCACCGTCGCCAGCGTCGCCGGCGCACCGTTCAACGTATCGTTGACCAGCACGTTCGGCACCGCCGTCCCGCCCGATGCGCCGTTCGCCACCGTGCCGGTGTCGTCGACGGCATCGATCACGGCCGCGCCCACGGTGACGGTGACCG
>JBQCJG010000375.1:0-14928 GCA_051952955.1 Lysobacteraceae bacterium | reverse complement strand
TGTCGAAGCGGAGGAATTCCTCGATCGCGTTGCCGATGAGGTCCGGGTTCGCCTTCAGCAGTGCATGCTGGTCGGGATGCTGCAGCAGCGCGGGGATGCCGTTGCCGATCAGGTTGACGGTGGTATGGTGGCCCGCGGCGTAGAGCAGGAGGATCTGGGCGACCAGTTCTTCCTTGGTGAGCAGATCACCGTTGTGCTCCGCGTCGATCATCGCGGACATCAGGTCGTCGCCCGGGTTCTTCCGCTTCCAGGCCACGATCTCCTCGAGCAGGCTGACCGCCTCGATCTCGGCGCGGACGATCTTCTTCAGCACTTCGGGGTCGCCGACCGGTTCCAGCGCGATGACCAGCACTTCGGTCAATTCCTGCAGCCGCACGGCGTGCTCGTCCGGCATGCCGAGCATCTTGGAGATGATCGCGAACGGCAGCGGGAATGCGAACGTCTCGATGAGGTTGACCGTGCCGGCATCGGCGATCTGGTCCAGCGACTTGTCGACGACTTCGGTGATCATCGGCTCGAGTGCGGCGACCGCACGCGGGGTGAAGACCTTGCCTACAAGCGAACGCAGCCGGGTTTGGTCCGGCGGATCGCTGTCCATCAACGTCACCAGCTTGACCGGCGCTTCGACGACGAGCTGCTCGAACTGCTCGCGCATCGGGCCGTCGGCGAGGTTGTGGTCCGCCACGGACAGCCGGGCGTCGCGGAGGATAGTGGAGACGTCGGCATGGCGGGTCACGAACCAGAAACCCATCGGATGCTTCTGCACCGGATCGGTATCGCGCAGGCGGCGATACTGCGAATAGGGGTCTTCATCGAAGCCCGGTGCGAACGGGTTGAACAGTTCGGGGGTTGCTTCGGCTTCCAGGATTGTTTCTGTCACAGTGTGGTTCCTTCCATTATCCGTCATGGTTTGGTACGGTTCAGGGCGAGCATATTGTTTATTCCGCGCATGTCAACCGCATGGCGCCGGAATGGCCGTGTCCGGATGCCGGCCTGCGCGCGCACGACATGAATGCGATGGCGAGCCCCTGCATTCGCGTCGATTTTGGCGTCATGGACATGAAATCGATTTACATTCCATCGGCGATGCACGGACCGCATCGCGCTTGCCGGAGTCAATATCCGAAGCATTTCGATCAGGAGACTTCGGCCAAGCGCTGATGTCCTGCGAATCCTGGTCCTGCACATGCATTCCAGCGTGGATCCAAGGTGCGAAACGGCTTCCGGTGATTGCCCTCGGCGCAACATCGGATGAATTGCCGCCATCGCGCCGGAATCGCGGTGACCGGGTGGCTTCTGCGCAGGATTCCGCAGTCGACGTATTCCCGATGCTCCGACTGAGACGCGGCGGCATGCTTGCAGCGACGCCTGTTCAGCGACGACGCATCACGACGCGTCGACCACCTCCGCGATCGGCAGCCTGCCGAACGCCGCCGTCCATGCTCCGACGCGGCCCGGTGCTGCGGTCTGTACCTCGATGGCCGCCATGAACCGCGTGCGTGGCCAGACTTCGGCGCCGAGACGCATGAGGTGCGGATTCTCGACCTGCGCGTCGATCAGCGGCCAGCCCCAGCCGCGCAATCGATGCACGAGCGCCGCCAGCGCCGCCTTCGAGCCGCCCGAGGCCAGGCTGACCATGCTTTCGCCGTAGAACATCTCGCCGACGGCGACGCCGTAGAGGCCGCCGACCAGCGCGCCGTCCCCATCGATGACCTCGACGCTGTGCGCGTGACCGAGCCGGTGCAGTTCGCGATACGCGGCCTGCATCGCCTCGGTGATCCAGGTGCCATCCTGCCCGGCGCGCGGCATCGTCGCGCAGGCGTCGATCACGTCGTCGAAACGCGTGTCGGCGGATGCGGTCCAGCCGAGGCCGCGCAGCGTGCGCCGATCGCGGCGCGAGAGATGCATGCCGTCGGTGCGGAACACCGCACGCGGGGCCGGCGACCACCACAGGATCGGTTCGCCTTCGGAAAACCACGGGAAGATGCCGTGGCGATACGCGTTGAGCAACCGCCGCGGCCGCAGATCGCCGCCGGCCGCGAGCAGACCGTTCGGCTCGCGCAGCGCACTCGACACGGGCGGGAACGGCGCGGCAGGATCCGGCGACAGCCAGGGCAGGCGCAGGGTCATGCGTCGGGCGGGGGATCGCGGAACGGCGAGTGCCGCGCCATTTCCGCGGCGTAGCGCCGGGTCGCGTCCTGTTCCTCGTCGCACCAGCGCGCGATGGCCTCGGCGAAGCCGGCATCGGCGATCCAGTGCCGGCTGTGCACGAACGATGGCAGGAAGCCGCGGTCCAGCTTGTGTTCGCCCTGCGCGCCCGGCTGGAAACGGACGAGGCCTTCGCGCAGGCAGTATTCGATGCCCTGGTAATAGCAGGTTTCGAAATGCAGCCCGGCATGCATTTCGTCGCAGCCCCAGTAGCGGCCGTAGAGCGTGTCGCCGCCGCGCAGGCAGAAGGCGCCGGCGATCGGCCGGCCATCGCGTTCGGCCAGCAGCAGCACCAGGCCGCGCGGCAGCGCCTGCGCCAGGTGCCGGAAGAACGGCAGTGTCAGCGCCGGCGAATTGCCGTGCTCGTCGAAGGTGCGACGGTAGAAACCGTGCATCGCGATGAGATCCGCCTCGCTCGCCTCATCGCCGTGGACCACGCGGAACGTCACGCCGGCGCGCGCGACCTTCGCGCGTTCCTGGCGGATGTTCTTGCGATGCTTGTGGTCCATCGCGGCGAGGTAATCGTCGAACGTGCGCCAGCCGGCCGCGTTGTGCCAGTGGTACTGCACGTCCAGCCGCGATAGCCACGGCGCAGCGAACGCCGCCGCCTGCGCCTCGGGCAGGAAGTTCACGTGGGCCGACGAACAGCCCGCCGCATGCGCGAACGCGGGCATCGCGCGCACCAGCAGCGCCTGCGCTTCCGCATCGCGTGCGAGCAGGCGCGTTCCGGTCACGGGCGAGTAGGGCACGGCGCACAGCCACTTCGGATAGTAGTCGTGGCCGTAGTGCGCGTAGGCGCGGGCCCAGGCGTGGTCGAACACGAACTCGCCGTGCGAATTCGTCTTCACGTAACCCGGCGCCGCGGCGACGAGGTCATCGCCGTCCCAGAGCGTGAGATGCAGCGGCGTCCAGCCCCAGTCCTCGCGCAGGCAGCCGTGCGTTTCCAACCCGGCGAGGAAGGCGTGCGACAGGAACGGATTGCGGCCGTCGTGGAGCGCGTCCCACGCGGCGGCGGGGATCGCGTCGAGCGAAGCGAGTGCCCGGAGCTTCATGCTGCAGGAGTCCGCAGATACACGTCCGGATCGTGCTTCTGCATGTGCCGCTCCGGCTGCGACAGCGGCGCGAAGCCCAGCTTCGCGTACAGCGGCTGCATGTCGCGGGTGACGAGGTGCCAGCGGCGCAGGCCCTGCAGGCGCGGATCCGCCATCAGCGCCTCGACGACGGTGCGGCCATGGCCGTGGCCGCGGTGTTCCGGCAGCACGAAGACGTCGGCGAGGTAGGCGAACGTCGCCTGGTCGGTGACCGCACGCGCGAACGCGACCTGGCCGACGCCGTCGAGGAAGCCGCCGCAGCAGACGGAATGGCGCAGCGCGCGCTCCAGCGTCTCGCGCGGGATGCCCGCGGCCCAGTACGAGTCCGCGGACAGGTAGCGATGGATCAGCGCGAGGTCGAGGTCGTCGAAGTCCGCGCTGGTCCGCAGCATCGCTCAGCCTTCCTTGTCGAGGAAACGCTCCGCGTCGAGCGCGGCCATGCAGCCGAAGCCGGCGGAAGTGATCGCCTGGCGGTAGACCTGGTCGGCGACGTCGCCGGCGGCGAACACGCCCGGGACCGAGGTCTGGGTGGCGTTGCCGTCGAGACCGGTCTGGATGGTCAGGTAGCCGTTCTTCATCGCGAGCTGGCCTTCGAACAGGGTCGTGTTCGGCGTGTGGCCGATGGCGACGAAGAACCCGTGGATGGCGATGTCGCGGGTGGCGCCGTCCAGCATCGACTTCACGCGCACGCCGGTGACGCCCTTGTCGTCGCCCAGCACCTCGTCGACGGTGTGGTGCCAGACAGTCTCGATCTTGCCCGCCTGCACCTTCGCGAACAGCTTGTCCTGCATGATCTTCTCGGCGCGCAGGGTGTCGCGGCGATGCACGAGGTAGACCTTGCGGGCGATGTTCGACAGGTACAGCGCTTCCTCGACCGCGGTGTTGCCGCCGCCGATGACGGCGACGTCCTGGTCCTTGTAGAAGAAGCCGTCGCAGGTGGCGCAGGCGGACACGCCGCGGCCCTTGTAGGCGTCCTCGGAGGGAATGCCGAGGTACTTCGCGGTGGCGCCGGTGGCGATGATCAGCGCGTCGCAGCTGTATTCGCCGCTGTCGCCCTTCAGCCGGAACGGGCGCTGCGACAGATCGGCGGTGTGGATGTGGTCGAACACGACTTCGGTATCGAAGCGCTCGGCGTGCGCCTGCATGCGCGCCATCAGGTCCGGGCCCATCAGGCCGTGGGCGTCGCCCGGCCAGTTGTCGACCTCGGTGGTGGTCATCAGCTGGCCGCCCATCTGCAGGCCGGTGATGACCACGGGCTTGAGGTTGGCGCGGGCGGCGTACACGGCGGCGGTCCAGCCGGCCGGGCCGGAGCCGAGGATGATCAGCTTCGAATGCTTGGGAGTGCTCATGCGACCTTCGGAGGAGGGGGCGGCCGCCGGGGAGCGCCGCAGGCGCATAGCTTGGGGACTGGGGCCGGGTGAATCAAGCAAAGCCGGGCCGCCGGGACGGTGTGTCCCGGGCGGGCGCGGGCGGTGCGGATTTTTTTTGCGGGCCGCGCAACGCACGCCGTTCCCGCTGCCTCTGTATGGGCGAGTGCACCCTGCGCAGCCCGCGTCCGGTCCGCCTCGCCCGACCAACCGTTCCCGACAGGAGTTCCCCCGATGAAAACCGATGCGCTTTCGATCCTCTCCGGCGTGTCCCTCGCGCTGCTCGCCGCCGGCCTCGCGTCCGGCGCCGCCCCGGCCGCGGCCGCGGCCAAGTCCGGCAAGGTGGCGATGGTCCACTGTTCCGGCGTCAACGCCTGCAAGGGCCACAACGATTGCAAGACCGCCGCTAACGCCTGCGCCGGCCACGGCAGCTGCAAGGGGCAGGGCTTCGTCGCCGCGCCCGCGGCCGCCTGCACCGCCATGGGCGGCAAGGTCGACGCCGGTTCGACGTTCAAGGTCGACGCGGCGAAGGTCGCGATGGTCCATTGCGTCGGCGTGAACGCCTGCAAGGGCCACAACGACTGCAAGACCGCCGACAACGCCTGCAAGGGCCACGGCAGCTGCAAGGGCAAGGGCTTCGTCGCGCTGCCGGCGGCGACCTGCGCCAAGGTCGGCGGCCAGGCCGGCTGACCGTGGACCGCCACGCCGTCCGCGGCACGGCGCCTCCCGACGCGATCGCGTCGGGAGGACGCCCGTACGCCGGTTTCGGGCTGGGACTGCGCACCGAACACTTCGACGCGATCCTCGACACACGTCCGCCCGTCGACTGGTTCGAGATCGTGTCCGAGAACTTCATGGTCGACGGCGGCAAGCCGCTGCACTACCTCGATCGCATCCGCGGACACTATCCGATGGCGATGCACGGGGTGTCGCTGTCGATCGGCAGCGTCGATCCGCTCGACATGACGTATCTGCAGGCGCTGAAGGCACTGGCGCGCCGGATCGAACCGCTCTGGGTGTCCGATCACCTGTGCTGGACCGGTGTCGACGGCGTGAACAGCCACGACCTGCTGCCGCTGCCGTACACGGAAGAAGCGATCGCGCACGTCAGCGCGCGCGTGCGGCAGGTGCAGGACGTGCTCGGACGCGAACTGCTGCTGGAGAACCTGAGTTCCTACGTCGAATTCTCCGGTTCGGCGATGCCCGAATGGGAGTTCGTCGCCGAGGTCGCCCGCCGCAGCGGCTGCCGGCTGCTGCTCGACGTCAACAACATCCAGGTCAGTGCGCGCAACCACGGGTTCGATCCGCGGGCCTATCTGGAAGGCATCCCCGCCGACCGCGTCTGGCAGATCCACCTGGCCGGACACAGCGACTACGGCGACTGCCTGATCGACACCCACGACCACGACGTGCCGGCCGAGGTGTGGGCCCTGTACGAAGACGCGATCGCGACGTTCGGCCCGGTCAGTTCGATGATCGAACGCGACGACCACATCCCGCCGCTGCAGGATCTGCTGGTCGAAGTCGAGCGCATGCGCGCGACCGCGCAGCGCGCGCTGGCGCGCCGGGAGGCGGCATGAGCGCGGAGCTCGCCGCGCTGCAGCGCGCGTTCCTCGCCGGGCTGCGTGGAGAAGCGTCGCACGGCACCGCGCAGGGCGGCATCGAGGCGGCGCTCCGCGACGGCGGCGTCCCGCGCGCCCGCGGGCTCGGCATCTACCGCCACGCCTACGCGGCCCGCCTGCGCGAGGCGCTGGAGAGCGACCACGTGGTGCTGGGGACGTACCTGGGCGACGACGCCTGGGCGCTGCTCTGCGACGGCTACATCGCTGCGCATCCGTCGCGGGTGCGATCGCTGCGCCGGTTCGGCGATGCCTTGCCGGCCCATCTCGCGCAAGCCGCGCCGTTCTCCCCGATGCCGCAGGTGGCCGAGATCGCCATGCTGGAGCGGCTGCTGCTGGACTGCTTCGACGCGGCGGACGCGCCGGTCGCGGACTGGCCGTCGCTGATGTCGCGGCCGGCGGCGGACTGGCCGATGCTGCGGCCGACGTTCCATCCGAGCCTGCGCCACGTCGCCTGCGAGTGGAACGCGGTGGAGATCTGGTCGGCGCTCAAGGCCGGCGAGACCCCGCCCGACGCGGTGCGCGTCGCATCCGACTGGCTGCTGTACCGCGATGCGGAGCGGGTGACGCGCTTCCGCTCGATGGCGCCGGACGAGGTGCTGCTGCTGGCGCACTTCCGCGACGGCGGCGACTTCGCAGGCGGCTGCCACGCCCTGCTCACGCTGCATGCGCCCGATGCGGTGCCGATGGAAGCGCTGCACCTGTTGCGGCAGTGGTGCGAGGAAGGCGTGGTCGCGCGCTGGGACAGCGCCTACCAGTCCTGATGGTCCGGCAGCAGGCCGCGCAGTTCGGCGTCGGTGAGATTCCGCCACTGGCCCGGCTTCAGATGCCCCAGCTTGAGCTTGCCGATGCGCACGCGCACGAGCTGCTTCACGCGGTAGCCGAAGTGCGCAGCCATGAGGCGGATCTGCCGGTTCAGGCCCTGCACCAGCACGATCCGGAACCCGAACGGCCCCAGCTTGCCGGTCTTGCAGGGCAGGGTGGTCTGGCCGTGGATCGGCACCCCGCGGCTCATGCCGCGCAGGAACTCGTCGGTGACGCGGTTGTTCACCGCCACCAGGTATTCCTTCTCCAGCTTGTTCTCGGCGCGCAGGATCGCGTTGACGATGTCGCCGTTGCTGGTCAGCAGGATCATGCCCTCGGAGTCCTTGTCGAGGCGGCCGATCGGGAAGATCCGCTGCTCGTGATCCACGAAGTCGACGATGTTGCCCTTGACGCCCTCCTCGGTGGTGCAGGTGATGCCCACCGGCTTGTTCAGCACGATGTAGACGTGCCGGCGCTGGCCCTTGGCGGCCGTGCGCGGGCGCAGCACCTCGCCGTCGATCCGGACCTCGTCGCCATCGCCGACCTCGGTGCCGATGCGGGCGCGGAACCCGTTGACCGTGACCCGGCCCTCGCCGATCAGCCGGTCGGCCTCGCGGCGCGAGCAGTACCCGGTGTCGCTGATGTGTTTGTTGAGGCGCATGGGCGGACGGCGGGCTTCGGGGCAGGGCGGGCATCGTAGCCGTTGGCGGCCGGAAAATCGCCTGCGGCGGCCTCGTCCCCGACCCGGGATATCTGTAAGATCAGCGATCTGGACGACTTTCCTCAGGCATTCCCACACGGTGGCACGCGAGCTTCCCACCTCCGGCGGCAAATCCCGTCGCGCCGCGCCGGCCGCGGCGACCGCGACCGAACCGTCGAAGATGAGCCCCGGCCGGCAGCGGCTGGTGCGCGACATCGCGCTGATCATGATCGCGCCGCTGCTGCTGTACCTGCTGGTCTGCCTCTTCACCTTCTCGCCGCAGGACCCGGGCTGGTCGCATTCGGGCAGCGTGACCGCGCCGCTGGAGAACGCCGGCGGCCGGGTCGGCGCCTGGCTCGCGGACGTGCTGCTGTACCTGTGCGGCTACGTCGCATTCGTGCTGCCGCTGATCCTGGGCGCGATCGCCTGGATCGCGCTGTTCGGCATGGACACCGACGGCGATGGCGACGCCGACCTCGGTCCGGCGCTGCGGCTGGTCGGCATCGTCGGTTTCGTGGTCGCGGCCACCGGCCTGCTGACGCTGAAGATCGGTTCGGTCGAGGACTTCTCCGCCGGTGCCGGCGGCATCCTCGGCAAGCTGGTCGGCGATTCGCTGCTGCGCGGCTTCGGCATGGTCGGCGGCAACCTGTTCCTGATCGCGCTGCTGCTGATCTCGATCACCCTCGCCACCGGGCTGTCGTGGCTGGCGGTGATGGACCGCATCGGCTTCTGGCTGATGAAGCTGCCGCCGCTCTTCCGCAAATCCACCCAGCAGGCCAGCGAATGGCAGGCCGCGCGCGCCATGCGCGAGGAGCGCGGGGAAGTCCGCAAGGTCGAGACCGAGAAGCGCGCCAAGCGCGAGCCGGTGAAGATCGAACCGCCGCCGCCGACCGCGGCCGTGGAGAAGAGCGAACGCGCCAAGCGCGAGCAGCAGATCCCGCTGTTCCACGTGCCCGACGGCAGCGGCCTGCCGCCGCTGTCGCTGCTGGACGATCCCAAGCCGCAGCCCAAGGGCTACGACGAGGACACGCTGGAGACGCTGTCGCGGCAGATCGAGTTCAAGCTCAAGGACTTCCGCATCGACGCGCAGGTGGTCGGCGCCTACCCGGGCCCGGTGATCACCCGCTTCGAGATCGAGCCCGCGCCGGGCATCAAGGTCAGTTCGATCAGTTCGCTCGACAAGGACATCGCCCGCGGTCTCAGCGTGAAATCGGTGCGCGTGGTCGACGTGATCCCGGGCAAGTCGGTGATCGGCCTGGAAACGCCGAACACGAAGCGCGAGATGATCTACCTCAGCGAACTGCTGCGCTCGAAGGAATACGACAA
The DNA here is from genome assembly GCA_051952955.1 of Lysobacteraceae bacterium. Taxonomy (GTDB): domain Bacteria; phylum Pseudomonadota; class Gammaproteobacteria; order Xanthomonadales; family Xanthomonadaceae; genus Lysobacter_I. The sequence goes on along the minus strand of JBQCJG010000375.1, from coordinate 5,813 downwards.
GTCGGTCAGCCCGCTCACGCTGGCGCTGGGCAAGGACATCGCAGGCCGCCCGACCGTGGCCGACCTCGCGCGCATGCCGCACCTGCTGGTCGCCGGCACCACCGGCTCGGGCAAGTCGGTGGCGGTGAACGCGATGGTGCTGTCCCTGCTGTACAAGGCCTCCGCGAAGGACCTGCGGATGCTGATGATCGATCCGAAGATGCTGGAACTGTCGGTGTACCAGGGCATCCCGCACCTGCTGGCGCCGGTCGTCACCGACATGAAGGAAGCCGCGAACGGCCTGCGCTGGTGCGTGGCCGAGATGGAGCGCCGCTACAAGCTGATGAGCGCAGTCGGCGTGCGCAACTTGGCCGGCTTCAACAAGAAGGTGAAGGACGCGCAGGACGCCGGCCAGCCGCTGCTGGACCCGCTGTTCCGGCCGAATCCGGAACTGCAGGAAGCCCCGCCGCCGCTGGAGCCGATGCCGTTCATCGTCATCTTCATCGACGAATTCGCCGACATGATGATGATCGTCGGCAAGAAGGTGGAGGAACTCATCGCCCGCCTGGCGCAGAAGGCGCGCGCCGCCGGCATCCACCTGATCTTGGCCACCCAGCGCCCGTCGGTGGACGTCATCACCGGCCTGATCAAGGCCAACATCCCGACCCGCATCGCGTTCCAGGTGTCGAGCAAGATCGATTCGCGCACCATCCTCGACCAGAGCGGCGCCGAGACCCTGCTCGGCCACGGCGACATGCTCTACCTGCCGCCGGGCACGGCGATGCCCGAGCGCGTGCACGGCGCCTTCGTCAGCGACGAGGAAGTGCACCGCGTGGTCGAGCACCTGAAGCAGATCGGCGGCGGTCCGGACTACGTCGAGGGCGTGCTGGAGGAAGTGCAGACGATGGGCGACGGCGTGGTCGTCGGCCCCACGGGCCTGCCCGAAACGGGCGGCGGCGCGGGCGACGAGAGCGACCCGCTGTACGACGAGGCCGTCAAGATCGTCACCGAAAGTCGCCGCGCCTCGATCTCGGGCGTGCAGCGCCGGCTCAAGATCGGCTACAACCGCGCCGCCCGCCTGATCGAGGCGATGGAGGCGGCCGGCATCGTGTCGCCGCCCGAGCACAACGGCGACCGCACGGTCATCGCGCCGCCACCACCGCGCTGACGCGGGAGTTCCGTGCAGGTGCCGGCACCACGCCCGCGGGCGATGGTGCCGGCGGACGGGCAAGGCTCACGGACCCGGACAGAGGTCCTCGGGCTGCGGAGCGCTGCGGTAGCGGCTCTTCACGCCCCAGAGCACGGTGATCGTGCCGTTGCAGGACACGAAGGCTTCCCCCACTTCGGTCGAGTAGGTCGCGTCCGAGTAGTAGATCAGCGTGTACGAATAAGGCAGCGCGGTCGCCGCGCCCGCGACCGCCAGTCCCGCTACCAGGGCGGTGGACATCAGCATGTTCTTCAGCGTCATGTTCTTCAGCGTCATGATTGTTCCTTCAATCGATGGGCAGCCGGTACGACTGCCGGCCGAGTATAGCCACGCCCCGTGGGGCGACCATGCGATGCGCACGCCCGGGCCGGGCCGGCATGCGAACCGCGCTTTGCCGGCGGCGGCCAATCCCTGTTCAGGAAACGCCGTTCAGACTCGCCCTCGCTTTTCCACGGGACCTTGTACGCGATGAAACCGTCCGCGATGAAACCACGCCTGTCCGTGCTGCTCCTCTCCTGCGCCTGCGGCCTCGCCCACGCCGGTGCCCGCGACGACCTCGATGCCTTCACTCGCGATCTCAAGGGATTGCAGGGCACCTTCGCCCAGCAGGTCTTCGATGCCCAGGGCCGTCGCAAGGAGGCATCGTCGGGCTCGGTGGCGCTTTCCGCGCCGAAGCTGTTCCGCTGGGAATACCTCAAGCCGTACCCGCAGCTGATCGTCGCCGACGGCGCCAAGGTCTGGATCTTCGACCCCGACCTCAAGCAGGTCACGGTGCGTTCGCAGGGTGCCGAAGAGCAGAACAGCCCGCTTGCCGTGCTGACCGATCCCAGGAAGCTCGACCAGTCCTTCGCCATCACCGAAGCCGGCCGCGACGGCGGGCTGGAGTGGCTCGAACTGGCCCCGAAGCGCAAGGGCAACGCCGGTTTCGAGCGGGCGCGCCTCGGCTTCGACGGCAACGCGCTCGCGAAGATGACGATCGTCGACAGCCTCGGCCAGCGCACCGAAATCGCCTTCGCCGGCTGGAAGCGCAACCCGAAGTTCGCCGCCACGACGTTCCGGTTCTCTCCGCCGAAGGGCGTCGACGTGGTGCAGGGCGAGTGAGGCATCCGGCGCGCACCGCTGCTTCGGCGACCGTGCCCTTGCTGATGGCGGTCGCCCTGTCCGCGGTCGCAGCACCGCCGGCCGCACCGAAGCAGAATCCGGCCACCGCCCGCCTCGCCGCGGCGCAGGAGCGCGAGACGCTCGACAGCGTCGTCGCCGCCTCGCTGGTCGGCGCGCTGTCCGAACAGCTTGGCGGCCGTGCCGTGAAACTCAGGCTGGGCCGCGTCGACGTGCAGACCACCAGCCTGCGCGATCGTCGCGTGAGCGGGCAGGGCGAGGCACAGATCGGCAACGCCGAGGAATGGATCGGCTTCCGCTTCGTGACGCTGTACGACGCGATCCTCGAAAGCGCCGGCTATCCCGAACTCGACATCGGCACGGCCGGCCCCGTCGGCAGGTCCGTGCCCAACGATGCGGCCCTGGTCCGCGAACTCGACGACCACGTCGTCGCGAAGCTGGGCGAGGAATTCGGCGGCCAGCGTGTCCGCCTGCAGCTGGACCGCATCGCAACGATCGAAGCCGGGCCGCGCTATTCGCGCATCGACGCCACCGGAATCGCCGATTTCGGCCGTGACGGGACCGCGCCGGTGCGGGTCGAAGGCCTGTACGACCGGATCGACAAAGCCTGGCTGCGGGCGTCCTACACGCTGGACGAGGACGCCGGCATCGATCCCGGCAGTCCGTCGCCGGCTGCGCATCCCTGAGCCCATGCGGCCCGGCGCCCCGCGCCGCCGACCTGCTAAGGTGACGATCCTGCCCCGGATGCCTTCGTTTGGCCCGCTCCAAGCCTCCCGCCCCGCTTTCCGAAGCGCCTGACCTGCTCGCGGTCGAGCGCGATGCGCTGCGTCCTCTGGCCGAGCGGATGCGCCCGCGCACGCTCGACGACATGGTGGGCCAGCGCCGGCTGCTCGCGCCGGGCACCGCGCTGCGGCGCTCGATCGAATCCGGCCACGTGCATTCGATGGTGCTGTGGGGCCCGCCGGGCTGCGGCAAGACCACGCTCGCGCTGCTGCTGGCGAAATACGCCGACGCCGATTTCCGCGCGATTTCCGCGGTGCTGTCCGGCCTGCCCGAAGTGCGGCAGGTGCTGGCCGAAGCCGCCAACCGCTTCGCCGAAGGCCGGCGCACGGTGCTGTTCGTGGACGAGGTGCACCGCTTCAACAAGGCGCAGCAGGACGCATTCCTGCCGCACATCGAGCGCGGCACCATCCTGTTCGTCGGCGCCACCACCGAGAACCCCTCGTTCGAGCTGAACTCGGCGCTGCTCTCGCGCTGCCGGGTGCACGTGATGGAAGCGGTGTCCGCCGACGACATCGCGGTCGCGCTGCAGCGGGCGCTGGACGATCCCGAACGCGGACTCGGCGACGGTGGCCTGACGATCGCACCGGACCAGTTGCACCTGATCGCGGTCGCCGCCGACGGCGACGTGCGCCGCGGCCTCACCCTGCTGGAAATCGCCGCCGAACTCGCGGGCGACGCCGGCGAAGAAGGCGAGGGCGGCACCATCACCGGCGAGATCCTCGAACAGGTCCTCGCCGACCGCACCCGCCGCTTCGACAAGGGCGGCGAGCAGTTCTACGACCAGATCTCGGCGCTGCACAAGTCCGTGCGCAGCTCCAATCCCGACGCCGCGCTGTACTGGCTGGCGCGAATGCTCGACGGCGGCTGCGACCCGGTCTACCTCGCCCGGCGGATGACCCGCATGGCGGTCGAGGACATCGGCCTCGCCGATCCGCGCGCGCTGCAGATGGCGATCGACGCCTGGGATACCTACGACCGGCTCGGCAGCCCCGAGGGCGATCTGGCGCTGGCGCAGCTGGTGATCTATCTCGCCAGCACCGCCAAGTCGAACGCCGCCTACACCGCTTTCGGCGCGGCCAGGCGCGACGTGGCCGAATACGGCACCCAGGAAGTCCCGCTGCATCTGCGAAACGCCCCGACGAAGCTGATGAAGTCGATCGGCTACGGCAAGGGCTACCGCTACGATCACGACAGCGAAGGCGGCGTGGCGCTGGCGCAGACAGGCTTCCCGGACGCGATGGGCGAGCGCATCTACTACCGGCCCGTGGCCCGCGGCCTGGAGATCAAGCTGAAGGAGAAGCTCGACCAACTCCGGGCCAACCGCGAGCAGGCACGCGCTCAGACCGATACCGGCGACGACGGTGCATTGGGCTCATGAAGCACTTCATCTTCATCTTGCAACTTGCTGAAGTGAAAGCGTTCCGAGCAAGCAAGACGAGAGGCGACGCATGACCCCGGCCCTCTGGTGGCAGCAGCTCGGACTGGTGGCGGCGGGCGGCGCGCTGGGTGCGATGCTGCGCTTCTGGCTCGGCGGTCTGCTGCTGCGCCACGTGGGCACGGGTTTCCCGTGGGGCACGCTCGCGGTGAATCTGATCGGCTCGTTCGCGGCCGGCTTCCTCGCGATCTGGCTGGAGGGCCGCGGACCGTCGGCGCTGTACTGGCGGGCATTCCTGATGGTCGGGATCCTCGGCGCGCTGACCACTTATTCCGCGCTGATGGTCGAGTGCCTGCTGTTCGCGAAATCCGGCCGCGGCGACTGGGCGCTGGGCTACCTCGCGATCACGCTCGCCGCCGGCCTGACGCTGGTCTGGCTCGGCGCCCGCACCGCAGACGCCCTCAGGGTTTCCTGACCCCGCGGCGCGGGGAATGCCCCGCACGACAGCGGCATTTCCCCGATCCCGGCCGCCGGCCGCGATGACGATGCTGTTCCGGACCGCGCCGACCGGCGCTTCCGGAGCCTCCGATGACACCGTTTGCCCGCTGCCTGCCGCTCGTCCTCGCCGCCTGCCTGTCCGTCGCTGGCCTGCCTGTCGAGAGCCGGGCCGCCAGCGTCACCGTCCACGTCTGGGCCGACGCCCGCGGCGTCCGCAGCTACCAGGACACGCCCTGCGCCGTCGCCCAGCGCAACGTCGCCATCCGCGAGTTCGCGGTGATCGCCCCCGATGCCGCGGCGTTCGCCCGCAGCCGCGCGATCGAGGCCGAGATGGACCGCCGCCATCGCGGCAGCGGCGACCGCGTCCGCATCGTCCGCACCGCGACCCCGAAGCGTGCCCCGGACCCGTGCCGCGTCGCCAAGGACCGCCGCGACAGCGAACTCAAGCGCGTCGGCCTCAAGCGCACCTTCGACCAGCTCAGCCGCCTCGACGGCGACGTCTGGGACGCCTGCCACGGGTTCTGAACTCGGGGATCACGCGGCAGGTGAATGCGCTCCCGCCTCGATCCGCGCGATCTCCGCCGCCAGCAGTTCGGGATGCAGGGCGAACTGGTCGCTGGCGAGCAGGGCGCGGCCGTCCTCGGTGACTTCGATCCGTTCGACCTGCAGCAGCGGGCCGTCGCGGAACAGTTCGATGTAGCTGTCGAGGACGCCGGTGAGCGTGCCCTGCGCGGTGTCCGGGGCGGCCAGTACCAGTTGCAGGCCGAGCGAGCGCAGGTACTGGGTGGTCGCGCGGGCGTTCTGGGCGTCGATCTTGTCGCCGAACTCGTCAAGCATGATCAGGCCGAGGCC
>JBQCJG010000374.1:0-5571 GCA_051952955.1 Lysobacteraceae bacterium | reverse complement strand
GTGCGGCCTTCGGCCTTACCCGGGCTACGCGTCGACGCTGGATTTTTGATGCCCCGTAGGCTGGGTCATTGACCCAGCCAGAGATGCACAGGTGCTGGGTCGATGACCCAGCCTACGGCCCTAGAAGGGGATGTCTTCTTCAAAGCGAAATTTTTTGGAATATCGTGCAAATTTGATGAGGTCTTGAGATACTTCTTCTATTAATTTTTTATCAGAATTCAGATAATCAACAGTGGTTTCATCTAATGGAAGATTTAAAATTAAATGGCCGTCAGATTTGTTGTATGAGATGATTATCTCGTCGTTTAAATCTAGCGTGTTAGCACCTTTTTTACGCAGCATATTATTGATTTTCAACCGAATAATTTTAGTTAATTTTTTGGCGATCACGGATTGAACGGAACGGTTATCCTTGATTGATTCATAGGCCTTTGAGACTAAGGCGTTGAAATATTCATTGTTGTATGTTGCAAGTGAGTCATAGGTGGAAACAAGGTGTTCTAATTTTTTCTGGCTCACGATATGGATGCGTGCAGACAGCTCTGCTTTTCTCACGATGTATCTTGCAAGATGACGAAATTCCGTCACCTCTTTTGCTATTGGCTTTTCTTCGTCGTATGTTACTTCGTAGATTGGAGCGTCAACGACTGTAACCAAGTTGAATAAATAGATTCTGTTCTTCTTCATCCGCTTTGGCAGAATCGAAAGCTCATGATCTTGCGCCTTCATTAAATCTGTTAGCGATTCGAATATGGGTCTATCGTTTTTCGGGTTTTCTCCGTTCTTTGTTACAAGTTGAAATGCAAATGCCTGTCTTTCTATAGAAAAAATGTGCCTTTCTAGTTCTTCGTCTTTTGAAATATAGTTATCGCGCCAATCTGTGCTGCCAATAAATGCTTCAAGAACCTCATTGTTTGTCCAGTGATGGACAGGTTCCCAGTCTATGTTTGGGTCTTGGGTTGGGCGAGCTCGAGACATGATGGTCCAGACGTGCTCTGAATCCTTTTTGCAACTGACCAGTAGGCTTGTTACGACATCTACGTTTTTCCCAGTTTTGACTTTGTACGCGATTAAATCTAGCTCACGTGCTCTTCCGTCGACATCATCAACATAGTAGCGGTTATTAATTACTCCCCATTTGGCTTGTCGAAATGCTTCAGCCACGGTGTTTTCTAGGATAAATCCGGTTTTTGAAAGTGCTTCTGGGATTTTCTCTTCAAGCGTACGATTGTCTTTATTTTCTATTTTTTTCTTTGAGTTCATGTTGAATCCTCGCAAACTTTATCGTCGATAAAAGTGAGGCGGGATGATTGTGCGTGAGGGAGGAAATAGGGCAGTTCTCTGCCTGCTGCTCCATCTACCGGTTCTTGAGGTGCGGCGCTTTCACTTCAGCCAGCTTGCTGGCGGCGTCGAACGGGAACGTCGTCACGACCGAGCGTGCATCCGGATCGAGCAGGGCCCGGCCATTTTTGTCATGCAGCAGAAGCTTGGTCGGCGTGTCCTCGACGATTTGGGACGTCGGCGACGATGGAAATACCGTTTCCACCGCAGCCCTGTCGTTCCCAGCGGAATGTGCTGCAGCATGCTGTCTTCGTGACATCGCGCTCCCCCGTCCCATCCTGGCGAATCGGTCATCGGCTTCGGCGCCGTGGCGGCTGCCGTGATTCGGGGACATTAGCGCGTCCCTCGGAGCAATGAAAGAATGGGCCGTCGCGATAGAAACGATCGATCGCGGCGCAAAAAACGAGGCGGCAATTTGGCCGCCTCGTTCCGTGTCGCAAGTCGATTCGCGGGAACCGATCCCATCAAGCGCCGAGAGGATTCCCCTTCTCCACATCGATCTTGTACAGCTTGATCGCGCGGGCGACGTCCTTGCCGGTCATCTTGCCTTCCTTCGCGAGGGCGTCGATCGCGGCCTGGGCGATGTAGTAGCGGTCGACTTCGAAGTGACGGCGGAGATTCGCACGGGTATCCGATCGACCGAAGCCGTCGGTGCCGAGGACGGTGTAGCGCATCGGCACGAAGGCGCGGATCTGGTCGGCGAAGCCGCGGACGTAGTCGGTGGCGGCGACGGCCGGGCCCTGGCGGCCTTCCAGCAGTTCGGTGACGTAGGGCTTGCGCGGCGCCTTGGCTTCGGGATTGAGGCGGTTCCAGCGTTCCGCGTCGAAGCCGTCGCGGCGCAGTTCGGTGAAGCTGGGGCAGGACCAGATGTCGGCGGTGACGCCGAAATCCTTGTCGAGCAGCTCGGCGGCGGCGATGGCTTCGCGCAGGATCGTGCCGCTGCCCAGCAGCTGCACGCGCAGTTCGCCCTTCTTCGGCTTGCCGGCGTCCTTCAGCAGGTACATGCCCTTGATGATGCCCTCGGCCGCGCCTTCCGGCATGTCGGGGTGGGCGTAGTTCTCGTTCATCAGGGTGAGGTAGTAGTACTCGTCGTGCTGTTCCTGGAGCATGCGCTGCATGCCGTGCTGCAGGATGACGGCGACCTCGAAGCCGAAGGTCGGGTCGTAGGCGCGGCAGTTGGGGATCGCGCCGGCGAGCAGGTGCGAGTGGCCGTCCTCGTGCTGCAGGCCTTCGCCGTTCAGCGTGGTGCGGCCAGCGGTGGCGCCCAGCAGGAAGCCGCGCGCGCGCATGTCCGCCGCCTGCCACGCGCTGTCGCCGATGCGCTGGAAGCCGAACATCGAGTAGAAGATGTAGAACGGCAGCATCTGCAGATCGTTGGTGCTGTAGCTGGTGGCCGCGGCCATCCACGACGAGAACGCGCCGGCCTCGGTGATGCCTTCCTCCAGTACCTGGCCCGCGACGTCCTCGCGGTAGTACATCAGCTGGTCGCGGTCGACCGGCTTGTACTTCTGGCCGTGCGGCGCGTAGATGCCGATCTGGCGGAACAGGCCTTCCATGCCGAAGGTGCGGGCTTCGTCGGCGACGATCGGCACGCAGCGCGGGCCGACCTGCTTGTCGCGCAGGATCACGTTCAGCGCCTGCACGAAGGCCATGGTGGTGCTGATCTCGCGGTCGCCGGTGCTCTTGAGCAGGCGGTCGAACACCTCGAGCTTCGGCGTCTCCAGCGACTGCGTGGCCTTGCGGCGACGCTGCGGCAGGAAGCCGCCCAGCGCGCCGCGGCGCGACAGCATGTACTCGACTTCCGGCGACTTCGGGCCCGGGTGGTAGAACGGCACCGCGCCGTCCTTGAACTGGTCATCCGGGATGTCGATCTTGAAGCGGTCGCGGAACGCGCGCACGGCTTCGTCGTCGAGCTTCTTGGTCTGGTGCGTGGGGTTGAGCGATTCGCCCGAGGCGCCCATGCCGTAGCCCTTCACCGTCTTGGCGAGGATCACGGTCGGCATACCCTTGGTTTCGACGGCGTTCTGGTACGCGGCGTAGACCTTGTGCGGATCGTGGCCGCCGCGGTTGAGGCGCCAGATGTCCTCGTCGCTCATGTTGGCGACCATCGCCGCGGTCTCCGGGTATTTCCCGAAGAAGTGCTCGCGCGTGTACGCGCCGCCGAAGGCCTTGCAGTTCTGGTACTCGCCGTCGACGGTTTCCATCATCAGGCGCTTGAGCTGGCCGGTGTTGTCCTTCGCCAGCAGCGGATCCCAGTAGCTGCCCCAGATCGTCTTGACGACGTTCCAGCCGGCGCCGCGGAACTGGCCTTCCAGTTCCTGGATGATCTTGCCGTTGCCGCGCACCGGGCCGTCGAGGCGCTGCAGGTTGCAGTTGATGACGAAGACGAGGTTGTCCAGGCCTTCGCGGCCGGCGACCGAGATCGCGCCGAGGCTTTCGGGCTCGTCGCATTCGCCGTCGCCCATGAAGCACCACACCTTGCGGTCGGACTTCGGCATCAGGCCGCGGGCTTCGAGGTACTTCCAGTTGCGCGCCTGGTAGATCGCGCCGATCGGGCCCAGGCCCATCGACACGGTCGGGAACTGCCAGAAATCGGGCATCAGCCACGGATGCGGGTAGGAGCTGACGCCGCGGCCGTCGACTTCCATGCGGAAGTGGTCGATCTGCGATTCGGTGAGGCGGCCTTCGAGGAAGGCGCGGGCGTAGACGCCGGGCGAGCTGTGGCCCTGCACGCCGATGAGGTCGCCCGGATGGTCGGCGCTGGGCGCGCGCCAGAAGTGGTTGAAGCCGACGTCGTAGAGCGTGGCCGACGACGCGAACGAGGCGATATGGCCGCCGAGGTCGCCGGGCTTGCGGTTGGCGCGCACGACCATCGCCATGGCGTTCCAGCGGATCATCGAGCGGATGCGCCACTCCATGTGCGGATCGCCCGGCATGCGCGGTTCGAGGTGTGCGGGGATGGTGTTGATGTACTCGGTGGTCGGCGCGAACGGCAGGTGCGCCCCGGCGCGGCGGGTCAGCTCGACCATGCCTTCCAGCAGCTGGTGCGCGCGATCGGCGCCGTCGGCGTCGATGACGGCCTTCAGCGACTCGATCCACTCGCGGGTCTCGGTCGGATCGGGGTCGTTCTGCAGCAGTTCGTTCAACCAGCTCATGGGGGCTCCGCGTGCGGCCCGGGGCCGCCGAATGGGGGATCGTCTGTGGGGTCGTCGTTCTAGAGCATCGATTCTAGCAGCGGCCCCCGGCCGCGCTCCGTACGGGGGCGTGCGGTGGGCGTGATGGCGGTGGGGAATTCGATTGCAGGAAGCGCTTTGTAGGAGCGCCGGCTTTCGAGCGCCGCATGGCGGGTCAAGCAGGACGGTGGCCTTGGTCGTCCTGCGTGCTTTTCATCCTTCACGCCACGTGCCGCGGTCGCGACTTCCGTCGCTCCCACAGGAAAGGCAGATGCAGACATGAAGCCGCGAGCTGTGGTCGGCCGATGAGATCGCGGTAGCGCTTCCTGTGGGAGCGACCGGAGTCGCGACGATCAACCGAAGGCCTTCCCGACAAGGCGACGATGGAAGAGCTGACGGTTCAGAGAGGAAAACCCCGATCCGCTCCGCCATGCCCATGGCGCAGAGTCGCCGCATGCGAAAGGCACCACCTCCCGGCTCACGCGCCTTGCGGCACGGCCGAATCTCGGCGCCGGGGCAGCACTATCTGGTCACCACGTTGTGTCATGCCCGCGAACGTCGCTTCACTCATGCCGACTGTGCCCGGCAGGTTGCGAACGTCATCGTCGATCCGGAACTCTGGCGTGGGGCAAGTCTGCTTTGCTGGGTATTGATGCCCGACCATCTTCATCTGTTGCTCGGTCTCGGCAAGACGGAGCCGCTGTCGAAGTTGATGCAGCGCATCAAGAGCGTGACGGCAGGCATTGCCAATGCGACGCAAGGCCGACGCGGTGCGGTCTGGATGCCGGGTTATCACGACCGTTGCGTCCGATCGGAGGCCATGCTGCTGCCGATGGCACGCTATGTGGTCGCGAATCCGGTGCGCGCGGGGCTGGTGGCGCGGTTCGCGGATTATCCGTATTGGGGATGTGCGTGGTCACCTGGTGCCGATGATGATCCTGTGGGGTGATCGGCGATTCGTCGCGACTTTCCGCGCTCCCCCAGGTCACGGTCCCGGGGGCTGGTGGGGGGGCTGGCGCCGGGGGGGGGCTGTGTGTTCCGTCGCGCCCTCCGCTCC
>JBQCJG010000373.1:0-8709 GCA_051952955.1 Lysobacteraceae bacterium | reverse complement strand
GTCCGGCAACAAGCGCTGATACGCCCGATGTGCGGCCACGCAAGTGGCCGCACCCCGGGTGCGATGGCGTCGAAGAGGCACGAAGGCGGCTTGCGCAGTACATCGGAGCAGCACACCGGACAGGCCCATGTCCGCGCACTGCAGGAAACATCCGGCCGCGAAAGAATTGCAGGCACACGCGTCGTCGCGATGGCGACGTTCTGAAAGCACCGCATCGGTCCGGAGCGGCCCTGCGCAGGGCCGATTGCATTCCAGGAACCACACCATGCCAAGACCCCTCTGGAGCGGCACGCTGTCCTTCGGTCTGCTCAACGTGCCGGTCACGCTGATGACCGGCGAACGCAGCACCGACGTCCATTTCCGCATGCTGGACGGGCGCGACAAGGCGCCCATCCGCTACGAGCGCGTGAACGCCGACACCGGCGAGGAAGTCCCGTGGAAGGACATCGTCCGCGCCTTCGAGTACGACAAGGGCAACTACGTCGTCATCGAGCGCGAGGACATCGAGGCCGCCGCGCCCGAGAGCCACGACGCGGTCGAGATCGAGGCGTTCGTGGCGGCCGATTCGATCCCGCCGCGCCAGTTCGAGAAACCCTACGTGCTGGTGCCGGCGAAGAAGGCCGAGAAAGGCTACGTGCTGCTGCGCGAGACGCTGCGCCGGACCGGTCGCATCGGCGTCGCCCGGGTGGTGATCCGGACGCGGGAACACCTGGCCGCGGTGATGCCCGAGGGCGATGCGCTGGTGCTGGTGCTGTTGCGCTATCCGCAGGAACTGGTCGATCCCGGCGACTACCATCTGCCCGAGGGCAAGGTCGCCGATTACCGGATCAGCGCGCAGGAAATGAAGATGGCGGAACAGCTCATCGATTCGATGGCCGGCGAATGGCGCCCGGACGACTACCGCGACGAGTTCCGCGACCGCCTGCAGAAGGTGATCGAGGAACGCATGCGCGAACCGGGGGCCGTGGTGCGCACCGACGAGAGCGAGGAAGCGCAGATCGAAGGCGCGGCCACGAACGTCGTCGACTTCATGGCGCTGCTGCGCAGGAGCCTGGAATCCAAGGGTCAGGCGCCGGCGCGCCGTGCGCCGGCGAAGAAGGCGGGCGCGAAGAAGGCCGCGCGGCGCGCGCGTGCCGACGATGCCGGCGAAGAAGCAAAGCCGCGCAAGCGCAAGGCGCCGGCGCGCGCCGGATCGCGACGCAGCCGATGATCGGCCATGAGCCTGCAGGAATACCGGCGCAAGCGTCGCTTCGATCTCACCCGTGAACCGGCCCCGGCCGCAGCGCGCCCGCGCGCCGGGCGGCCGATCTTCGTGGTGCAGCTGCACCATGCGCGGCGGCGCCATTACGACTTCCGCCTGCAGGTGGGCGACGTGCTCAGGAGCTGGGCGGTGCCGAAGGGGCCGTCGTTCGATCCCGCGGTGAAGCGGCTCGCGGTCGAAGTGGAGGACCATCCGCTCGACTACGCGGACTTCGAGGGCGAGATCCCGCAGGGCCAGTACGGCGGCGGCCATGTCGCGCTCTACGATCGCGGCCTCTGGACCACCGACGGCGATCCGGAAGCGCAGCTTCGGAAAGGCCACCTGCGTTTCGAACTGTTCGGCGGCAGGCTGGTCGGCGGCTGGCACCTCGTGCGCACGCACGGTCGCGGCGACAAGCCGCAGTGGCTGCTGTTCAAGGAACCCGATGCCTATGCCGGCCCGCGCGAAGCGGACGATCTGCTCGACCAGGACGCGCCGTCGGACGAGGCTGCAGAAAAAGCATCGGCGAAGCCCGCCAGGAAGCTTGCGAAGAAGACCGCGAAGAAGATCGCGAAGAAGATCGCGAAGGCCCGTCTCGCAAAGCGTGCGAAGCCCGACGCCGCAACGCAGGACGCGGCTTCGACCGCGCGCTGGCGCGACGAGGCGCTGGCGCTCTCCGGCGCGCGCAGGGCGCGGCTCGACGACGCGCCGTTCGCACCGCAATTGGCGACGACCGCCGACACGCCGCCGTCGGGTCCGGGCTGGGTGCACGAGATCAAGTGGGACGGCTACCGCATCGTCGCCGTGGTCGTCGGCGGCCGCGTGCGGCTGTGGTCGCGCAACGCGCTGGAATGGACCGGCCGTGCGCCGGACGTGGTCGCCGCGATCGCGGCGCTGGGGCTCGACGCCGCCGCGTTCGACGGCGAACTGATCGCCGGCGGCGGCCGTCGCGGCGACTTCAACCTGCTGCAGGCGATCCTGTCCGGCGAGCGCCACGGCGCGCTGTCGCTGGTGCTGTTCGACCTGCTGCATCTCGACGGCGTCGACGTGTCCGCCGCGCCGCTGGGCGAACGCAAGGCGCTGCTCGAACACGTGCTGGCGGCGGCCGGGCCGCGCCTGCGCTACAGCGCGCACGTCCCGGCGGACGGTGCGGCGGCGCTCGCGCTCGCCGCCGATGCCGGCTTCGAGGGCCTGCTGTCCAAGCGCATCGACCGGCCCTACCGCACGGGCCGCTCCGACGATTGGCGCAAGTCCAAGCGGCTCGAGAGCGAGACCTACGCGGTCGTCGGCAGCACGCCGCCGAAGGGCAGCCGCAGCGGGTTCGGGGCGCTGCTGCTGGCGCGGCCCGACGGGCGCGGCGGCTTCGTCTATGCCGGCCGCGTCGGTTCCGGCTTCAGCGACGACGACCTGCGCCAGCTCGCGCCGAAGGTGCGCGGGCGCGGGAGCGCGACGCCGAGCGTGCCGGTGCCGCCGAACGACACCGACCTGCGCGCGGCGCGATGGTTCGCGCCGGCGTTCCTCGTCGAGGTCTACCATCGCGGCACCGGGGGCCACGGCCTGCTGCGGCAGGCGTCGTTCAAGGGATTGCGCCTCGACAAGACGGTGGACGAGCTGGCCACGGCCGCGGGCGATGCAGACGAGGAAGGAACGGACATGCCACAGGCACGCAAGCCGCCCGGGCGGCGCGATCGACCCGCGACTGCGGCCGGCGATGCCGCCGCGGACGTCGTGCTCACCCATCCCGAGCGCGTGGTGTTCCCGGGCGACGGCAGGACCAAGGGCGACGTCTTCGCGTACTACCGCGCCATGGCGGACTGGATCCTGCCGGAGATCGCCGGCCGTCCGCTGTCGGTCGTGCGCTGCCCGGACGGTACCGGCCAGCCCTGCTTCTTCCAGAAACATGCGCTGGCCGGGCTGTCGCGCGTCGACGTCGTGCGCCTGCCGGACGAAGGCGAAGAGGCACTGGTCGTGCACGACGTTGCGGCCCTGCTCGAACTCGTGCAGTTCAACGCGATCGAGTTCCATCCGTGGGGCGCGTGCGCCGATGCGCCTGCGCTGGCCGACGTGCTGGTGTTCGACCTCGATCCCGGACCGGGCGTGGACTGGCCGGCCATCGTCGATGCCGCGCGCCAGGTGCGCGGGCGGCTGCGCGAGGTCGGCCTGCGCAGTTTCGTGCGCACGTCGGGCGGCAAGGGTCTGCACGTGGTGGTGCCGCTGTCGCCGGCCTGCGACTGGACGCTCGCCAGGCAGTTCGCGCACGCCTTCGCCGACGGCATGGCCGCGACCGAGCCCCTGCGCTTCGTCGCCAGCGCCAGCAAGCGCCGCCGCGACGGCCGGATCTTCGTCGACTACCTGCGCAACGGGCGCGGCGCGACCAGCGTGGCGTCGTTCTCGCTGCGCGCGCGCGCCGGGGCGCCGGTGGCGATGCCGCTGCGCTGGGAAGACCTGGGCAGGATCGAGGGCGCGGCCGCGTTCGACATCGACAGCGCGCCGCGACGTATGCGCCGCGTACGCGGGCATCCCTGGGGCGACTGGCGCGAGGCGCCGCAGGATCTCGCGGAGGCGATCGCCGGGCTCGCCTGAGCGGCCCGCGATCGCGATGGATCAGGGGCTGCGGCTGGCCGCGAGGATCGCGCCGTCGTCCGCCGGCATCGCGAAGCGCCAGCGCAGCAGCGCCAGCCGCACCCGCCAGCGCAAGCGGACGTCGTCGGCCCGCATCCACCAGACCTCGGGGAAGAGCGCGTGTCGCGTTTCGAAGCGCCGATCCGATGCGGAGCGCGGCGCCCGGACGCGCGCATGCGGCAGGCGCACGGCGCGGAGGCTTGCGCATGGCTCCGGCGGCAGGTCGCCGATGGCGATGTCGAAGGCGCCGCGCAGCAGTGCATCGACGAGATCGGCGGGTGGCACGTTGCCGTACACGCAGCGCCTGCCCAGTCGCGCAGCCACGTAGGCGATCGCGGCGATTTCCCGTTCCGGCGGTGCGTGCCGGGCACGGTAGCTCCACGGCCTGACTTCCGCGCAGGCGATGCGCAACGCATCGTCGTCGGAGTCCGCGGCGATGGCCGTTGCCTCGGTCCGTTGCATGTCCGGTCTGTCCATCGTGCGGTCGTCCTGTCGGTCGTGGCGTGTCACGGCTTGGAAGCCGACCTCGCATCGTGCGCGTTCGGGAAGGCGAGGCCGCGCGGCGGAGGCGGGATGTAGAGGATCTGGCAGGTGTCGCAATGGAAGCTGCGCCGCCGGCTCATGCCGATCTGCCGGGGTTTCGCGAGCGGATGGCCGCAGCGCACGCAGGCGCGCTGCTCGTGCACACACCAGTGCTGCTTCAGCACGTTGCGCCGCTTCCACTCCAGGAAGTCGAACGCATAGCCGCGGGCCTCCGCGACGAGACGGTCCAGCCGCGGTCCCGGCAGCGCTTCGACGACGCTGAGCGGATGGATCGAGACGCGGAACAGCACCTCGTTGCGCATGATGTTGCCGACGCCGGCGAAGATCGACTGGTCGAGCAGCACGTCGCAGACCAGCCGATCGGCATCCGCCAGCAGCTTCCTGCGCGCAGCCTGCGGATCCCAGGCGGGCGACAGCACGTCGGCCGACCAGTCGTACGCATCGTCGAGCGGGCCTTCGATCCACTTCGCGGAGGCCGCGCGGAAGACGATGCACGACTCGTCGAAGCGCAGCCAGAGCGTCGGTTTGCCTTCGATCGCCGCGTCGGCCGGCATCACCCGGCAGAGGCCGAAGAGCAGCAGGTGCATGCGCAGGGTGATGTCGTCGAACTCGAACAGCAGATGCTTTCCCCAGCTGCGGACCGCGCGCACGCGGCGGTCCTGCAGTCGGGAAAGATCCAGTGCGCAGTGGCCGCCGGCCTCGCGCACGATGCGTCCCGCGAACGGCGACAGTCGCTCCCGCAGGATGACCAGGCTCGGTCCTTCCGGCATGGCATGCTCCGCCGCGACGTCCGCTCAGCCCATCATCGACTTCACGGCCGCCTTCAGGCCGGTCTTGCCCTTCTCGCCGGCGACGGCGAGCGCGGCCGCGTTCGAGGCCTTCCACGTCTCGTACTGTTCGTCCAGGTCCGCGAGTTCCTCGGCACTGAACAGCTTGCGCGCGAGCTTGAACATCGTCGTTTCCTCTTCGCGCGCATGGTGTTCGATCAGCTCGCCGAACACCTTCACGCGGCCGGCGAACTCGGGCGTCCCGGTCTCGGCGGCGTGGACCTCGGGGATCACCACCTGCTCCACGGCGTGGTGCTCCACCAGCGCTTCCGCATGGGTCTTGAGCCCGTCGCGATCCGCACGCTCGGCGAAGGCCGGATAGAACACGGTTTCTTCCCACTTCGCGTGCGGGATCAGGTTGTCCTCGATCGACTGCAGCAACTGCTCGCGCCCCTTCTTCGCGCGGTCCGTCGTCTGGTTCATCTCGGCGAACAGCTCGCGAAGGGTCTCGTGTTCGGTCTGCAGGGTCTTCAGGATGTCACGGCGCATGTGCGATCTCCGGGGGATGGACGGGGGTTCCGTCTGCACCCGTCGCAAGATGCATGCCGTGCCGCAGGCGCGTCGCGCGAACCGTGCGCTGCGTCGCCGAATGCCGCGCACTGCACCGCATGCAGCGGCGATGGCCCCGTCGGCGCATGCCGGCTCGGCATGGCCATCCCTGAAAAAATTGCACGCCGTCGCCCGAATTTCACGATGGATCCCCCGGCCGCCGTGCGCAACGCGGCGCGTCAGAACCAGCGTCGACGCTTCCCGAGCAGCACCGCCGCGGTCGTCATCGCGGCCATCGCGCCGAGCGCGATCCAGAAGCCGTGCTTCGCCGCGAAGAAGTCGACCTTGAAGTTCATGCCGAGGATGCCGGCCGCGACCGCCAGTCCGCCGATGAGCACGGTCAGGAAGGTCAGCGCGCGCATGGTCTCGTTGGTCGAGAGGGCGGTGCGGCTGCTGAACAGCTCGAAGCAGTCGATCACCAGGTCGCGGCTGTTCTCGACCACATCCATCGCCCGCTCGTACTTCTCGTCCAGTGCGGCGAAATGGCGGCGCGGCGCATCGTCGTCGTCGCAACGGCCGAAATCCGGCCGCGCGAGGCCGGAGAACACCTTGCGGTGGGCGGCGAGCGAACGCCGCATGCGCGAGGTGGAACGGACGAGCTGGCGCAGTTCCTCGATGCAGTCCTCGTCGTCCGGCGCCAGGATGGTCTCCTCGACGCGTTCGACGCGGGCCTCGATGGTGCCGACGGCATCGAAATAGGTCGTGAGCACGCCATGCAGCAGGGCGGCGACGAAGCGCTCGGAATCGAGGCGGCCGAGCGCGCCGTGCGTCTGCAGCAGGTCGAGGCCATGGTCGTTTTCCGTGCCCGCGCCGCGCAGGGTCACCACCACGTTGCGGCCGGCGACGATGTCGATCGGCATCGGCTCGAACGCGGCGCCGCGTCCTGCATGCAGGCCGTGGGCGCGCAGCCAGAAACCGGCATCGGTATGCAGCAGGTCGGGCGCCGTGCCCTCGCCGCACACGCGTTCGGCGATGGCGTCCGGCAGGCCGAGTCGACGCAGCACCGCTTCGGCGGCCTGCGCCTCAATCGCATCGATCCAGAGCAGCCGGGTGTCGTCGACGTCGGCCAGGTCGATCGCGGCCGGGTCGACCTCGCGGCTGTCGAGTCGCACCGAATCGAACAGCACCGCGCGGAGGGTGGAGGTGGACATCGTGGGCATTCTCCCGTGGGTGCCGGAAGTTCGCCAAAACCGTGCCAATCCCGTGATCGGCTGAATGCCCGCCGCGGCGACGGATCCGGCCCGACCGCTGCCGCCGCCGTGCGGTGCGAGAGGCTCAGGCCGTCGCGATCCGGTGCGAACCGATGTCGCCACCGGCCTGCGTCGCCGCGCCGACCGGGCGACGCAGCACGATCCACAGGCACACGCCCAGCGACACGACCTGGCTGATCGCGGACACGAGGTAGCGATCGGCGCCGTCGTCGAGCGGCGTGCCGGTGAACGGCAGCACCGCGGCCAGCGCCAGCCACAGCAGCGCGAACACCGCGGCGCGGGCGCCGGTCATCGCCGCGGCGGCGGCGACGAAGCTCCACGCCCACAGCGGCGCGAACAGGCCGGTGTGATCGGGCAGGAACGGGCTGCGCGCCGCGGCGAGGCCGAGCAGCGCGATCCATGCCGCGGCCAGCTCCACCCGCGACATCCGCGGCGCGCGGCGCGCGGCGAGCACGGTCAGCGCGACGACGACCAGCGTCCACGCCCACGACAGCTGCTGCACCAGCGCGCGGGTCATGCCCGGCACGCCCAGCGCGTTGAGCTTGTAGACGACGCCCGGCACCGAATCGTTGATCGCGGCGACGAAGCCCAGCTCCTTCATTTCGAGGAACGCCCAGGCCTCGCCGTTGCCGAGTCGCGGCAGGTGGTACGACAGCAGCGCGCGGAACGGCGCGTCGCCGATCCACAGATAGGTGACGATCGTGTAGGCGAGCGAGAACGCCAGCGTCCAGCCCACGGCCTTCCAGCGACGCGTGGCGATCAGGTAGATGCCGAGGATGCCCGGGAACAGCTTGAACACCGCGAAGCCGAGCAGCGCGCCGCCGAGCACCGGCCGTTCGCGCCAGAACAGCGCCATCGCGACCGCGGACATCGCGACCGCCAGCAGGTGGAAGTTGCCCAGCTGCAGCGTCAGCAGCACCGGCGTCGCCAGCCACACCGCGGGGACCAGCAGCAGCGCGCGGCGGCCGGCACGCTCGCCGATCCAGCCGCACAGCCAGGCCATGCACGCGAGCAGCGCGAGGCCTTCGATCGCGAACCACGCCGCGCGCAGCTGGTCGAAATCGCCGCCTGCGGCCACGCCCAGCATCGGCAGCAGCAGGAACTGCGGCAGGTACAGGAATTCGTCGAAGCGGAAGATGCCGTGGCTCTGGCCGTCGTACAGCGCGGGGTCGTAGAGGTTCGCCGCGCCCTGCTGCGCCAGCTGTGCCGCCTGCCAGTAGCCGGAATAGCAGCTGTGGCCGATGTAGAACGGATCGAAGCCGAACGCCGACACCGATGCCTGCGCGGGATCGACCATGAAGGCGGCGACGCCGGCGGTGCGCACCAGCGCCAGCAGCGCGAGCAGCAGCCACAGCGCCGAGAGGACGGGCCGGCGTTTGCCGAGACCGTCCAGCGCCTCCGGCAGGCGGCGGGCGATCGCGCGCAGCGGCAGCGCGCCGGCGACGAGCCCGAGGGCGATGGCCGCCGCGACGGGCAGGCGGAAGGCGGAGACGTCGGCCGCGACCAGCATCGCGATCAGCAGCGCGCCGAGGCCGGCGAGGGTCCAGCGTTCGAGGGACGGGGCGGTGGCGGTCATGGCGGACTCCTGTGGCGGTGCGGCAGGCTTAGAGCGTGTTATGGACTTTTTCATGCACCGCGTTGCGTCCTCGGGCCGCCGAGGCAAGGTCCGTGGCGCTGCCTTGGCTGGTGGCCGAGGCAAGCCGCGGGCCGCTGCATC
>JBQCJG010000372.1:0-2179 GCA_051952955.1 Lysobacteraceae bacterium | reverse complement strand
CTTTCGAAAAGCAGCGGCCTGAAGGCCGCTCTACCGAGTGAAGGGCTTGCACGAAAAAAGCCCGCGCGATGCGCGGGCTTTTTTCTGTTGCGTCGAACGATCGTGGCGCTCAGAAATGCGGCTTCTCGCCTTCCGGGGTCGCGTTGTAGCGTTCGATCGACTGGCGGATGATGTCCTTCGCTTCCTCGGCGCCGCCCCAGCCGTCGAGCTTCACCCACTTGCCCTTCTCAAGGTCCTTGTAGTGCTCGAAGAAGTGGCCGATGCGGTCCAGCCAGTGCTGGCTGACCTTGTCGATGTCGGCGATGTGCGAGTAGCCGGCGAACACCTTCTCCACCGGCACCGCGAGCAGCTTCTCGTCGCTGCCGGCCTCGTCCTTCATGCGCAGCACGCCGACCGGACGCACGCGGATGACCGAGCCGGGCACCAGCGGCAGCGGCAGGATTACCAGCACGTCGGCCGGGTCGCCGTCGCCGCACAGGGTGTGCGGGATGTAGCCGTAGTTGCAGGGATAGCGCATCGGGGTGGACAGGATGCGGTCCACGAAGATCGCGCCGGTCTCCTTGTCGACCTCGTACTTGACCGGTTCGGCGTCCTTCGGGATCTCGATGATGACGTTGACTTCGTCCGGCGGGTTCTTGCCGGTGGGAACCAGGTCCAGGCCCATGGGGCGCTCCAAATCGGTACGGAAGAGAGGCGCGCATTCTACGCCGCCGGTTGCTGCGTCGCAGCATCCCGGCGCTGCGAGGGCTCATCCCGCGGCCCTGGCCGGTGCGGTCTCGCGCGGTGCGGTCGGGTAGGTCGTCAGGTACAGGACGACCAGGATGCCGCCGACCGGGGCGAGGCCGAGGAGCTGCCACCACGGGTTGAGGCCGGCGTCGCGCAGCCGCCGCGTGCAGGCCGCGACCCATGGCACCAGCACGGCGAGAGACGCGATCTGCAGCGGCAGCGGCCCCAGCAACGGCGCCAGCAGTTCGGCGAAGGCGAGCAGCATCGCCACCGCGAGCACGCACCACCAGAAGTCCGGGCGCGAGGTCGTGCCGCGGAAGTCCAGGCCGCGGACGAGGCCGTCGCGCATGGCGTCGAGCGCCGGCTGGCTGGGCGAGGGCGGGCGGACCAGCAGGCTCTCGGCGGGCACTTCGAACACCGCGGCGAGGGCGCGCAGGGACTCGGTCGAAATCTTCGCGCCGGCCTCCAGACGCTGGATGGTCCGCAGGTTGAGGCCGGAGAGCTCGGCCAGTTGTTCCTGCGACCACTGGCGGGCGCTGCGCAGGGCGCGCAGGCGCGCGCTGTCGAGGTGCAGGCCGCTGGCGGGAGGCGGAGGGCTGGGAGACGTGTCGGGAGGCATGGCGTCGAGGGACATGGGGCGGTTTCCGTGCGATGGGCCCGCCGACGTGGCCGGCCCGTGGCACCGGAGCATGGTGACGCAGCGCGGCCGGCGTGACGACAGCATCCCGACACGGGGGCGCCACGGCCCCGACACGGGTTTTCGGCGGCTGTCCGGCACGAGCGGGGCGGTTCATTGCGGCCCGCTGGCGGCCCGGCCAGCGCCCGCTCGATGCCCCCAACGCGAACGGCGGCCCGGAGGCCGCCGTTCGACGGGTGCCGCAGGGGGCGGGGGTCACTCCACCGTGACTTCCACCCGGCGGGCCTCGTCGGCCTTGGCGCCGCCGCTGGTCGCCTGCGGCTTGCGCAGGTCGATGCGGTCCGCGGCGACGCCGGCGTCGGCCAGCGCCTTGGCCACGGCCTGGGCGCGCTGCTTCGCCAGTTCGGCGTTCTTCGCCGGATCGCCGGTCAGGTCGTGGAAACCGGAGACGGCCGCCTTCGCCTCGTCGCTGCCCTTGAGGGTCATCACGACGTGGGCGAGGGTGGTGGCGGCATCGGCCGGCAGCGCGGCCGACCCCGCGGCGAAGTACAGCGTCGCGGTGCGGCTGGCCGCATCCGCCGGCTCGGCGGCCGCGGCGCGCACGGCCTCGGCCGAGGCCGGCGCCGCATCGTCCTTCTTCGCGGCTTCGGCGGCGGCCGCAGCGGCTTCCGCCGCGGCGGCGGCCGCAGCGGCCGCTGCAGCGACGGCGTCGTCATGGCCGGCCGGCATGCCGCCGGCGGTGCCCGAGGCCTGGCTCATGTCCATCGGCAGCAGCGGCACCAGCAGCAGCGCGACGATGTTGATGATCTTGATCAG
>JBQCJG010000371.1:0-3180 GCA_051952955.1 Lysobacteraceae bacterium | reverse complement strand
CCCCCCCGGCCCCCCGGCCCCCCACAGGGAACCCGTTTGTACCCGTCGCCGACCTCCCAGCGCTTGGGGGGGTCGGGAGGGGGGTGTAAAGCGCGGCGCCGCTCCCGGACCCTCCCCATCGCCTGCGGCGACAGGGAGGGGCTCAGCCGAACCTGCCGGGGCGCGAGGTGCTCCGGTGCCCGCCTCCGGGAAGCCGGATGTCCCCCGCCCCTTGCGCGCAGCGCCGGGGGAGGCCGGGAGGGGGTCGAATGCGCAGTGCCCATCCTCGACCCTCCCCATCGCCTGCGACAGGAAGGGGCTCAGCCGAAAACGGCCCGGGGCGCGACGTTCTCCGCTGCATGCCTCATGGAAGACGGATGTCCCCCTCCCCCTTGCGCACAGCGCAGGGGGAGGCCGGGAGGGGGTCGCCCCCTCCCCGACCCTCCCATCGCCTGCAGCGACAGGGAGGGCTCAGCCGAAACGGCCCGGGGCGCGACGTTCTCCGCTGCATGCCTCATGGAAGACGGATGTCCCCCTCCCCTTGCGCGCAGCGCAGGGGGAGGTCGGGAGGGGGGTCGAATGCGCGGCGCCCCTCCCCGACCCTCCCCATCGCCGGCGGGGCCACGGCGGGGCGGAGCCGCGGCGCGCCCGCGGCGACGGGAAGGCCGCTCGCCCTCGGCGCGCTCATGCGCAGCACAAGAGAGGGGCCGAAGCCGCCCGTACAATGCCGCCATGCGCATCGGTCCCCATTGCATCGCCCCCCGCGTGATCCTGGCCCCGATGGCCGGGGTCACCGACAAGCCGTTCCGGCAGCTTTGCAAGCGGTTGGGCGCGGGGTTGGCGGTGTCGGAGATGACCACGTCCGATCCGCGCTTCTGGGGCACGCGCAAGTCGCTGCACCGCATGGACCACGACGGCGAACCCGCGCCGATCAGCGTGCAGATCGCCGGCACCGTGCCCGAGGTGATGGCCGAGGCCGCGCGGTACAACGTCGACCACGGCGCGCAGCTGGTCGACATCAACATGGGCTGCCCGGCGAAGAAGGTCTGCAACGCGTGGGCGGGCTCGGCGCTGATGCGCGACGAGGCGCTGGTCGGCCGCATCCTCGCCGCCGTCGTGGCCGCGGTCGACGTGCCGGTGACGCTGAAGATCCGCACCGGCTGGGCCGCCGACGCGCGCAACGCGCCGGCGATCGCGCGCATCGCCGAGGACAGCGGCATCGCCGCGCTGACGATCCACGGCCGCACCCGCGACCAGCAGTACACCGGCGTCGCCGAGTACGACACCATCGCCGCGATCAAGGCGATGCTGTCGATCCCGGTCATCGCCAACGGCGACATCGATTCGCCGATGAAGGCGAAGCAGGTGCTGGACGCGACAGGCTGCGACGCGGTGATGATCGGCCGCGCCGCGCAGGGCCGGCCGTGGATCTTCCGCGAGGTCGCGCACTTTCTCGCCACCGGCGAGACGCTGCCGGCGCCGACGCTGGCGGAGGTGCGGGACATCCTGCTCGGCCACCTCGAACACCTGCACGCGTTCTACGGCGAACCGCACGGCGTGCGCATCGCGCGCAAGCACCTGGGCTGGTACGCGAAGGACCGCCCCGAGAACGAGAGTTTCCGCACCGTCGTCAACCGCGCCGAGACCGCGGATGCGCAGCTGCGGCTGACGCGCGACTACTTCGATGCGCTGATGGCGGGCGACGTGCCGGCGCGGGAGGCCGCATGAGCGACGAGACGAACGCGGCCATGACGCCGGATGCCGTGGACATCGCGTATTCGCTGACCTACGGCGAGTGGCTGCGCGCGATCTGGTCGCTGACGCTGGCGTCGCCGATGGCCATGGCCTGGATGCTCGCGCCGCTGCTCTTCGGACTGTCCCTCATGCTGTGGCTCCGGCACGCGGGCACCGATGCGCTGTCCTGGCCGTGGATCCCGATCGCGGTGGCGGCGCTGATATCTCCGCTGATGACCTTCTACCGGGCCCACCTCCACCATCGGAACGCCCGCAGGCAGGGTTCGCACCGTTACCGCTTCGATGCCGACGGCCTGGAAATACGGAGCGCGAACAGCGAGCTGAAGCAGCGCTGGGCCGCGATCCTGCGGATCCGCGGGCGCGACGGGTTCCTGCTGCTCTATTTCGGCAAGCAGCACGCGCACGTCATCCCGCGCCGAGCCTTGCCCGCCCACGACGGCGAAGCGACGCTGCTGCGGCTCGCGAGGCAGGGCGGCGTGCCCCGCATCGACGCGTGACGACGGCCGCGCAGCGCCTCCGCCCCGGACCGCAACCCCCACGAGGGCCTTCGACATGACCACGCAAGACACGCCCGCCTACCTGCACGGCTTCTCCGCCACGGAACAGGCGCGCCTGGTGAAGCAGGCGCGGATCGCCGAGAGCACGATCTTCCACGACATCGACTACACCTGCACATCGCGCCTGCTGGAAGTCGGCAGCGGCGTCGGCGCGCAGACCGAGATCCTGCTGCGCCGCTTCCCCGACCTGCGCGTGACCTGCGTCGACCTCAACGAGGCACAACTCGGCGCGGCCCGGCAGAATCTCGGCGCGATGCCGTGGTTCGACGGCCGCTACACGCTGCAGCGTGCGGACGCGACCGACCTGCCGTTCGAGGCGCGCAGCTTCGACGGCGCGTTCCTGTGCTGGGTGCTGGAGCACGTGCCCTCACCCGCGCGGGTGCTGGCCGAAGTGCGCCGCACGCTGGCCCCGGGCTCGGTGGTGTACATCACCGAGGTGATGAACTCGTCGTTCCTGCTCGATCCGTACTCGCCCAACGTGTGGAAGTACTGGATGGCCTTCAACGACTTCCAGTACGAGCAGGGCGGCGATCCGTTCGTCGGCGCGAAGCTGGGCAACCTGCTGCTGGCCGGCGGCTATCGCGACGTGACCACGCAGATCAAGACCTTCCACTTCGACAACCGCGAACCGGCGCGGCGCAAGACCATGATCGCGTTCTGGGAAGAGCTGCTGCTGTCGGCGGCGGACCAGCTGATCGCCGCCGGCCGCGTCACCGAGGAGGTCGTCGAGCACATGCGCCGGGAGATGCGGCAGGTGCAGAACGACCCGAACGCCGTGTTCTTCTACGCCTTCGTGCAGGCGCGGGCGGTGGTGTACTGAGCGAGGCCGCACGTGTTGCGGCGCAGCCGAGTCCAGGCCCGGTAGAGCGGCCTGACCCGCCATTCGGCG
>JBQCJG010000370.1:0-19840 GCA_051952955.1 Lysobacteraceae bacterium | reverse complement strand
CGCAGGGCCGCGTGGCGGCAGGCGTTCGGATGGCCGACCCGATCCGGCCGGCCGAGGCCAGCGCGGGCAGCAGGCAGCACGTAGCCAGGGCGGCGAGCTTCCTCACTTCACCCGGCTGACGTACTCGCCCGAACGGGTGTCGACCTTGATCACTTCGTCCTGGGCCACGAACAGCGGGACGCGAACCACGGCGCCGGTCTCGAGCGTCGCCGGCTTGCCGCCGGTGCCGGCGGTGTCGCCCTTCACGCCCGGGTCGGTCTCGACGATCTTCAGCTCGACGAAGTTCGGCGGCTGGACGTTGATCGGATTGCCGTTCCACAGGGTCACCACGCAGGCTTCCTCGCCCTTCAGCCACTTGTCGGCGCCGCCCATGCCGGCCTTGTCGGCTTGCACCTGCTCGAACGACTCCTGGTTCATGAAGTGCCAGTATTCGCCGTCGCTGTAGAGGAACTGCATGTCGGTGTCGACGACGTCGGCCACTTCCACCGAGTCGGTCGCCTTCATCGTGAGTTCGACCACGCGGCCGGACTTGATGTTGCGGTACTTGATGCGGGTGAAGGCCTGGCCCTTGCCCGGCTTGACGTATTCGGTCTCGGTGATGACGCAGGGGTCGTTGTTGACCAGGATCTTCTGTCCGGTCTTGACGTCGTTCATGCCCAGGCTGGCCATGGGGTGCTCCTGAAAGAGGTGTGCTTCGGTGGCGTCCCGGACCGGCCGCGGCCCCGGACGCTAGACTATGGGGCTGGGCCCCGGAACGCCGGCGCGTCCCGACGAACGACCCGACTGAACCTCCCATGATACCCGTTGCCCCCCGTCCGACGCAGCCCGCCGCCGGCGCCGACTGGAAGCGCCTCTGGCGCGACGCCGTCCGCGACCCGGCCGAACTGCTGTCCCTGCTCGACCTGACCGGCCGGGTCCCCGACCTGTCCGCCCACGCCGCCGCGCAGTTCCCGCTGCGGGTGCCGCGGGGCTTCGTCGCCCGCATGCGCCCGGGCGACCCGCACGACCCGCTGCTCCGGCAGGTGCTGCCGCTGGATGCCGAACTGCGGCCGATGCCCGGGTTCGGCCTGGACGCCGTCGGCGACGGCGCCGCGAAGGCCGGGGCCGGGGTCATCCGCAAGTACCGCGGCCGGGCGCTGCTGATCGCCACCGGCAGCTGTGCGGTGCACTGCCGCTACTGCTTCCGCCGCCATTTCCCGTATGCCGAGGAGACCGCGGCCGCGGGCCAGTGGGCCGAGGCGGTGGCCGCGATCCGCGACGACGCGTCGATCGACGAGGTGCTGCTGTCCGGCGGCGACCCGCTGGCGCTGGCCACGTCCAAGCTGGCCGAACTCACCGCACGGCTCGCGACCG
Source organism: Lysobacteraceae bacterium (assembly GCA_051952955.1). Classification (GTDB taxonomy): domain Bacteria; phylum Pseudomonadota; class Gammaproteobacteria; order Xanthomonadales; family Xanthomonadaceae; genus Lysobacter_I. Next base: position 18,487 of record JBQCJG010000370.1, on the reverse strand, counting down.
TCCCGCACCTGCGCCGGCTGCGGATCCACAGCCGGCTGCCGGTCGTGCTGCCGGAGCGGGTCGACGACGACCTCGTCGCCTGGCTCCGCGCCCTGCCCTGGCCGGTGACGGTGGTGATCCACGCCAACCACGCCCGCGAGTTCGATATGTCGGTGGATGCCGCCCTCGCCCGCCTGCGCGCGGCCGGCGCGACCTTGCTCAACCAGGCGGTGCTGCTGCGCGGGGTGAACGACGACGTGCAGGCGCTGGCCGACCTGTGCGAACGCGGCCATGTCGGCGGCGTGCTGCCCTACTACCTGCACCAGCTGGACCGGGTGGCCGGCGCGGCCCATTTCGAGGTCGACGACGCCCGCGCCCTCGCCCTGCACGCGGCGCTGATGGCGCGGCTGCCCGGCTACCTCGTGCCGAAACTGGTGCGCGAGGTCGCGGGCGATCCGGCCAAGCGGCCGCTGCTGCCGGACGCGGCGACGCCCTTCGGCTGAGCGGGCGCGCAGCGACGCCGCGTCCCGGGCCGTCGTCGTGCGCGGTCGCGGAGGCGGACGCGGACCCGATCCCGTCGTACCATGGCGGTTCCCCCGTTCGACCTCCCTCCGGAGCCTGCGCATGTCCAAAAGCCACGATCCCGCACTGCGTCTCATGCTGGTCGATGACAGTGTCGAGGAGGCCGAGGGCATCGTCAGCGGGCTGCGCAACGCCGGGATCGCGGTCCGCCCGCTGCGGCCGACCACGGGCGACGAACTCACCCACATGCTCGTCGGCCAGCCGGTCGACCTGGTGCTGGCCGCCCATCCCTGCCGCTCCGTGCCGTTCGCCGACGTCGAGCAGCGGGTGACGACCAGCGGCAAGGACATCCCGCTGGTCGCGGTGGTCGAACAGATCGACACCGACAGCTTCTCCGACCTGCTCGCCGGCGGCGTGCGCGCCCTCGCCCTGCGCCACAAGCCGCCGCAGCTGCTGGCGACGGTGCGCCGCGACTGGGCCGACCTCGAGGCCCGCCGCGCCCAGCGCGGGCTGGAGGCGCAGGTCCGCGAGACCGAACGCCGCTGCGACGCCCTGATCGAATCCTCGCGCGACCCCATCGCCTACGTGCACGAAGGCATGCACATCCGCGCCAACGCGGCCTACCTGGAGATGTTCGGCTACGAATCGTTCGAGGACATCGAGGGCATGTCGCTGCTCGACCTCGTCGACGCCGGGCACGTCGCCGACTTCAAGCAGCTGCTCAAGCGGATGAGCAAGGGCGAGACCCCGCCCGCGCGCTACGAGCTGGAAGCCCACGACATCGAGGGCAACACCTTCCCGGCGGTGATGGAGTTCACCCTCGCCCAGTACGAAGGCGAACCCTGCCAGCAGGTGATCTTCCGCCGCCAGGAACCGGCGGTGGATCCGGACCTGGCGCGCAAGATGGAGGACCTACGCCAGCGCGACCAGGTCACCGGCCTGCTCAACCGGCCGACGTTCCTGCACGCGCTGGAAGACGCGGTGTCGGACGCGGCGCTCAACGGCAGCCACCACGGCCTGCTGATGATCGAGCCCGACCACTACCAGCGCCTGCTGCACGAGATCGGGCTGGACTCGGCCGACACGATCATGGCCGCGATCGCCGAACGCCTGCGCGGCGAACTGGCCGAACTCGGCGGGCAGACGGTCGCCGCGCGCTTCTCCGAGAACACCCTGGCGGTGCTGGTGCGCGGCGGCGACTACGCCGCCACCCACACCCTGGCCACCCGCATCTGCAACAGCTTCGCGGCCGAGGTGTTCGCGATCGGCCAGCGCTCCAGCGTCATCACCGCCAGCATCGGCGGCGTGCAGATCACCCAGAAGAACCCGATCGTCAGCCAGATCCTCGCCAAGGCCGCGCAGGGCGTGCAGTCCGCGGCCGGTACCGGCGGCAACCGCGCGGAGCTGTTCGACCCCAACGCGGTGGACCGTGCCGAGGCCGAACGCATCCAGGCCTGGGTGCAGCGCCTGCGCGAGGCGATCGACCAGAAGCGCTTCGTGCTGCACTTCCAGCCGGTGATCAACCTGCAGGGCGACAACCACCCGGTCTACGACACCTTCCTGCGCCTGGACGCCGGCAACGGCGAACTGATCCCGCCCAACACCTTCCTGCACATCGCCGAAGAGCACGGGATGATGGAGGAGATCGACCGCTGCGTGGCCGAACGCGCGATCGAACTGATCGCCCAGCGTGAACACGCCGGCAAGCCGGTGACGCTGCTGATCAAGGTCTCGCAGGATTCGCTGACCAGCGACGCGCTGGCGACCTTCATCGGCGAACAGCTCGCCGCCCGTGGCGCCTCGGGCGAATACCTCGCGCTGCAGCTGCAGGAGGCCAAGGTCTTCACCCACCTGCACGCGGTGCAGCAGTTCGCGACCGCGGTGAACGGCTACGGCTGCCGCCTCGGCCTGGAGCAGTTCGGCGCCGGCCTCGACTCGTTCCAGCTGCTCAACCACGTGCAGCCGCAGTTGCTGAAGATCGACCGTAGCTTCATCGAGGACCTGCCGAAGAACGGGGAAAGCCAGCAGCGGGTGCGCGACATCGCCACCAAGGCCCGCGACCTGGACATCCTCACCATCGCCGAGTTCGTGCAGGACGCGGCCAGCATGTCGATCCTGTTCTCCGCCGGCGTCGACTACGTGGAAGGCCACTTCCTTGCCGCTGCCGGCCCGGAGATGAACTACGACTTCGAGTGAGCCGGGACGACGTCCGGTGCGCATCGACCTGCAGCCCGGCGAACGCCTGATCCGCGACGGCGGCGCGAACCTCATGCGCGGCATGGAGGCGGTGGGCGGCCGGCTGTTCCTCACCGACCGCCGGCTGCAGTTCGCGAGCCATGCCTTCAACATCGCGCGCGGTGCCACCGACCTGCCGTTGGCCGACGGGGCCGGCACTACGCCGTGCTGGACGAAGTTCCTCGGCGTGATCCCGCTGCTGCCGAATTCGCTGGCGGTGCGCACCCGCGACGGCAGCGAATACCGGTTCGTGGTCTACGGCCGGCGCACGTGGCAGGCCGCCATCGAGGCCGCCCGGCAGGCGATGCCGGCCTGAGCCGGCCCCCGGACGGCAGCCCGAAAAAAAGCCCGCCTTCCGGCGGGCTTTTTCGTGTTGCCGCGACCGCATGGCCGCGACGCGGAACTCACTGCACCACGCGCAGGCCCGAGGCGGCAGTGCTCGGCGCGGCGTTGCGCAGGGCGGCGATGCGCTGCGCCAGCGGCGGGTGGCTGCGGAACAGGCCTGTGATGCCGCCGGAGATGCCGAACGCCTGCACCTGCTTCGGCAGCGTGCTCTCGCCGTAAGTCTGCGACAGCCGCTCCAGCGCGGCGATCATCTTGTCGCGGCCGGCCAGCTGCGCGCCGCCGGCGTCGGCGCGGAACTCGCGCCAGCGCGAGAACCACATCGCGATGACGCTCGCGAGCACGCCGAACACCAGGTCGAGCACGAACACCGTCAGGTAGTAGCCGAAGCCGACGCGACCGTCGTCGCGGTTGCCGCCGAGATAGCCGTCGACGATGCGGCCGATGACGCGCGCAGCGATGATCACGAAGGTGTTCAGCACGCCCTGCAGCAGCGCCATGGTCACCATGTCGCCGTTGGCGACGTGGCTGACTTCGTGTGCGAGTACGGCCTCGGCCTCGTCGCGGCGCATCGCCCGCAGCAGGCCCGTGGAGACCGCGACCAGCGCATGGTTGCGGTTGGCGCCGGTGGCGAAGGCGTTGATCTCGGGGGCGTCGTAGATGGCGACCTCGGGCATGCCGATGCCGGCGGCTTCGGCCTGGCGACGCACGGTCCCGACCAGCCAGCGCTCGAGTTCGTCGCGCGGCTCGCTGATGACCTGCGCGCCGGTGGTCATCTTCGCCATCCACTTCGACATCAGGAGCGACAGGAACGAGCCGCCGAAGCCGAAGATCGCAGCCATGACCAGCAGGCCGGCGTTGCTTTGCGGGTTGAGGCCGAAGACCGCCATCACGACGCTGAAGACCAGCAGGACGGCGAGGTTGGTGGCGAGATAGAGCGCGATGCGTTTGAACATGGCGGGACCCGGGGTCTCGTCGGAAGGAAGGGAGTGACGTGTAGAGTGGGGAGCCGATCGCGCGGACCAAGTCGCGACCGCCCGTCTTCGCCGCTGCATACAGTCTCCAGACAGCTTCCCGCATGCCCTCCGTGCCCCGACATCGCGGCCGTTTCGCGCCCACGCCCACCGGTCCGCTGCACTTCGGATCGCTGGTGACCGCCCTCGGCAGCTGGCTGATGGCGCGCCGGGCGGGCGGCGAATGGTGGGTGCGGATCGAGGACCTCGACCCGCCGCGCGAAGTCGCCGGCGCCGCGGACGCGCAGCTGCGCACGCTGGCCGGCTTCGGACTGGTGTCCGACGGCCCGGTGGTCCGCCAGAGCGACCGCCACGATCGCTATCGCGCGGCGCTGGATCGCCTGCTGGCCGACGGCCACGCCTTCGCCTGCGGCTGCAGCCGCGCCGCGCTCGCGGCGAACGGGGGCATCCATCGCGCCTGCGTGGCCGCCGCCGCGCACGGGCGCCGCGCCGTCCGCCTGCGTGTGCCCGACGGCAGCACGGTCGCGTTCGACGACGCCTTTCGCGGCCGCGTCGTGCAGGACGTGGCGACCGAGGTCGGCGACGTCGTGCTGCTGCGCGCCGACGGCCATTGGGCCTACCAGTTGGCGGTGGTCGTGGACGACGCCGAGCAGGGCATCACCGACGTGGTCCGCGGCGCCGACCTGCTGGACTCGACCCCGCGCCAGATCCTGCTGCAGCGCGCGCTGGGCCTGCCGATGCCGGCGTACGCGCACCTGCCGCTGGTGGTCGATGCCGAAGGCCGCAAGCTGTCGAAATCGCTGGCCGCGGTGCCGGTGGACGGCGACGACCCGCTGCCCGCGCTGCGCCTGGCGTGGCGCGCGCTGGGGCAGCCGCCGGGCCCGTTCGAGGCCCCCGGCACGCCGGCCCGGGGGCTGGCGCGGGCGGCGGCGGACTTCGCGCTGGGGTTGATCCCGCGCAAGCCCGTGCCGCTCGCCGCGGTGCACAATGGCGGCACGATCGACGACGCATAGAATCGGATCGGATCGCGACAGGGAGGACGGGATGCCACGACATCCCGTTCCCGGACACGACGCGGCGCCGGGCGCGACGCGGACGAACAGGACATTTCACACCGGAGGGGTATCCAGCATGACCACACGCGTCGCACTCGTCACCGGCGGCACCGGCGGCATCGGCACGGCCATCTGCAAACGCCTGGCCGACATGGGCCACCAGGTCGCCACCAACTACCGCAACGAAGAGAAGGCCAGGGCCTGGCAGGCGCAGATGAAGGCGGAGGGTTACGACTTCGCGCTCGCGAAGGGCGACGTGACCTCGCCGGACGAGGCCGCGGCGATGGTCAGGGACGTCGAGGCCCAGCTCGGCCCGATCGACATCCTCGTCAACAACGCCGGCATCACCCGCGACGGCACCTTCCACAAGATGTCGGCGCAGCAGTGGACCGACGTGATCAACACCAACCTCAACTCGGTGTTCAACGTCACCCGCCCGGTCATCGACGGCATGCGCGACCGCAAGTGGGGCCGGATCATCCAGATCAGCTCGATCAACGGCCTCAAGGGCCAGTACGGCCAGGCCAACTACGCCGCGGCCAAGGCGGGCATGCACGGCTTCACCATCTCGCTCGCACGCGAGAACGCCAAGCTGGGCATCACCGTGAACACGATCTCGCCCGGCTACATCGCCACCGACATGGTGATGGCGGTGCCGGAGGAAGTGCGCGCCAAGATCGTCGCCGACATCCCGACCGGCCGCCTCGGCACCCCGGACGAGATCGCCTACGGCGTGGCCTTCCTCGCCGACGAGCGCGCCGGCTGGATCACCGGCTCCAACCTCGACATCAACGGCGGCCACCACATGGGCTGGTGAACCCGACGCCGCTCCGGCCGGTCCGGAGCGGCGCGACACGGGGCCGCGCGGCGGGCATGCGGGATCCATGCGTGACCCCGGTCGCGTTCCCCGCGGCGGCCTTCTCCCGCCGGGCGGCGCCGATCCGCCGACGAGTTGCAACCCGGCCCGGGCTGCGCCATGCTCGCGGGCCGGCTCCCGCTAGAGTAAAGGCTCCATGCCCGTCACGCGGATCATCAAGAAGTACCCGAACCGCCGCCTCTACGACACCAAGATCTCCAGCTACATCACGATCGAGGACGTCCGCCAGCTGATCGTGGACGGCGAGGATTTCGAGGTGCGCGACGCCAAGTCCGGCGAGGACCTCACCCGCCAGGTGCTGCTGCAGATCATCGCCGAGCACGAACAGGACGGCGAGCCGGTGCTGTCCACGCAGCTGCTGAGCCAGATCATCCGGTTCTACGGCGACTCGCTGCAGGGCTTCATGGGCAACTACCTCGAACGCTCGATGCAGATCTTCCTCGACCAGCAGCAGCAGTTCCGCCAGCAGATGGGCGGACTGATCGGCCAGACGCCGTGGACGATGATGAACCAGCTGACCGAGCGCAACCTCGAGATGTGGCGCGAGTTCCAGCACAACCTGATCGGCGCCATGGGCCGGCCCACCGCCGCCAAGCCGAAGGACAAGGCCGCCACCGGCGGCAAGCACGACGACTGACCCCGCACTGCGCCATGCGCGCCGGCCCCGCGCCGCGCGCGCAGCTGCGCGCGTCCGCACACGCGCCGTCGCCTTCCCGCTTGCGTCTTGCCGTTCTGTCTTTCCATTGCGTTTCTCCAGGGGATTCCACATGCAACATCGCGTGGCCGTCGTGACCGGCGGCATCGGCGGGCTCGGCACCGAGATCTGCAAGGCGCTCGCCCGCGCCGGCCGCACCGTCATCGCCGCCGACCTCGGCACCCGCACCGAACGCGTGGCCGAGTTCGAGCGCGAGGTCGCCGGCCTCGACATCCGCTTCGAGCCGCTCGACGTCGCCGATTTCGACGCCTGCGGCGCGCTGGTGCGCAAGGTCGAGGCCGAACACGGATCGCTCGACATCCTCGTCAACGGCGCCGGCATCACCCGCGACGGCACGCTGCGCAAGATGGAGAAGTCGCAGTGGGACGCGGTGCTGTCGGTGAACCTCGACAGCGTGTTCAACCTCTGCCGCCATGCGGTCGAAGGCATGGCCGCGCGCGGCTTCGGCCGCATCGTCAACATCAGTTCGGTGAACGGCCAGACCGGCCAGTTCGGCCAGACCAACTACGCCGCGGCGAAGGCCGGCATGCACGGCTTCACGATGGCGCTGGCGCGCGAGGTCGCCCGCAAGGGCGTGACCGTGAACTCGGTGTCGCCGGGCTACTGCGAGACCGCGCTGGTGCTGACGATCCCCGAGGACATCCGCGCCGGCATCCTGGAACAGGTGCCGGTCGGCCGCATCGGCAAGCCGTCGGAAATCGCGCGCGTCGTCGTGTTCCTCGCCGACGAGGAAGCGGGCTTCATCACCGGCGCGAACATCCCGGTGAACGGCGGGTTGTTCATGAGTTTCTGAGGCCTGCAACACCCGTCGCCAGTCCGGTAGAGCGGCCTTCCGGCGGCTGAAACCTTCCGACTTGGGCAGCGGCCTCAAGGCCGCTCTACCATTGCATTCCACGTCACTCCGCAGAACGCCCGCATGATCCGACTCACGCCGCCCAGCACGCCCGCCTTCCTGATCTCGTTGCTGCTCGGCGGCGCCGGCATCGCCGGGCGGCTGGGTTACTTCCCGATCGCCGCGCCCAATGCGTTCTGGCTGCTGACCACCGCGTTCGCGCTGCTGCTGCTGTCGACGCTGTTCAAGGATCTGTGACGTCCGCGGCTCGCGATGCCGACGGCATCGCGGCGAGAAGGCCTGCTCCGTTTTGATCCTGTCATCCCGAACGCAGTGAGGGACCTGCTTCACCGTGTCGCGGCGTTTACGCGCGGTCGGAAAACAGGTCCCTCACTGCGTTCGTGATGACAAGAAAGGGCGGAAGCCGCGTCAGTGGCCGCCGGCCTCCTCGCAGAACTTCTTCCGATACTCCATCGCCTTCGGCATCAGCGCCTGCAGGTTGGCGATGCGGGTGCCGGGGTTGGGATGGGTCGAGGCGAATTCCGGCTGCGAGCGGCCGCCGCTGGCCTGTTCCATGCGCTGCCACAGCGGGATCGCCTCTTCCGGGTCGAAGCAGGCCGCGGCGGCGAGCAACAGGCCCATCTCGTCGGCCTGCTTTTCCTGCCGGCGCGCGTACGGCAGCGAGCGGCCGTAGCCGTACACCGCCATCACCGCCTGCATCGACTGCTGGTCCATGCCGCTCATCGCGCCGGCCATCTGGCCGATCTGGGTGAGCTTCTGCTCGGTCATGCGCTGCGCGCCGTGGCGCAGCAGCGCGTGGGTGATCTCGTGGCCCATCACCACCGCCATCGCGTCGCCGTTCTGCGCGACCGGCACCAGCCCGGTGTAGACCGCCATCTTGCCGCCCGGCAGGCAGAAGGCGTTGACCTGATCGGACTGCAGCACGTTGACGTCCCAGTCGAAGCTGTCCTCGATGTGCTGCGCCTGCCCGCCGTGCTCGGCGGCCAGCGCGTCGGACACCTGCGGGATCTTCGCGATCAGCCGCTGCGCGATCGAGCGGATCTGTTGCGCCACCTGCGAGTTCGGGTCGACCGGGCGTTCCTGCGACAGGATTTCCTGGTACGCCTGCAGGCCCATCGCCTTTTCGTCGTCGGGCGAGATGCTGCGGTCGATCACCACCTTCTCGCCGGTCAGCGGATCCGTGCCGCGGTTGGAGAACCAGTAGTACGCGGCATAGCCGGCGAACAGGATCAGGATGAAGAACCGCGGGTTGATGCCGCCGCCGCGCCGACGTCCGCCGGGCGACGCGTTGCCGAAGGGGTTCTGCTGCATGGTCGTGTCTCCCGGGCGCGGCGCCCTGCGCGGCGACTATAAGTGACTCGCGCCGCGAAACCGAAACCGCACGATGGCCGTACGCGCCGGCCGCATCCCGCACGACCGCGCCCCCGATCGACCATGACCGCGGCCGGCTAGAGGTCGCGCACCACCCGGAAGCCGGTCAGGGCGTTGGTGGCGTCGGACTGCGCCTGCCGCCGCCACGCGGCGCGGGTCTGCGCAGGCGCGTTGCCCCAGGCGCCGCCGCGGATCACCCGCGTGCGGCAGCCGGGGTTGATCCACGCCTCGCCGCCGGTGGGCGCGCGCCGGTAGCCCTCGTGCCAGCAGTCGGCCACCCATTCGCTGACGTTGCCTTCCAGATCGTGGATGCCGAAGGCGTTGGGGCGGAAGCTGGCGACCGGCGCCGGGCCCCACCAGCCGTCGCCATAGCCGACGAAGGCGTTGCCCCAGCTGCGCCCGCCCGGCGCATGGTCGTCGCCGCCGGTGAGGTTGCCGGTGCCCGGCGTCGGCGGCAGGTCGCCCCACGGATAGCGCCCGGGCAGGCCGCTGCGCAGCGCGTATTCGAACTCGGCCTCGCTGGGCAGGCGATAGTGCTGGCCGCTCTGCTCGGACAGCCAGCGGGCGTAGGCCGCGGCATCCTTCGCGCTGACGTGCACGACCGGCATCGTGTCCGCCGCGGGCTTGCCCAGGTAGTCGTGGCGCCAGTCCACGCCGCTGCGGCGCACGAAGTTGCCGGCGCGGTCGTCGTACACCAGCGAATGCCCGCGCCGCACCGCCCGCGGGCGATAGCCGCTGGCCTGCACGAAGCGGCGGAACTGCTCCACCGTCACTTCGGTGCGGGCGATCGCGAACCCGCGCTCGAAGCGCACGTAGCGCTGCGGACGCTCGGCGTCGCTGGCGTCGGGTTCGATGGTGCGCGCGCCCATGCGGAAGCCGCCGTGCGGGACGACGATCAGCTCCGGCCCGCGGCCGCCGCCCTGCAGCGCATCGGTGAAGCGCTGGCCCGGGCGCATCAGACCGTAGTGCGCGGCCAAGTCGATGCGCGTGCGCAGCTCCGCGGCCGCGGCGTCGCCCGGACGCGCGATCCGCAGCATCTGCGCCAGCCGCGCACGCGCGCCTTCGAGATGGCCCGGCCGGTGCGGCTCGGTCAGCAGCATGAGGCCTTCGTCGCGCAGCCGGGCGATGTGGTAACGGCGGATGTCCTCGACGATGCCGCGGCCGGTCGCCACCGTGTCCATGCCGGGCCGCACCGTCGCCGCCTGCGCCAGCCACCGCTCGGCCTCGTCGAAATCCATGCGCGTCGCGGCGTCTTCGGCCCGGCGCAGCAGCGTGCTCTCCACCGCGGCCACGCCCTGCGACGCCCGCGCCTGCCCGGGCGACAGCGTCAGCGCCTCGCGGAACCGCGCCAGCGCGCCCTCGCCGCGTTCGCCCGGCCGGCCCGCGGCCAGTTCGGCCTCGCCCTCGGTGTTCAGCGTCCACAGCCGCTCGGCGACCTCGACCTTGCGCAGGAACGCCTCGCCATCAGCCCCCGCGTCGGCGCCCACGGCGCGCAGCACCGCGGCCGCGGCCTGCGCGCGTTGCAGCGCCTCGGCGTCGTCGCCGGCGTCGTCCAGCGCGGCCTCGCCGTCGGTGCGCAGTCGGCGCAGCGCGCGCTCGAGCAGCGCAAGCGCCTGCGCGTCCGCGGGGTCGCGATCGCGCAGCGCGAGCGCGAGCGGGATCGCCGCATCGGCGTCTTCGTACAGCCGGCCGTCCGCCAGCGCCTGCGCCGCGCGCTTGCGCACGGCCGCCACGTCGGCGGGATCGATCGTCACCTCCGGCCGGCGCCACGCCAGCCGCGGCGCATCGCCGGGCTCGTCGCGCACGGTCACCAGGCCCTCGACCGGCGCGGTCGCGGCGGGCGCCTTCGCGGGCGCGGCCGGCGCGCGATCGCGACCGCAGGCGCACAGCAGCGCGAGCGCCCGTGCGCTCGCCACCACCTTGCCCGTCATCGCTGCAGACCACCGCTTCACGCCCGGCACCTTAGCGCATCGGGCGCGACCGATGCCGGCACTCCGGTAGCATGTCGGGTTTCCGCCGCAGGACCCGCCCTTGCCCCGCTGGATCGATTCCCCCGCCGACCTCGCCCCGCTGATCGCATCGCCGCCGGCCCGGCTCGCCCTCGACACCGAATTCGTCCGCGAACGCACCTACTGGCCGCAGCTGGCGCTGGTGCAGATCGGCATCGGCGAAGGCGATGACGCCGCTCTCGACGACAGCATCCTGCTGGTCGATCCGCTGGTGCCCGGCATGGCCGAATCGCTGGCGCAGGTGCTGTCCGATCCGCGCTCGCTCAAGCTGATGCACAGCGCCGGCGAGGACCTCATCGCCTTCCGCCACGCCTGCGGCGCCCTGCCCGCCCCGCTGTTCGACACCCAGATCGCCGCCGCGCTGTGCGGCATCGGCGCCGGGCTGGGCTACCAGCGGCTGATGGCCGAACTGCTGGGCGTCGAAGTGGACAAGGGCGAGACCCGTTCCGACTGGCTGCGCCGCCCGCTCTCGGCTTCGCAGCTGCGCTACGCCGCCGACGACGTGCGCCACCTCGACACCGCGTGGCGCCTGCTGCACGACCGCCTGGCCGCCGCCGACCGCCTGCCGTGGCTGGAAGAAGACTGCGCCCGCATGCTGGCCAACGCCGCCGACGACACCCCCGAGCGCTGGCCGCACCTCGGCATGCGCTCGGCGCAGTTCCTCGACCGCGACGGCCAGATCCGCCTGCTGCGTCTGCTGCGCTGGCGCGAGGTCCGGGCCCGCGTCTCCGACCGCCCGCGCAGCTGGCTGCTCGACAACGAACTGGCGCAGGCCCTCGCCCGTACCCCGCCGCGCGACCTCGGCGCCCTGCAGCGCCTGTTCGACGGCCAGCCCAAGGCGCCGAAGAAGCTGACGGCCGAGGTCTTCGATGCCCTGACCACGCCCCTGCCCGACGAAGCCGAGCTGCCGCTGGCCCGCGCCGACGACCGCGACCGCGGCGTCTACAAGCGCCTGCAGCAGGCCGTCGCCGCCCGCAGCGCCGAGCTGGGCCTGCCCGACGGCGTGCTGGCCTCGCGCCGCTGGATCGAAGCCCTGCAGGACGGCGAGGACTGGCCCGGCCCCCTCGCCGGCTGGCGCCGCACCGCGCTCGAACCCGCCCTCGCCCCCGAACTGGCGGCGATTGGCAACCGCTGACGACCGCTTTATACTGCCCGTCCCGCGCGGGAGCCCAAGCACTCCCCCGCATCGCCAAGCGACACCGGCGACGAAACATGGGGCCATAGCTCAGCTGGGAGAGCGCGTCGTTCGCAATGACGAGGTCGGGAGTTCGATCCTCCCTGGCTCCACCATTCGGCAAGGTCCAACTGTCTTCAGTTGGATTTTCTTCCAGAAACCCCGCTTCTTGCGGGGTTTCTGCGTTGTGGCATGGGCCGGCGCCTCGGCCAGGCACCGCCGAACGGCCAGCCGGGCCCGCTTCCGCTCTCTTTTCCGGCCTGCATCAACGACCCGGACTTCACGCGCCGAAGCGTTCCGTCCGATTCGCGACATGATCCCGCGCAACAAACACGCCCCGGTTTTCCCGGGGCGTTTCCGTATGACGTGTCGCGTTGCCGATCAGTCCTGCATCCAGATCATCAGTACAGCACGAGGCTCAGGCCGTAGGCGCTCAGGATGGGATTGATGGGCTGGTAGAAACTCACCGGATTGGCGAACTGGCAGTTGGACAGCGGCGGGGTGCCGGCTCCGAGCTGGCCGCCCGAGCTCACGCCCTGCGCCTGGTTGCCGACGATCCATGAGCCGCCGGAATCGCCCTGGGTCAGGCAGGCAGACGATTGGCGCAGACCGTACACCGGGCCGTTGGAGTAGTTCACGGTCACGTTGGTGGCGGTGATCGTGCCGCAGCGCCAGCCGGATGCGTAGCCGGAACGGCAGATCGCGGTGCCGACGCCGTACTCGACGCTGCCGCTCACCGCACTGGCGTAGCCGTTGTATTGATCGACCAGGCCGTACAGCGTGTCGACACTGCGCACGTTGGCCCAGGCCCGATCGTTGCCGGGGAACGTGCTGCCCTGCACGTAGCCGACGCCCACGCCGCCCAGGCTCACCGGGGTTCCTGCCGCACCGCAGTGGCCTGCGGTGGCGAAGCCCTTGGTCGCACCGCTCGCCACCGCGAAGCCGATCGAACAGCCGCCCCCGCCCGAACCGTACGCGATGCCGCCATAGACGTTCGCGGCGGTCATGACCTGGCCTTCCGCCGTTTCGAAACGGATGGCCCCGATATCCGCCGGGCTCGCCGCGACGAAATCGGCGGCCTTCAGCAACGCGCCGGGCGAGACACTGACGACCACGCGATTCGTGCGCACATCGACATACCAGGACTGCACGCCTTCGAGCTTGCGGCCGTCGCTGGCGCGCGCACGGATGTCGTTGAGGCTCGACATGGTGTCTTCGAGCTGACGGAGGGAATAGCGGACCTGACGGACTTCGGCGCCCGGAATCTGCACGTTGCCCGCGTTCGCAGCGGTGGCGACCACGTACTTGAATGCACCGTCGGCGTCGCGTTCGAGCCAGCCGCCGGCGAAGTTCCTGCCGAACTGGCGCCTGGCCTGGGCCTCCTTGGCCAGCGTTTCGCTTGCCGTGCGGAAGTAACCAGGAAGCTGACGTTCGCTGATGCCGAGATCGCGCTGCATCGCGGCGGCCATGCCGGGATTGATGCGGACAACGTCGTCGGCTGCGCTGGCGCTGCCGGCGACGGCGGCGATGAGGGCGGCGGCCAGCATGCTGCGACGGGAACGTTTCGAAAATTCCATATGAATCACTCCTTGTGAAGTCATGGATGAAAACGGATGGTGCGGCTGTACTCCCATGGTTCTTCTGCGATAGCACAGATGTCCGCTCGTGCATCGAGTGATCGGACGCACTCATCTTATGCCCAGATTTTTCCGTGCCATGCGATTCGCGTCTCAAAAGAAGCGGCGTCGACGAAGCCTGAAAAAAAGTTTTCTATCGATCGCCGGCGTGCGATAGAAGCCCTGCACTTTCATCAATGTTGCAGGTGCTGTCCAAGGCCCCAGGGTGCATGCGAGCAGGGGGCATGAGCGAAGCGTCATGCACCGTTTCCGCGGATCCGGCGGTTGCGACGCGCCTCTCCACTGCAACCGACTCCCCGGAAAAATCCGACTGCCCGCCTGAAGCTTCGCCAGCAGGTCACCACGATTCCCCATCCGATGCTTGATGAGATGTTGCACGCTCCCGGCCCGTTCGCCCGTCGATGGCCATCACCTGCGACGTCCACACTCTGCTGCGCCTGCCGACCGGCATCAGGGGTGGCACGGGGAGGAGATGGCTTGAGGGGTGGGTCCGGGCGGTCTTGCGGGGATTGAGCGGCCTGTTCGCCGCAGATCGTGCGGCGAATGGTTTGTCCCATCGCCGCCCTCTGCCACATTCGCCGCATGGACCGCGACGAACCGCGCCACCTCCGGCAACCGGCCGAGCCCGCGTGGCGCCATTGGGCCGCCCTCGCCAAATGCTCGCCGGACACCGCGTTGCGCGACATCAGCGAACTGCTGGCAGCGGGCATCCTGCACCGGCTGCCGGGCGGAGGCAGGAGTCCCGCCTGCACGGTGAATCACGAGGTGCCGATGCAAGGGCATTGAAGCGGATCGGTTGGGTTGCGCGTCGGCACCTCGATGGATGCGTGAAGCGATTCACTTCACACGGGAAGGATCAACGAAGGACGCCTCGTCTTCGCTTCCTCATCGAAGAACTGCCTGAAGGTGATGACGTTGGCGTGATCTCCGTAAGCCGACTCCTTCGCTTTCTTCAGCGACTCCGGCACGACCAGCGCGATGGCGTTCCGCTCCATTTCACCGATGGCCTCACCGGAAACACGGTCGTCGACCGTTGCCAGGAAGATGGCGCCGAAAGGCTTTTCCATCGCCAACTGCTTCCAGCGCTCGCGCAAGGTGGTCTTCAGGGAGACGATCACCACATCGCCCTTCTCGTTGAGTGCGTTGACATCGGGACGAACGAAGGCCGGACGGCGGCCGCCGAACACGGCCTGTGCTTCATGGCGAATACGTCCATCCCGGAAGAGGCGCTCGACGTGATGCTCGAAGGAAAGGCCGGCGCGGCTTTTCCTAGTCTGCGCCGCGCTCAGGAAGATGGCGTCCAGTTCGGGAAAGCCTCGAACGAGATTGGACACGGGATCACCTTTCCCCTGAAGCAGGATTCTGGCTACCTGCGCGGCACGGAAGCGGAGTTCGGCTTCCTTGTAGAGTGCATATTCGATGTCGCGGCTGATCCGCATCACCGCGTCGCCGGGCTCGCGGATGGAAAACGGGCTCAGGTCGCGCATGCGATGTTCCGACAACCATCTGTCCTGCGCTTGTCCGGCCAGGATCCCTGGCGACGGAAGCGTCTGCTGCCTGATGAATTCCTCCACCTTGCCATCACGGATCGCACGCGAAAGGTCCTCGATCAGCTGATCGACAGAGGACGAAGGTGCGGCCAGTGAAGCCGGATCGAACAGACCGAAGTGGAAATCCGCATCGAGATCGAAGGATGTTTCGATGATCTCGGCTTCTTCGCTGACGGAACTGACGACGGCAAACCAGTAGTCGGCACCGGAGATGGGCTGTTCGAGCTTCCCCACGAGCAGCAACGACGCAGGCGGAAGCGACTGGAACTGCTCCCTGGGCATGCCGGTGTGCTGGCACTCGTATCTTGGCCTCTCCTTCGGCGTTCCGGGATAGCGCAGGGAAAAGTATTTGATGGTGGAAGCTTTCACCTCGCCTGAGGCAGGCCAGAAAGCCGGGTACTCGACATCGAAGATGTGCGGCTTTGCAGCATTCGAGTTCTTCAGTGCAGGGAAGAAACCGGACTCGAGGATTTCCCGGGGGATGAAGAAGCCGTTCTGATGACCGTTTTCCGCGCCATCGGCCCAGGAGACATCATTCCGCGACAGCTTCTTGATGAAGATCCGCTCGCTGCGGTTGATCCAGACCGAAAGATCATTCCATTCAAGCTGGAATTCCATCGTCGCCCCCATTCCTGATTGTCTGCACCAGCCGCTGCAGGCTGGCGTCGTCCAGCTGGCAGGCCCAGATCACGCACACTCGCCAACCCGCCGCTTCCAGTTCTTCTTCCACTTTCCTGTCCCGACGGACGTTGGCGGCGAACTTCTCCTGCCAGAACTCGGGATTGCTGGCCGGGTTCGTTGCATAGCGGCAGCCCTCGTGCCGATGCCAGAAGCAACCATGCACCAGCACGACGGTTCGATATTTGGGCAGGACCAGATCGGGCTTGCCCGGCAGTTTCGCATGGAGCCGGAAACGAAGCCCTGCACGATGCAGGAAACTGCGCACGATGCGCTCGGGCCTGGTGTTCTTGCCGCGGATGCCGGACATCATCCGGCTGCGCGTTGCCCGATCGACAACGTCCGTCACTTCACGCGGCCATCAGGGACTTCTGCCGGGCCAGTTCGGGATCGACCAATCCCGTGATCCTGGGCTTCATCACGCGCGCGACTTCACGCATGACCGGCATCACGACGCTGTTGCCGAACTGCTTGTAGGCCTGCGTGTCGCTGACTGGAATGACGAAGTCATCCGGGAAGCCCATCAGGCGGGCGCACTCGCGCGGCGTGAGCCGACGCGGCCGCTTGCGGGCGCCTTGCGACACCAGGATTTCCGATCCGTCCTTGTAGTAGCGCGCGGAGAGCGTGCGGGTCACGCTCTCGCCGTTGACCAGGCCGAAGCCGAAGCCGTTGCCGGCAGCGCGGTGCTTCTCCGCATAGGCCTGCAGGTAGGCCCACAGATTCGGAGTAAGCGTGTAGCGGTCATCGACCTTCGCCTTGGGCCCCGTCGTGTAATGCGCCTCCGGCGCCTCGCTGCCGTCCTGCGGATGCAGGATGCTCGCGAGCTTCGGCTTGCTCTCCGGAAGCTGCATGTCGTCGAAGGTGAAGTCGGTCTTCTCGCGGAAACCGACGATCAGGATGCGCTCGCGGTGCTGGGGCACGAAGTGGGCACCGTCAACGACCCTGCAGTCGATGTGGTAGCCCAGTTCCTCTTCGAGGACCCGCTTGATGACCCGGAAGGTGTTCCCCTTGTCGTGACTGACGAGGTTCTTGACGTTCTCGAGCAGGAAGGCAGCTGGACGCTTGGCCGCGATGATCCGGGCCACGTCGAAGAACAGGGTGCCCTGCGTCTCGTCCGCGAAGCCGTGTGCACGGCCGAGGGCGTTCTTCTTGGACACGCCGGCGATGCTGAACGGCTGGCAGGGGAACCCGGCGAGGAGCACGTCGTGATCGGGGATGTCCCGCTCGTCCACCTTGGTGATGTCGCCCGTCAGCGCGTGAGCCGACTCCGGGAAGTTGGCGAGGTAGGTCTTCTGGGCGTACGGGTTCCACTCGCTGGTGAAGACGCAGTGCCCGCCATGGGCCTCGAAGGCCATCCGGATGCCGCCGATCCCGGCGAACAGGTCGATGAAGCGGAAATCGCCGTCGTCACGACCGATCAGGTCCGCCAGCGGCAGCAGCCTCTGGCGGATGGCGTCGGCCGCGTACGGCGGAGGCTCGGTCTCCCCGACCTCCCAGCGCCGCAGGGTACGGACGTTGATGCCGATCGCCTCGGCCAGCTCCCGCTGGTTGTAGCGGCCACGGAGGGTGGTCAGGAGCTGGCGGACGTCTTGCATGGCAACCTTGGCGGGGGGACGGAATGCGGACAGTATGTCCTACTCCCGTCTCATTTGCCGAGACGGGGCATCGCATTGCCACGCAAAGATCACCCCGCCTCGGCGTGGTCCAAGCATCGCGTCATGAACTGATCGATCCTGCTTTCATTCCAAACTTCGAATGCAATTCCGGCCCCCATGAGGTTCACCTTCTTCATGAAACGGCCGAACAGCTTGCCTTCGACAAGTCTCGTCTCTCTTTCAAGGATTCGGATAATGCCTCGGCCCAGAACAGGGCGGGCCCCTATGCCGGGGCGCTCCACAAGTCCCTGCCGGATATCGGCCAGCGCCAGAATCTTTTTCAATGCGCGCGCAGGGTTTTCCGGCATGATTTGCTTCGCGATGTGATGATTCCACCAAAGGCGTGAAACAGCATGATCATCACGACAACGCGTAAGAGTCGGCGCAAAGAAATGCTTTGAGATGTCTTCCAAAGTCTTCTCCTCATCTTTTCCCTTTTGAAGCCAGCGACGTCTCGAGTACTCAAGACACTCCACATGACTAAGCCGAATCCAGATTCGATTCTCCCTGGCCAATGTTGGCGTCAGTTGACGCAAGGCATGGCCAACAACGATGGAGTTTTTGATTTCACTCTCAGGGCTGCCATCCGGGCTCAACGCCATCAGCTCATCAAGATCGGCATCGAACGACAACGAGATACGCCAATTCCCCGTCGATTCCATGTCAATGAAATCACCGCTCCTGTAACGATCCAAGTTTGCACGAATATTGTTTTTGAGTTCGTCGGCAACTTGCTGGCCAACATAAAGAAGCTTGCTCATGGAATTTCCTTCTCGAAGATCTTGCGCAAAGCACCAAGTGGAGAATCGAGCAATTTTTGAGCCGCGTCTGCAATGTCGCTGTTCTTGAAATCAATGCCTT
>JBQCJG010000369.1:0-7226 GCA_051952955.1 Lysobacteraceae bacterium | reverse complement strand
CAGATGCTTTCCACTCGGCCTGTCGTTTCGCTCGCTGCCGCGAGCGAGTCGCCTTTCTTTTCTTGTGCATCGCGCCGCTTGCAGCGCACAGAGCGAAGCAGGTCCGAAGCAACTGCCCCGAAGTCGCCAGCCACGCCCCCCTGTCATCCCGCGGCGCAGGGGAGGGATCTGCTGTTCATGCACCCGCGAACGAGAAGCCGACAGATGCTTTCCACTCGGCCTGTCGTTTCGCTCGCTGCCGCGAGCGAGTGACTTTTCTTTGCTTGTGCAAAGAAAAGGTCACCAAAAGAAAGCACACCCCATCGGTCGCGCCCGGCGCGTTGCGCCGGGTACACGGGCTTCGCGGGGTTTTTCGACAGCACAACCCTGTGCTGGTCGCAAAAACCGCGGCCGCCTGCCGCGCGCCCTTCGGGCCTGATCCGCGAAGCCCGTCGCGACCAGGGGCCCCGGCAGATCAAAACCGGCGCGAACTACTGGCCTCACCGGCAGGTTGATGATCCAGAGGACACGACAGGGATGCTGTCGCGTCATTTCGCCCGTCACGCGTCCCTGCCATCCCGAGCCGAAGGTGAGGGATCTGCTGTTCGCATAAGCCATGTCATTCGGTCGCCGCGCGTCGGCGATGTGCAAGCGGTGGAGACCAAGAGGACACGACGAGAATGTGGTCACGTCATTTCATCCGTCACGCGTCCCTGTCATCCCGAGCCGTAGGCGAGGGATCTGCTGTTCGCGCGACGGCGCATCGGCACCTCGTCGATGCCGATGCCTCCGTCGAAGCCGCCGCTCAGGAATCCAGCAGCCGCAGGCTCAGTTCGAGCTGCGCGTCCGCGGCGGCGAGGTGGCGGCGGGCGGCGGCGATGCCGTCGCGAGGATCCGCGGTCATGGCGTGCAGCGCCTCGGCGGCACGGGAGAACGCGGTCGCGGCGAGCGCGTGCGGTGCCGGCGCGAGCGGCGGTGCCGGCGGCAGTTCGATCCGCAGCGGCGCCTGCATCGGCGGCGGTTCGGTGAAGGCGCTGTCGGCGATCTGCCGGTACAGCGACAGCGTCTCGCGCATCGGCGGGATCGCCAGTTCGCGGCGCAGCAGGTCGCGGCAGGTCTCGAACTGGCGCAGCGCCTGCGCGCGCTGGCCGCTGAGCACGAACAGCTGCATCAGTTCGCGGTGCACGTCCTCGCGCAGCGCGTCGCAGTCGAGGATCGCCTGGGCGTGGCGGATGCCTTCGCCCCATTCGCGGCGGATCGTCGCCACCTGCATCAGCCGCCACAGCGCGTTGAGATGGTGACGGCGGTGCTTCTCGCGTTCGCGCAGCGCCCAGTCGTCGCTGAACTCCATCAGGATGTCGGACTTGTACAGCGACACGCCGGCGCGCAGGTCGGCGACATCGGCATCGACGATCTGCTCGATCGGCTTGGCCAGCGCCGGCGCGATCCGGCGCTCGAATTCCTCGATGTCCAGCCACACGTCGCCCTCGCCGCACAGACCGATCGCGCCTCGGCGGTCGCTGGCGATGTAGCGGCCGTGCCGGTGCGGCGGGCGTTCGACCATCCGCCGCAGCCGCCACAGCGCGGTGTTGAACGAACCCGCGGTCATCGCCGCCATGCGCTCGGGCCAGAGGATGCCGAGCAGTTCGGCGCGGCTGAAATAGTGGCCGCGGCCCAGCGCCAGGTACGCCAGCAGGCTCCCGCAGCGACCGGTGACGGGGGTGAGGCGTTCGCCGGTGGTGTCCTCGGCGACGCTGAGGGAACCGAACAACCAGATGCGCAACATCCTGTTCGTCCTTGGCATGGGCCGCGCGGGGCGGCATGGCGTCGGCGCGGCGCGCGCCCTGCGCGGCCATCGTCGATCGGGCCTGAGAGCAGACGCGGGAAGCCCGCGCGAGAGGACGCGCGTCCCGGCCCGTCCGCGGTCAGCCGCGCTTTCCGTTGGACGCAATGCACGGCCGTTCCGCCGCATTTTCCGCCGCGCGTGCCGCTGCCCGGGCACCGGGGACAGCGCAACCGTACAAGCGGCGACGACACGCGTGGCGCGGATCGCCGGGGCACGACGAAGGGAAGGCACCACAATGCGAGGATCACGATGAATGCGCTGCCCGTCCGCATCCGCCGTGCGCGCGCCGCGGCGAAGCTCAGCCAGGCCGAACTGGCGCGGCGCGTCGGCGTGAAGCGCAGCGCGGTGACGCAGTGGGAGCACCCCGCCGGCACCGTGCCGAGCATGCCGCACCTGCTGCGTATCGCGATCGAGACCGACACCTGCATCGAGTGGCTGGCCACGGCGCGCGGGCCGATGCACGGCGACGCCGCGGCGCCGGCGCCCGCCGACGACCTCGACCCGACCGAGCGCGAGGCGCTGGTGCGCTTCCGCCGACTGCCGCCGCACAAGCGCCGCATCGCGCTGCAGATCCTGGATGTCCTGGCAGGGTGAGCGCCTGCGACACGCCTTTCCGCGGCCGGCGGCCGGGCGCGCATGGCACACTGTGCGCATGCCTCCCCGTTCGATCCTGACCGCCGCCTGCCTGCTGGGCGCGTCGCTGGTCGGCGCGCCGCTGTCGGCCGCCCCGCCCGCGACCACGCCCGTGCCGGCGCCCCGCCCGCTTGCCGCGCCGACACCGGCCGCGCCCCCCGCCGTGCGTCCGGCCGCGCCCCCCATCGCAAAGCCGGTGCCGAAGCCGGTCGTCGCGACGCCGGCCGCGACCGCCGCGAAGCCCGCGACCGCGGCCGCGCCCAAACCCGCCGCACGTCCCGCCAAGCCGAAGCCGCCGGCCTACGGCGTGATGGCGCTGAAGCCGGGCGAGTTCACGTGGACGCCCGATGCGGTGCCCGCCGGTCCGGTGGTGGTGGTGGTGAGCCTGCCGCAGCAGCGCGTGCACGTGTACCGCAACGGCGTGCGCATCGCGGCGTCGACGATCAGCAGCGGCCGCCGCGGCTACGAGACGGCACCGGGCGTGTTCCCGATCATCGAACGCCAGGCCGAGCACTACTCGAACAAGTACGACAACGCGCCGATGCCCTTCATGCTGCGGCTGTCGTACGACGGCACCGCGCTGCACGCCGGCCACCTGCCCGGCTATCCGGCCTCGCACGGCTGCGTGCGGCTGCCGCTGGCGTTCGCCGAGCAGCTGTTCGGCACCGTGCGCCGCGGCACCGTGGTGGTGGTGGCCGACGCGAAGATGCCGGCGGAAACCGTCGCGCCGGGCTGGCTGGCCCCGGTCGACGTCGCGACCGGCGCCGCGCGCAACGCCGAGGACGACGCGCTCGCGACGCTCTGGGCACCCGAACGCGCGCCCGACGGCCCGCTGACCGCCGTCGTCGGCACCCGCGACGGACGTCTGGTGGTGATGCGCGGCGGCATCGAGATCGGCCACGCGCCGGTGCAGATCGTCGGCGAGCCGTGGGTCGGCACCCGCGCCTATGCGCTGCGCGCCGATCCAGCGACCGTGCCCGTGCCGGCGCCCCCGATGCCCGCCCCGGTCGCGACGACCGCGGCCGACGTCCCCGCCACGCTGCCGGCCACGCTGCCGGTTCCGCCGCCGCCGGTGCTGCGCTGGCAGTCGATCCCCATGATCACCGCACCGGTGCCCGCGGTCGCCTCCGCCAAGCCGGCCAGACCGGCCGTCGCACTGCCGCCGGCGATCGACGAACCGACGGACCCGATCAGCGCCGGGCGGCTGCGCATCGACCCGGCCTTCGCCCTGCTGCTGCACCAGACGCTGGTGGCCGGGACCACGGTGATCGTCACCGACGACCCGCTGCGGCGGACCACGCCCGAGCCGCCGGCGACGCCCGCCGCACCGGCCATGCCGAAGACGCCGCCGGCCGTAATGCCGGTCACGCCGCCGATCGCGAGCACCCCGAAATCGGCGTGAAACCCCTGCGGTTTCACGTTTTTCTCACTTCCTTCAGCGGGCGTTTGGGCATGCTCGGCCCATGCGCCCCGTCCTTGCCCTCGCTTCCGCCGCCCTCGTCCTCGCCGCCGTCGCCGCGCCCGCGCGGGCCGACAACGCCGGCGGACGCCCGAATTCCCTGCTCGCCCAGCTGCAGCGGCTGGCCCCCGAGGCCGACCCGCAGGTGCTGGCGCTGGCGCTGGAATCGGCCGAATGCGCGTCCGCCTCGGGCACGATCCCGGCCCCGCGACGGCTCGCGGTGATCGACTACTCGCGTCCGTCCACCGAGCGCCGGCTGTGGGTGTTCGACCTGTCCGTGCCGCGCATCCTCTACAACGAATACGTCGCCCACGGCCGCGCCAGCGGCGAGAACCTGCCGACCGCGTTCTCCAACCTCGACAGCAGCCACCAGTCCAGCCTCGGCCTGTTCTCCACCGCCGAGGCCTACACCGGGCACAACGGCGTCTCGATGCGCATGGACGGCCTGGAGCCGGGCTTCAACGACCATGCCCGCGACCGCGCCATCGTCATGCACGGCGCCGCCTACGTCGACCCGGGGATGGCGCAGCGCCAGGGCCGCCTCGGCCGCAGCTACGGTTGCCCCGCCGTGCGCCCGGCGGTGGCCGAGGGCATGATCGATGCGCTCAAGGACGGCCAGGTGGTGTTCGCGTACTACCCGGACCAGCAGTGGCTGACGCAGTCGAAGTTCTTCCGCTGCCGCGCGAAGTACGCCGCCGGCCACAACACCGCCAACACCGGCGCCGACGCCGCGATCGCCAGCCACGGCGGCAGTCGCTGACCTGCGCGCACCGAGCCGCATGCGCTGACCCGCGCGGTCAGCCCGCCAGCCACGCCCCGGCCGCGAACGCGGCCACGATCAGCGCCACGCCCGGCAGCACCCGCAGGAAGAATCCGCGGCCGCCGCGCAGCCAGGCCATCAGCAGCTTGCTGCACGAGTTGGT
The DNA here is from genome assembly GCA_051952955.1 of Lysobacteraceae bacterium. Taxonomy (GTDB): domain Bacteria; phylum Pseudomonadota; class Gammaproteobacteria; order Xanthomonadales; family Xanthomonadaceae; genus Lysobacter_I. The sequence goes on along the minus strand of JBQCJG010000369.1, from coordinate 2,386 downwards.
CACCAGCGCGATGAACACCGCCGCGCCGGTGGCGTCCGCCGACAGGCTGCCGCCCGCGACCATCTGCGCCACCGAGGCCGCCGCCGCATGCAGGTCGGCGAAGCCGGACAGCCCCGCGGCCACGGTCACGCCCGCATCGCCCAGCCACCGGTGGACGATCGCGGAGAACAGCAGGATCGCGCTGACGATCGCGGCGAACAGCAGCGCCTGCCGCGGCTCGAACGGCCGCCCGGCCGCGACCGGCCGGTCGTCCACCGTCTCGAACGTCGACCGGCTGCGCGCGATGCCCGCCGCGAGCAGTGCCGCCGCGCCGGCGAACGCCAGCGGCCACGGCAGCCGCACCAGCATCGGTGGCGACAGCGCGCCGATCACCGCGGACAGCACCACCACGGTCGCGACGTTGGAGCACAGCGCGCCGGCGACGCATTGCGCCTGCAGCGCCGGCGCGGCGCGCGCCCGGTCGCCCATCGCCGCGATGGTGGCGGTGCTGGAGACGAAGCCGCCGACGAACCCCGCCAGCGCCAGTCCCGCGCTCGGCCCCAGCACGCGCAGCGCGATGTACCCGGCGGCGTTGATCGCCATGATCAGCACCACCAGCATCCACAGTTTGTAGGGATTGAGCGCATCCCACGGATCGATCGTGCGATCGGGCAGCAGCGGCAGCACCACGGCCGCGGCGGCGACCAGCATCAGCGCGTCGTGCAGTTCCTGCTCGGTCAGCACCTCGCGCACGAACCGGTGCAGCGCGGTCTTGCCGGCCAGCACGATCGCGACCACCACGCCCAGCGCGGCGGTGAGCACCGGTTCGACCAGCGCCAGCGCGCCCAGCAGGAACGTCACCAGCATCGCGACTTCGGTGGTGAGGCCGGGGTCGGCGTCGCGGCTGCCGCGGTAGCTCGCCAGCGCCGCCAGCGCCACGAACGCGCCGGCCACCGCCAGCCCGGCGGCGCCCAGCCGCTGCGCGATCGCGCCGGCCAGCGCCACCAGCAGGAACGTGCGCACGCCGGCGGAGCCACGCGCACTGCCCTCGCCCTTGCGACGTTCGCGATCGACGCCGATCAGCAGCCCGACCGCGAAGGCGACGCAATATCCCAGCAGCTGGTCGGTCTCGGGCATGCGCATCGACGGAGGATAGAACGGGTCGACGCCGATTTCATGCCGCCGACGCGGGCCGGCATCGCGTCTGCATGGCGACCGCCGCGGTCAGTGCGAGAACAGCACCGGCAGGTGCGCGGTCTGCAGCAGTTCGCGCGTCGTCCCGCCGAGCACCGCCTCGCGCAGCCGCGAATGGCCGTAGCCGCCGGCGACCAGCAGGTCCGCGCCGACGGTGCGCGCATGGTCGAGCAGGGCGTAGGCGGCGGAGAAGTTCATGGCCGGCCGCACCGACACCTCGACCCGCAGGTCGTGCCGCGCGAGATGCGCGGCGCTGTCGGCGCCCGGCTCGCCGCCGTGGGCGCCCTCGCCCCCCAGCGGATCGATCACCACCACGTCGACGACGTCGGCACGGCGCAGCAGCGGCATCGCGTCGGCGACCGCACGCGCGGCCTCGCGCGTCGGCTTCCACGCGACGACCGCGCGCTTCGGCGGCATCGGTGCGCTGGTGCCCGGCGGCACCACCAGCACCGGCCGGCCCGAATGGCGCAGCAGGTCGTGGAAGTGATCGTGCAGCGCGAGATCGTCGCGGCCACCGCGCAGGCCCGGCAGCACGATCAGATCGGCGTAGCGCGCATGCATCGTCGCGGTGCCCTGCGGATACAGCGACAACGACTCGGCGATGCGCACCTCGATCGCCGGTTCCGCGTGCGCGAAGCGCGTGCGGACCCGCTCCGCACGCTCGGCCGCGCGTCGCCGTGCCTCCTCGTGCAATCGCGCGTAGACGTCGTAGGCCATCGCGCCGAAGTCGCTGGGCATCGGCGTGGGCACGTCCACCGCCACCAGTACCGCCAGCCTCGCCTCGAATTCGCAGACCAGCGCGGAGGCCGCGACCAGCGGCGCGCCCAAGCTATCCTCGTTCACGTAGGGAATCAGGATGTCCTTGAACATGGCGCACCTCGCGAGGGTTACGGTGATTTCATTGACGCATGTCGCGCGGGCGCGCGGGTTGACCGAGGTCAAACGGAAGTGCGGTCCGGGCTGTCGCAGCTTTTATTTTCCCGGCGGATGCTCGGGGCAACTCGCTTCACCCCATCCACTGTCATCCCGAGCCGGAGGTGAGGGATCTGCTTGATCCCGCAACGCTATTCCCGTCATCCCGGCGAACGCCGGGACCCAGCTTTGAGTGCTTTGCCGTCATTGTGTGGGTTCGCGCGCGGCCGCGCGCGCGGCCCCATTCTTTGGGGGGGCCCCTCGCCGCGTGCGGGGCGGCCCGCGCAGCCGGCCCCGGGCG
>JBQCJG010000368.1:0-21140 GCA_051952955.1 Lysobacteraceae bacterium | reverse complement strand
CCGCGTCCGCGAAGGCGTCCGGCGCGAAGGCGCCGCCGCCCGTGCCGGACGCAAACACGAGCGGGCAGGCGGCCGCACCGCCGGCCGGACAATCCGCCGCGCCGCCGGGCATCGAGGAAGGGCTGTCGTTCGCCGACATCTACGTCCGTCAGGGGCTGGCCGAGGCCGCGTTCCCGGTCGAGCGCCTGCAGAAGCTGGTCGACGGCCTGCGCACGCTGGACCCGGCCACCCGCCGCGCCGCGATCACTGCGATGGACGTCGCCGACGAAACCTGGTCGATGGACCAGGTGCTGGCCGACGCCGACGCCAAGGTCGCCGCCCTGCGCGGCCACCAGCGCCACCTGCAGGGCGGCGCCGAGGCGCTGGTGCAGCACAACGCCGAACGCATCGCCGCGCTGGAAGCCGACCGCGACACCCGCGTCGCCGACCTGCGCCGGCAGATCGCCGCGCTGGAGGCGCAGGTGCAGGACGCGATCGGCACCGCCGCCGCGGACGTCGCCCGGCTGCATTCCGAATCCGAATCGAACAAGGCGGCCCTGCAGCGCGAGACCCAGCGCCTCGACGCCCAGATCGCCGCGATCGCCGACCTGGCCGCCCAGTTCCGGGCCCCGGCGCAGTGACCCGGCGCCGCCGCGCTTTCCGTTCTTCCTCTTCCGCATGCGCAGCGATCGGCACCGGTCGCGCGCGGCGCATTCCCCTCGCGTAAGGAGCCTCCCATGGCCGTCAAGCTCACCCCGTTCGCCAAACTGCTGATCGGCGCCATCGTCGTCGTCGGCAGCGGCTCGGTGCTGTGGAACCTCTACAAGACCCGCCAGGCCGACGGTGGCGGCGACACCGCGACCGCCGCGACCGCGTCCAAGGACGGCGGCAAGACCGCGTCCGCCGGCGCCTACACCGGCTCGGGCGACGGCCCGCTGGGTTCGTCCGGGCATCCGCTGAAGGTCAGCATCGTCAGCTTCCACGGCTACGCGCCGGCGCTGGTCGCCAACGGCAACAGCCTGACCACGAAGTCCGGCTCGCTGTTCGACAGGGAAGGCCTGAACGTCGAGTTCGTGATCCAGGACGACATCCCGGCGATCGCGACGGTGTTCGAGTCCGGCGCCGCGCAGTGCGTGTGGCGCACCTCCGACTTCTGGGCGCAGGAGCAGCCGAACCTGCGCAACAGCGGCCACGATGGCCGCGCCGTCATGATCGTCGACAACACCCGCGGCGCCGACGCGATCATCGCCAAGGACCCGGCGATCCGCACCGTCGAGGACCTCGCCGGCAAGAAGGTCGCGCTGCTGCAGTTCACGCCGTCGCACGGCATGACCATCGACGCGATCGACAATTCCTCGCTGTCGGCGCGCAAGAAGCAGAGCATCGAGTACGTCTTCATCAACGCCGAGGACGGGCTGGCCGGCGTGCGCGCCGCGCTGGAGTCGGGCAACGTGGATGCCGCGGTGCTGTGGGACCCGGACCTGTCGCTCGCGCTGCGTTCCACCAAGGGCCACGTCGTATATTCGACGAAGACCGCGTCGAACCTGATCTTCGACGTCATCGTCTGCGACAAGCGCGTGCTCGACGACGCGCAGGGCGCGGCCGCGGTGCAGAAGTTCGTCAACGGCTGGATGAAGGGCGTCGACGCCGCGCGGGCCAACCCCGACGGCGCGGTCGACGCGCTGGTCGCCACCGAGGAGTTCTTCACCCTGCTCGCGAAGGACGAGGGCAAGCCGTTCGTGAAGGGCCTGTTCGCGAACCTGCTGTGGACCGGCGTCGGCGACAACGCGCGCATCCTCGGCCTGGCCGGCGGCACCAACCACTACGCCCGCGTCTACCAGCGCTTCGACCAGATCTACCGCGCCGCCGGCGCGCTGGCGAACCCGAAGTCGCCGGTGATCAATCCGTCCGACAGCTTCGACACGCGCTTCATCGAGACGCTGTACAAGGCCAGCACGCAGGCGCAGGCCGAGGCGCAGAAGACCGAGACCTTCACCGCGCAGGCGCGCGAGCAGGCGGTGCAGGCCGCGCCGGCGGAAGTGACCAAGCCGGTGACGGTGAACTTCGGCAGCGGCCAGGCGGCGCTGACCAAGCGCGCCGAGAAGACGATCGACACCGAGATGGTGCCGTTCATCGAGAACAACGGCTCGGCCTATTTCGAGATCAGCGGCAACACCGACAGCACCGGCAACGCGGCGGCGAACAACCGCCTGTCGCTGTCGCGCGCGCAGGCGGTGGTCGACTACCTGGTGCAGCAGTGGGAGTTCCCGCGCGAGCGCTTCAAGATCGTCGGCAACGGCTCCGATCGTCCGCTGTGCAACGAAGGCGCGCCGGAAGCCGAAGGCCTGAACCTCGACGCCTGCCGCGAAGCCAACCGCTCCACCCGCATCGCCGTGTTCGGCGCGCGCCAGTGACCCGCGGACGCCCGTCGGCATGAACAACGCCTGGAACCCGTACGCGTCGCTCCCGGGCACGCAGCGGCAACGGCTCGGCGTCATCGGCGTCGTGGTCGTGCTGCTGGCGTGGGCGGGGCTTAGCGCCAGCGGCTGGATCAGCCCGAACAAGCTGCCTGCGCCGTGGACCGTGGCCAAGGCGTTCGCCTACCTCGCCTGGCACGACGGCAAGAGCCTGCTGCTCGACGCCACGCTGTGGTCGGTCGGCCGCGTGGCCGCCGCCGGCGTGCTGGTGGTGCTGCTGGGCGTGCCGCTGGGCATCCTGATGGGCGCCTCGGCGAAGCTCAACGCGGTGCTGTCGCCGCTGATCGATCCGTTCCGCTCGGCGCCGGTGGTGGCGCTGCTGCCGATCCTGGTGATGTGGCTGGGCATCGGCGAAACGATGAAGGTCGCGTTCCTGTTCCTCGGCGCCGTGGTCTACCTCGTGCCGATGGTGCGCGACGCCGTGCAGGCGGTGCCGCAGAGCTACTGGATCGGCGCCCGCGACCTCGGCGCCACGCCGTGGGAATGCATCCGCCACGCGGTGGTGCCGATCGCGATGCCGCGCATCGCCGACGCGATCATCGTCAGCGTGTCGGTGATGTGGACCTACATCACCGTCGCCGAATACGTGAACGCCAAGGTCGGCCTCGGCCAGCTGATCCAGAACGCGCGCCGCTTCAGCGCGATGGACCAGGTGTTCGCCGGCATCTTCGTGATCATCGCGCTGGCGCTGGTGACCTACCAGGCCATGCGCACGGCCAAGCGCCACCTGTATCCGTGGGAGACCCAGGCATGACCGGCCACGCCGACGCCGCACCGGCCGTGATCTCGCTGGAGCGGATCGTCCAGGAATTCCCGCGCCCCGAAGGCGGCGTGAACCGGGTCATCGACGATCTCGACCTGCGTCTCGCCGGCCCCAGCATCAACATGCTGCTGGGCCCGTCCGGCTGCGGCAAGAGCACGCTGCTGTACATGATGGGCGGCGTCCGCCCGCACAACCTGGTGATGCCCACCAGCGGCACCGTGAACATCGACGGCACGCCCTGCACCGACGCGCACGACGACGCGGTGATGGTGTTCCAGCGCTACGCGAATCGTCCCGACCTCACGGTGTACGACAACGTCGCCTTCCCGTTCCGTCTCGGGTTGTGGCGCGATCGCGTGCCCGCGGCCGAGCGCGACGGGCTGGTGCGGCACATGCTGGAATCCGTGGGCCTGGCCGACAAGGCGACGCTGCATCCCAGCCAGCTGTCCGGCGGCCAGAACCAGCGCATCGCGCTGGCCCGCGCGCTGATGCTCAAGCCGCGCATCCTGCTGATGGACGAGCCGTTCGGTGCGCTCGACGCGCAGACCCGCGAGGAGATGCAGAAGCTGCTGGTGAAGCTCTACCAGGAGCATCCGTGCCTGATCGTGTTCGTCACCCACGACGTCACCGAGGCGCTGCTGCTGGGCGACCGCGTGGTCGTGCTGTCGACGCAGCCGGCGCGCATCGCCGACGATTTCGAGATCGCCGCGCCCAAGCCGCGCGACAGCGGCTGGCTGCGCATGCCCGAGGCCGCTGCGCTGGAGCAGCGGATCCTCAGCCGCCTGCACCAGGCCGCAGGCAAGGGCAACATGCGGGTGACGATCTGAGCGCCTGCCGATGAATGCGTCGCCCAAGCCCGTCAGCTACCTGCGCGCCTGGCTGACCAGCCAGACCAACCTCACCGCTGTGCTCGGCGGCGGGCTGGCCGCGGCCGTGGCCTCGATCCCCGCCGGTGCCGCCGGTGCGCTCGGCGCGCTGGTCGTGCTGGGCGCGGCGCAGGTGCTGGCGGCGCTGGTGGTGCCGGACCTGCCGTCGTTCCGCAGCCGCATCGACCGCCAGTCGCGCCGCGGCGCGGTCGACCAGCGTCGCGGCCAGCTGCAGCAGGAGCTGTTCCAGGTCTACGGCGGCATGCAGCGGGTGATGAGCATGCCGATGTGGCAGAAATACCGCGTCATCGTCGAGCGCTCGGAAGTGCTGTACCGCATCGCCGGCGAAGCCTCCAGCCAGCTGTCGTACGACGACGCCGAACGCGTCGACAAGGCGTCGGTCGACTACCTCGCGCTGTGGCTGGCGCAGGTGACGATCCAGGAACGCCTGCGCAGCGGCGAGGAAGCCACGCTCGACCGCCGCCTGCGCGAGGCCGAGCGCTCGCTCGCCGAAGTGCAGGAAGACGATCCGCGCCATCGCCTGCTGAAGATGGCCCGCGACGACTACGCCGCGATCAAGTTGCGCCACGACCGCCTGGTCGCGCGCCGCATGTCGATCGACGCCGCGCTGGTGTCGCTGCCCGACCAGGTGGAGGAGATCTACCAGATGGTCGTCGCCAGCCCGTATTCCAGCGTCCTCGGTTCCAAACTCGGCGAGTCGCTGTCGCGGCTGCAGCTGGAGGAGGACATCGAGATGGAACTGTCGCAGAACGATCTCGACAGCCATTACTTCAAGCACCACGCCGTGTCCGCGGCGCAGCAGGCCCAAGCGAAGGCCGGGCAAGCCGCCGGCGACCCGCGCTGACCGCATGACTTCCACAGGAGACCCCGCATGAACCTCTTCAGCCGACTCGCCAACCTCGTGCGCGGCTTCCTCTCGCTCTTCGTCACGGGGCTGGAGCAGCAGCATCCGGAGATCGCGTACGAGACCGCGATCAACACGATGGTCGAGAAGTACAACAAGCTCAAGAACGCCACCGCCGGCCTGATCCGCCTGCGCGAGGACGCCGCCGATCGCCTGCAGAAGGCGCAGGCGCAGCAGAAGGAACTGGCCGCGATGCTCGACCAGGCGATGGCCACGAACCAGGACGACCTCGCGGTCGAACTGATCGAGCGCAAGGACGCCGTCGAGGCCGACATCGCCTCGCTGCAGACCGAACTGCAGGCCGCCGAGAAGGACGTCGACACCGCGAAGACCGCGCTGACCGACGTCAAGGGCGAGATCGGCAAGCTCAAGGCCGAGAAGGACCGCATGCTGGCCAAGATGCAGAGCGCGCAGGCGCGCACCCGCATCAACGACCAGCTCGAAGGGCTGTCGGTCGACGCCGAACTGCGCGCGCTGGAGAACGTCCGCACCGGCATCAAGGACACCATCGCCAAGGCCAAGCTCGGCGACGAACTGCGCGAGAACGACCTCGACAACCGCCTCGAAGCGCTGAAGGCCGGCAGCAGCAAGGCCGTCGCCCGCGCCAAGCTCGATGCGATGAAGAAGGAACGCGCCGGCCAGGCCGCGGGCGACCGGACGATCTGATGTTTCGGATGGTCTGATCCCTCACGTGTCATCCCGAGCATGGCGAGGGACCTGCTGTTCCTGCTCATTGCGAACAGCAGATCCCTCCCCGGGCTTCGCCCGTGTTCGGGATGACGTCGTCGTACGTCGATCCACAGGCACGCAGCGCCACGTCGGCAGGACATCGCACCCATGACCACGCTCAACGGCACCTCGACGCAGACGGTCGCGCTCCCCGCCTGGGCCGACGAACTCAAGCGGCGCTATCTCGCCGGCGAGGCCGGGCTGTTCCTGCTGCACGGCAACGTCCACGACGGCGTGCCGCACGACGGCCGGCTGCTGCCGTTCGCCGACTACCTGCAGGATGTGGTGCTGGCCGCCAAGCCGCAGCGCTACGAACTCGCGCTGCGCCACGCCGGGCTCAAGCGCCGCGGCGAGGGCACGAAGCCGATCGAGCACGGCGAGTCGCTGCTCTCGGACATGGCCGCGCTCGAACTGCGCCTGCGCACCGGCGACGGCATCGCGCTGGTGCTGCCGCATGCCGGCGACCTCGTGCCGAACGCCGACACCACGTTCCTCAGCACCGACGAGCGCGGCCTGCTGGAGATCTTCCACGACTGGTCGCTGGGCGGGCTGCTGCTGCAGCGCAACCACATCGTCGTGCTGCTGTGCGCGTCGCTGGCGGAGCTGCATCCCTCGCTCAACACCAACCCGCGCATCGCCGCGATCGAGATCCCGCTGCCCGACGAGGCCGCGCGCGCGCAGCTCGTCGCGCAGTCCGCGCCGCACATGCCCGACGACCGCCGCGTGCTGGTCGCCAAGCACACCGCAGGCCTGCGCCTGCTGGAGATCGACGGCATCGTCGCCGAGCGTCCCGACGCCGGCCTGCCCGAGGCCGAGCGCAAGGCGTTCGCGCTGCAGTTGCTGGGCGATGCGCCCGACGCCGCGAAGCGCGCGGACGCCTACGCCGCCGTCACCGCCGGCAAGAGCCGCGAGGAGATCGCGTTCCTCATCCTCGGCCACGCCGCGCCGGCCACCGGCGAGGACCCGCTTGCGGCGATGCTCGCGATCATCGGCCAGCGCAAGCGGGAGATCATCCAGCGCTCCTGCGGCGACCTCATCGAATTCCTCGATCCGGCGTACGGCCTCGACGCGGTCGGCGGCTACGACCAGATCAAGGCCGAGCTGATGAAGATCGCCGCGCTGGTCCGCAGCGGCGACGCGCGGCTCGCGCCGATGGGCCTGCTGGCGGTCGGCCCGATGGGCGTGGGCAAGACCTTCGTCATCAAGGCGTTCCTGAAGGAAGCCGGCCTGCCCGGCGTGGTGCTGAAGAACTTCCGCTCGAAGTGGGTCGGCTCCACCGAATCGAACCTCGAGCGCGTGCTGAAGATCATCCGCGCGATGAGCCCGATCGCGCTGGTCATCGACGAAGGCGACCGCAGCTTCGGCAACGGCGAGGGCGGCGAGACCGACGGCGGCACGTCGTCGCGGGTCATCGCGCGGCTGAAGGACTTCATGTCCGATCCGGAGAATCGCGGCCACGTGCTGACGATCCTGATGACCAACCGCCCCGACAAGCTCGACGTCGACATCAAGCGCCCGGGGCGGCTCGACCGCAAGATCCCGTTCTTCTACGCCGACACCGCCGCGGACCGCCTGCGCATCGTCGGCGCGATCCTGAAGCGCAACGGCGCCGCGCTGTCGGACGCCGACACCGCCGCGCTGACCGAGGCGCTCGACGGCCTCGACGGCTATTCCAACGCCGACCTCGAGGCGATCGCGCTGCTCGCGCTCGACAATGCCCGCAACGACGGCGATGCCGCGCTGGGCCTCGTGCACGTGCGACAGGCGATCGGCGACTTCATCCCGCCGCAGCACGTCGACACGATCCAGCTGATGGAACTGCTGGCGGTGCAGGAATCCTCGCGCCGCAGCCTGCTGCCCGAACGGTTCGCGAAGCTGGCGCCGGCGGAGGTGTCGGAGCTGATCGAGGCGCTGAAGCGTCGGCTACGATAGGCGCGCACCGGCGCCGGCCGGTCCCGCACCGCGGACGGATTCCGCGCCGGAGTCCCGCATGCCCGCCAGTCCGATCTGCGACCGCCGCGACCTCGACTTCATGCTGTACGAGGTGCTCGACGTCGAGCGCCTCTGCGCGTATCCGCGTTTCGCCGAGCATGGCCGCGAGACCTTCGCCGCGGCGCTCGATCTCGCGCACCAGATCGCGCTCGAGAAGTTCCTTCCGCACAACCGCAAGTCCGACCTGCACGAGCCGGCGATGGTCGACGGCCGGGTCGAACTGATCCCGGAGATCGGCGAGGCGGTGCAGGCCTACAACGACGCCGGCTTCTGCGCCGCGCTCGCCGACCACGCCGACGGCGGCATGCAGCTGCCGTTCGTGGTCGCGCAGGCCTGCGACGCGATGTTCTCGGCCGCGAATCCCGGCACGATCGCCTACCCGGCGCTGGCGCGCGGCGCCGCCAACCTGCTCGCCGCGCACGGCAGCGACGACCAGAAGCGCCGCTACATGCGGCCGATCGTCGAAGGCCGCTGGTTCGGCACGATGTGCCTGTCCGAGCCGCACGCCGGCTCCTCGCTCGCCGATATCCGCACCGTCGCGACGCCACAGCCCGACGGCACGTATCGCCTCTCCGGCGCGAAGATGTGGATCTCCGCCGGCGATCACGAGCTGGGCGAGAACATCGTGCACCTGGTGCTGGCGAAGATCGTCGGCGCGCCGCCGGGCGTGCGCGGCATCAGCCTGTTCGTGGTGCCGCGCTGGCGCGTGAACGCCGACGGCAGCCGCGGCGAGCGCAACGACGTGCGCCTGGCCGGGCTCAACCACAAGATGGGCCAGCGCGGCAGCGTCAACACGTTCCTGAAGTTCGGCGAGGCCGGCGACTGCCACGCCGAACTCGTCGGCGAGCCCCATCGTGGCCTCGCCGCCATGTTCCACATGATGAACGAGGAGCGCATCGGCGTCGGCATGGGCGCGGTGCTGCAGGGCCTCGCGGGCTACCTGCACGCGCTCGGCTACGCGAAGGAGCGCCGCCAGGGGCGACATCCCGACCAGAAGGATCCGTCCTCGCCGCCGATCGCGATCATCGAGCATGCCGACGTGCGTCGCATGCTGCTGCAGCAGAAGGTGTACGTCGAAGGCGCGGCGCTGCTGGGCTACCACGCCTCGATGCGGGTCGATCGTGCGCACGATCCCGATCCCGACGTGCGCCGCGACAGTCATCGACTGCTGGAACTGCTGACCCCGATCGTGAAGGCCTGGGGTTCCGATCACGCGCTGAAGGCGAACGAACTCGCGATCCAGGTGCTCGGCGGCTACGGCTTCACCCGCGAATACCCGGTCGAGCAGAACTACCGCGACAACCGCATCAACCCGATCCACGAAGGCACCAACGGCATCCAGGCGCTGGACCTGCTCGGACGCAAGGCGATGATGGACGACGGCGCCGCGCTGAAGCTGTTGATGGCGGAGATCGCGCAGTCCTGCATCGAAGCCGGCCACGACGACGGCCTGCGCCCGCACGCCGACCAGCTCGCGCAGGCCGCGAAACTGGTCATCGACGCCACCCGTGCCGCCGGTGCGCGCATGGCCGCGGGCGAGGTGCGCCTCGCGCTGGCGAACGCGACGGCGTACATGACCGCGCTCGGCCACGTCGTCATCGGCTGGCAGTGGCTGCGCCAGGCCACGGTGGCGTCGCGCGCATTGCCCTTGGCGACGGGCGACGATCGCGCGTTCTATGCCGGCAAGCTGCAGGCCTGCCGTTTCTTCTTCGCCACCGAGCTGCCGCTGGTCGAACACGCCGCGCGCCTCGTGCGCGACGCCAACGCGACCGCGTTCGACATGCAGCCCGACTGGTTCTGAGCGCGCCTAGCGGATCGTGCGGAAGGTGAGGTTGACGCGCGGTCCCAGCGGCCGCTTCGACTTCGCGATGCCGTGCTTCCAGCGGTGCTGGGTGTCGCCCTGCATCAGCAGCAGATCGCCCGAGACCAGCGGCACGCGCACCGTCGGCACATCGCGACGGTCGCGATGCCGGAACGACAGCACCCGCGTCTCGCCGAGGCTGAGCGACGCGATCACCGGCCGCGGCCCGAGTTCGGGCTCGTCGTCGCTGTGCAGGCCCATGCCGTCGGCGCCGTCGCGGTAGAAGTTCAGCAGCACGCTGTTGAACGACGCGGCGCAGGCGCGCTCGACGCAGGCGCGCAGCGCCGCCAGCCGCGGCGTCCACGGCAGCGGCGCCATCGTCGTGCCGGAATAGGTGTAGGCACTTCCCGGATCGCCATGCCAGGCGATCAGCCGCGGCTGCACGTAGTCGCGGCCCCACAGCGTGATCGTCTCCGACCGCCACGGCGTTTCCGCGATCAGCGCGTCGAGCAATGCGTCCGGCGCTTCGTGCAATGGAAAGCCGCGCCACAGCCGCACGTCCGCGTCGGGCATCGGCAGCGCTACGAAGCGATCGGCGGCGGCGAAGAGATCGGAGGTCAAGGAGAGACGGGACGCTGCGTGGTCCCGGGAGGATACGGCAAGCGTCCGGGCGATCCTCGTCTTCGTCGAACGTTCCTTCCGTCGATCGGAATGAAGATGCCGCGGGCGAAGCGCTTCGGGCTCCCGTCTCCGAAGCGCCTCATCCCGCGGCCGTCCGACCGTATCCACGGTCCCGCACGGCGTCATCCTGTGTGATCCGACAGCATGGAAACGCCGCATTTTCCCGGACGAATCCGTGATGGGGATCGAAGGCCGCACGAGACCGCGATGCGCTGCCGATGACGGAAATCCGCTGCCGTCGCGCGATCGATCGCCGCGCGCTATCGCAAACGTTCCGGCGTGCGCGAACGCGATGCCGCAGGGCGACGCCGCTGCGCCGATGGCCCGCATCGGCACCGTGGCCCGCGACGATACAATCGGGCCGAAAGGGAGGACGCGCCATGCGGATCGTGTACCAGTCGACGAACGTCGCCGATCTCTACGTGCTGCGCGACCTGCTCGCGCAGGCGGGCATCGAGGCGCACGTGCAGGGCGAATTCCTGCGCGGCGGCATCGGCGAGCTGCCCGCCGACACGCCGGTCTCGCTGGCGGTGGCGGACGCGCAGGCCGACGCGGCGCGCGCGATCGTCCTCGACTGGGAGCGGTCGCGACCCGAGGACGACGACACGGACGACGTCACCGAAGCGGCGGTGGCCGCGCCGGGGCCCGCCGGCCGCGGCGGCTCCGGCTTCGCGGTCGTCGCCGCATTCCTGCTCGGTGCCGTCTGCAGCGGCGCGATCGTCTGGGCGATCTACAACCATCCCGCGCAAGGCCCCGTGCGCGATTTCGATGGCGACGGCAACGCCGCCGAGCGCGTGATCCTGGCCGGCGACCGCATCGACCGGGTCGAATACGACCACAACGACGACGGCAAGGTCGATCGCATCGTGTACTACGCGCCGGACCATCTTCCCGACCATGCCGAGTTCGACCGGGATTTCGACGGCCGCTTCGAAGGCCACGTGCGCTATGCGGACAACGAACCGGCGGAAACGACCACGGATCGCGACGGCGACGGCGTCGTCGATATGCGCGAAGTCTACGCCGACGGCGTGATCGCGAAGGAAGAGAACTTCGACAAGGATGCGCACATCACCCGCACCATCCAGTACCGCAACGGCGTGCCGGTGTCGGGGGAATTCGACTCGGATGGCGACGGCGTGCTCGACACCGCGCGGACCTACGATGCGCGCGGGGAGATCGTGGCTTCAAAACCGCTTGCGGTGGGAAAGGGCGGCTGAACCCGTTCGTGACTCGTTTTCAGCCCCATGCCTCGGCTCACAGGTCGCGGGCGTTCATCCAGCCATCGAGCCATTTGTCCAGCGCGTCCTTGTGTGCACGGTTGCCTCTCACCTGTCAGGTTCGACAGGTGATCACCTCTCCGAATGCCCCGTCTCGTCATACCCCCGCGGGGCGAGCATCTGCGGGCGGATCAGTTCGATGAAGTCCCGGGCCTGCTGGGACAGGTATTTGCCCTTGCGCACGACCACGCCGTAGCTGCGGGCGGGGAAGTATTTCGCCAGCGAGCGGGCGGCGAGGCGGTCGCGGTCGGCGTCGGTGAGGCAGATGGCGGTGACGATGCTGATGCCGAGGCCCATCGCGACGTACTGCTTGATGACTTCCCAGCCGCCGACTTCGAGGGCGACGGTGTAGGGCACGCGGTTCTGCTGGAACACCAGGTCGACGAGGCGGTACGTCGTCAGTCGCTGCGGCGGCAGGATCAGGCCGTAGGGCGACAGGTCTTCGAGCCTGAGGTCGGGCTTGGTCGCCAGCGGGTGGTCGCGCGGCATGATCAGCATCGGGTCGAAGCGGTAGACCGGGGCGTAGTCCAGGTCGGCCGGCACGTCGAGCATCGAGCCCACGGCCAGGTCCACGCCGTCGTTGCGCAGCAGGTCGAGGCCGCCGGCGCCGGTGACGTTGTGCAGGGTCAGGCGCACGTCGGGGTGCGCGCGGCGGTAGGCCTCCACGATCTTCGGCAGCAGGTAGAGGATGGTCGAGCTGCCGGCCGCCACGTGCAGTTCGCCGGCGTCGAGCCCCTTGATCTGCTCGCGGAACTCGGCGGGCAGACGGTCGATGCCTTCCACCAGCGGCCGCGCCAGCGCGTACAGGGCGTCGCCCTCGCGGGTGAGCGCCAGCCGGCGCGCGACCCGCTCGAACAGCTTCACGCCCAGCTCGCGCTCCAGCGCCTGCAGCTGCAGGGTGATCGCCGGCTGGCTGAGGTACAGGGCCTCGGCCGCGCGCGAGACCGACCCCAGCCGGGCCACCTGGCAGAAGGCGCGGAGGGGCTTGAGGCGGTCCGCCTTGTAGGCGAAGCGGGGGCTGGGCGAGGCGTCGTCGGTCATCGGGCGGTCCTGTGGCGGACGAAGCGAGCGGCTTAGAGGTCGATGTTGCGATGCATAATCAACGGGTTGCACGCGTTTCGACCTTGGTCGAAGCCTTTATATAAGTCAATCTTATGATCTGCATTGGCAAAACTGTATTGCCAAATACAGTACCCGGGCGGATGGTTGGGTTCCCCACGTCGTACCGGAGTCCCCGATGTCCGCCGTCCTCAGGCCGCAAGCCGGCACCTCCTCCAGCCCGTCCGGCATTACCCTTCTCGGCCGCGCCGAAGGTCAGGACGCCCTGCTGACCCCGGACGCGCTGGCGCTGCTGGCGCACCTGCACCGCCGCTTCGAGCCGCAGCGCCAGGCCCGGCTGGCCGCCCGGCAGGCGAAGCAGGCCGCGTTCGACGCCGGCGCGCTGCCGGCCTTCCGCGAGGACACCCGGGCGATCCGCGACGGCAACTGGCGCGTGGCGCCGATCCCGGTCGCGTTGCTGGACCGCCGCGTGGAGATCACCGGCCCGGTCGACCCGAAGATGGTGATCAACGCGCTGAACTCCGGCGCCAACTGCTACATGGCCGACTTCGAGGACTCGACCTCGCCGACGTGGGCCAACCTGATCGAAGGCCAGCGCGCGCTGCGCGACGCGGTCGCGGGCACGCTGCGCCACGAGGCGCCGGCGATCGGCGGCAAGCCGGGCAAGCAGTACCGGCTCAGGCCCTTCGCCGAACAGGCCGTGCTGCTGGTGCGCCCGCGCGGCTGGCACCTGGACGAGAAGCACGTCCTCGTCGACGGCCAGCGCATGAGCGGCGCGCTGTTCGACCTGGCGCTGTTCGCCCACCACAACGCCGGGCTGCTGACCGCCGAGGAGCGCGGTCCGTACTTCTACCTGCCGAAGCTGCAGTGCATGGAGGAAGCCGCGCTGTGGAACGACGTGCTGGACGAGATCGAGGTGCGGCTGAACCTGCCGCAGGGCGCGATGAAGGCGACGGTGCTGATCGAGACGCTGCCGGCCGCGTTCGAGATGGACGAGATCCTGCATGCGCTGCGCAGCCGCATCGTCGGCCTGAACTGCGGCCGCTGGGACTACATCTTCAGCTACATCAAGACGCTGCGCCGGCATCGCGACCGCGTGCTGCCCGAGCGCGGCCAGGTGACGATGACGCAGCCGTTCCTGAAGGCGTATTCGGAACTGCTGATCCGGACCTGCCACAGGCGCGGCGCGCACGCGATGGGCGGCATGGCCGCGCAGATCCCCAACCCTCGCGACCCGGAAGCCAACGCCGCCGCGTTCGCGCGCGTCGAGGCCGACAAGCTGCGCGAGGCGACCGCGGGCCACGACGGCACGTGGGTGGCGCACCCGGGGCTGGTCGAGACCGCGCGCCGCATCTTCGATGCGCACATGCCCGGCCCGCACCAGCAGCACGTCGCGCGCGAGGACGTGCGCGTGACCGCCGAGGACCTGCTGCGTCCGTCGCTGGGCACGATCACCGTCGCCGGCTTCTTCGGCAACGTCGAAGTCTGCGTGCGCTATCTCGCGGCGTGGCTGGCCGGCAACGGCTGCGTGCCGATCCACGGGATGATGGAAGACGCCGCGACCGCCGAGATCTCGCGCGCACAGCTGTGGCAGTGGCTCCACTTCGCGGACGACGGCCGCGATTCGCTGCTTCTCGACGACGGCACGCCGGTCGATTTCGCGCTCCTGGAGCGTGCGCTGATCGGCCTGCCGTCGAAGCTCAGGGGCGACGCTTCGGTCGTCGGCGCGGAGCGCGTCGACGAGGCGATCGCGCTGCTGTCCGACCTCACCCACCGCGACGCGCTCGCCGATTTCCTCACGCTGCCGGCGTACGAACGCATCGATTGACCCGTGCCTTTGTAGGAGCGCCGGAAGGCGCGACCGCTTTCCGCGGTTCATGTCGCGCCTTGACCAGTCTTCGACTGTTGAAGGCCGGCGCTCCTGCAAGAACAGAACCCGCCACATCCACCTCCCACGCAGGACCACACCCATGAAGACCACGCTGCCGACCGCCGAACAACTGAAGCTGGACTGGACCAACAACCCGCGCTGGGCCGGCATCGAGCGCACCTACAGCGCCGAGGACGTGGTCCGCCTGCGCGGCACGATCCCGGTCGACCATTCGATCGCGCGCCTCGGCGCCGAGAAGCTGTGGAAGTCGCTGCAGACCGAGGACTTCGTCAACGCGCTCGGCGCGATGACCGGCAACCAGGCGATGCAGCAGGTGAAGGCCGGCCTCAAGGCGATCTACCTCAGCGGCTGGCAGGTCGCGGCCGACGCCAACATCGCCGGCGAGATGTATCCCGACCAGTCGCTGTATCCCGCGAACTCGGTGCCTCAAGTGGTCAAGCGCATCAACAACACGCTGCTGCGCGCGGACCAGATCCAGTGCGCCGAAGGCACCGGCGACGTCGACTTCCTGCAGCCGATCGTGGCCGATGCCGAAGCCGGCTTCGGCGGCGTGCTCAATGCGTTCGAGCTGATGAAGGCGATGATCGAGGCCGGCGCCGCGGGCGGGCACGTCGAGGACCAGCTGGCCAGCGTGACGCCGGGCGGCCACATGGGCGGCAAGGTGCTGGTGCCGACGCGCGAAGCGGTCGAGAAGCTGGTCGCCGCGCGCCTCGCTGCCGACGTCATGGGCGTGCCGACGCTGATCGTCGCGCGCACCGATGCCGAGGCCGCCGACCTGCTGACCAGCGACGTCGACGACAACGACAAGCCGTTCTGCACCGGCGAGCGTACCGTCGAAGGCTTCTACAAGACCAGGAACGGCCTCGATCAGGCGATCAGCCGCGGGCTCGCCTATGCGCCTTATGCCGACCTGGTGTGGTGCGAGACCGGCAAGCCGGACCTCGAGTTCGCGCGCAAGTTCGCCGAAGCCATCCACGCGAAGTACCCGGGCAAGCTGCTGGCCTACAACTGCTCGCCCAGCTTCAACTGGAAGAAGAACCTCGACGACGCCACCATCGCGAAGTTCCAGAAGGAAATCGCCAGCTACGGCTACAAGTTCCAGTTCATCACGCTGGCCGGTTTCCACGCGCTGAACTACTCGATGTTCAACCTTGCGCACGGCTACGCGCGCCGCCAGATGAGCGCGTTCGTCGAACTGCAGGAAGCCGAGTTCGCCGCCGCCGATCGCGGCTTTACCGCGGTCAAGCACCAGCGCGAAGTGGGCACCGGCTACTTCGACAGCGTCACCCAGACGATCCAGGGCGGGAAGTCCTCGACCGTCGCGCTGAAGGGCTCGACCGAGGAAGAGCAGTTCGAGGATCGCCCGGCCGCCGCGGCATGAAATCGATTGTGGGCGTGCTCGCGCCTGCCGCGAAGGGGATAGAGCGCGGATTCGGCCCGTCGGCCGAATCCGCGCGGCATGGACCGCACTCCGCGCCGCGCGCGGCGCCTGCATCCATCCCGTCCGGAAGGAGGTTCCCGTGAAGCGTCATGCCCTGTTTCCTGCCGTGTTGTCCGGTACGTTCGCCGTGCTGTTCGCCATGTCCGGTTCCGTCGCCGTCGCCTCGGTCGATCCGCAGGCGCTGACGATCCGGGACATCGTCACCCAGCAGACCCAGCTGCGCACCGAGGTCGCCTCCGCCCGCGGGCCGTTCAAGGACCTGTCCGAACGCCAGCGCGCGGACCTCATGGTCAAGCAGGACGAAGTGCTCGGCCTGCTGCAGGGTGTCGACACGCTGGACGCCCTCCGCCCGGAACAGCGGGTCGTGGTCTTCAACAACCTGGAGTGGATCAAGTCGGTCGTCGCCAGGGCCGAGGACGAGCGCATGGTCTGCGAATACACGAAGACCGTCGGGTCGCACATGGCCCGCTCGGTCTGCCTCAGCGCGCGCGAATGGGAGCGCGTGCGCAGCCGCGCGCAGGACACGCTGAACCGGTCCGGCAAGTGCGGCGCATCGGCAGTCGCCTGCACCGGCGACGAAAAGCCCGGCGGCCTCGGCAGCGCACCCTGAACGCGATCGGCGATCGCAATGGACGAGGCGACGTGACGAATCCCGACCATGACTTTGGTCATGCCCGTGGCGTTTGCATGCAGGCATGGCGAGGGTGGAAAAAAAAGCGGCCGCGGTGTACACCTGTGCGTCCGCCGTCATGACGACGCGAATGTGTCCGCACCGCGGTGGCTGCGCGCAGGACGACGCGCCCGCTCCGCCGTTCCTTCCCTCGCCCCGTTCAGGAATCCCGTCGATGAAATCGCGTCACATCCGAGTCCTCGTCCTCTCCCTTGCCCTGATCTCGGCCAGCGCCGTCGCCTGGGCCTCCGTCGATCCGCAGACGCTCACGATCCGCGACATCGTCAAGCAGCAGACCGCGCTGCGCGCGCAGGTCGCCGCCGGCAAGGGTCCCTTCAAGGACATGGAGAAGCGCGACCGCGAAGAAATGATCGCGCACCAGGATCGCGTGCTGCAGATGATCGGCGACCGCCAGACCATCGACGACATGCCGGCCGACCAGCGCACCGAGCTGTTCAACGAACTGCAGTGGATCGACGCGACCGTCGCCAAGGCGCAGGACGAGCGCATGGTCTGCGAATACACGCGCAGCGTCGGTTCCAACCGCATGCAGTCGGTGTGCATGACCGCCGCCCAGCGCCAGAAGCTGCGCGACAGCGCGCAGTCCGAGCTGCAGCGTCCGAAGAACTGCCTCAGCGGTACCGACGGCCAGTGCCGTTGAGTCGACGCATCGCCGGCGGACTGCGCCGGCGATGACGTCACCGCGATTCCGGCGCCGGCTTGCGCGGCAGGCCGTCGCCGGGATCGATCCCGGCCCACGCGACGTGGGTGTCCCAGAACACGTGGACCATCGGCGCCCAGTCGATCTCGCCGTCGAGATTGCCCAGCGCGATGTGCAGCTCGCCCGGCCAGCGCGTCGAGCGGAAGAACAGCGAACTGCCGCAGCGCGTGCAGAACCCGCGCTCGGCGCCCGGCGACGACGCGAACCACCGCAGCGCGCCGGACGCATCCTCGATCGATGCGCGATCCTCGGCCATCCCGAACCAGGTGACATAGGCCGCGCCGTGCGCGCGCCGGCACAGCGTGCAATGGCAGTGCGCCACCCACAGGCTGGGCCAGGTCGCGGCGAAGCGCACCGCGCCGCAGAGGCATTGCCCGGTGCCGATGGTCATGGCCTGGCGTCCGAAGCGCGGATCGGACACGGCGCGGGCGCCGCCGACGCACCGGGGCGCCGTCCGGTCTCCGGGTCGCGAGGGATCACTACTGCGCGATCGCCTCCACGGCATCGACGACGTTGCCGACATAGCACGTCGTGGTGGCGGTGTAGGGCGCATCGATGACGGCGCTGTCGGTGGTGTAGGTGGCGCCGCTCTGCAGGTTCCGGCAGCTCAGCCTGGCCTTGTAGCGGCCGCTCGCGCACTGGGCGCTGCCGCGGCCGAAGTAGTAGTTGCCGCTCTGGTTGATCCACTCCCGCCACGTCGCGCAGCCGCTGATGCCCGACGGCCGCGGATCGGCGACCGCGAACACCGACTCCGCCCGGTTGCCGAGATAGCACGTGGTCGAGGCCGTGGCGGGCGCGTCGACCGCGGTGGCGCCGCTGACGACGTAACCCTGGCCGGTCTGCAGGTTGCGGCACTGGATGTACACCTTGTAGCGCCCGCTGTCGCATTGGACCCGGCCCTGCCCGTAGTAGTAGTTGCTGCCCGAGCTGATCCATTCCGCCCACGGCGTGCAGCCGCTGAGCACCCCCACGGGGCGGGGATCCTCCACCGCGAACACGCCGTCCACCGTGTTCCCGGTGTAGCACGTGGTCGAAGCCGTGGCGGGCGCATTGACCGCGGTGCCGCCATACACCACGTAGCCGACCCCGGTCTGCTGGTTGCGGCACTGCAGCTTGACCGTGTAGCGGCCGCGCGTGCACTGCACGTTGCCGCGGCCGTAGTAATAGTTGTTGCCTTCCTGCACCCACTGGATCGAGGTCGTGCAGCCTGCGGGCGTCGCCGCATGCGCCGGAACGGCCGACAGCGGCTGTGCGGCGAGCAGCGCCATGATGGTCGAGATGAAGCCAAGCCTTGATGCAGTCATCGGTGTTCTCCTTTCCGGTGATGGCGCGGAACGCGCTCCGCGGGCGGTGACATCCTGTTCGGCATGCTGCGTCGGCGAACCTATGCCGCCGCGGGACGGCGCCGCAATGGCGGGCACGAAGGATTGCGCGTGGAGTCTCGATTCCGGCCCGGAAGGCCGTGGGCGTTCAGGCTGCGCGGCTGGGCGAAGCCCGCTCCCCCCCGCCGATACCCGATCGCCTCCGCCACGTGCGGGCCGAGGATGTCGGCGCTGCCGGCGAGGTCGGCGATGGTGCGGGCGACGCGCAGGATGCGGTGCATCGAGCGCGCGGAGAGTTGCAGCAGGTCGATGGCGTTCTCGAGCATCGCCTGGTCGTCGGACGCGAGCCGGCAGACCGCATTCGTTTCCGATTGATCGAGGTGCGCGTTGCAGCGGCCGGCGCGCTGTCGCTGTACCTCGCGGGCACGCACGACGCGCGCACGGACCACGTCGCTCGATTCTCCCGGTGGCGCATCGGGCCGCAGTTCGGATGGCGGCAGCCGTGGCACTTCCAGGTGCAGGTCGATGCGTTCGAGCAGCGGTCCCGAGATGCGGCCGCGGTAGCGCGCGATCGCGTCGGGATGGCAGCGGCAGCGGCCGGAGGGATCGCCGGCCCAGCCGCAGGGGCAGGGGTTCATCGCCGCGACGAGCTGGAAGCGCGCGGGGAATTCGCTCTGCCGCGCGGCGCGCGAGATGGTGACGACGCCGGATTCCAGCGGTTCGCGCAGCACTTCCAGCGCGCGACGGTCCCACTCCGGCAGTTCGTCGAGGAACAGCACGCCGTTGTGCGCGAGCGAGATTTCGCCCGGCCGCGGCTCGGCGCCGCTGTGACTTCCAGCTAATTCAGCGACTCAATGTATTGCAAATCGATGCTCTGGCGCGGATGATTCCAACAAATGGCACGACCGAGCCACTGCAATAGAAGCGACTGCCTCTGGGATGCTGCCTAATGGCGCGACTGAGTTCTGACACCCCCGTACGCGAGCTCCGGACAAGCCGACGAAGCCTGACCGGACGCGTGACGTTGGGCGACGGAGGCACCGCCGCTTTCGAGTCTTCGCTGGAGCGTGACTGGCTGCTAGCGCTCGACTTCGACCCCCGCGTCCAAGCCATTCAGGTCCAGCCTTTTTCGCTCCACTACCAGCATCAAGGAGCGACGCGCCGCTACACGCCGGACGTGCGGGCCGATTTCAGGGGGGAGTCCGGTGTGGCCACCGTGGTGTACGAGGTGAAGCCCTCTGAAGAACTGCGCTTGAACTGGTCGATATACCGCCCCCGCTTCAAAGCTGCTGTCCGGTACTGCCGGGACCATGGCTGGCGCTTCAAGCTTGTGACGGAACGAAACATCCGAACGCCGCTACTGGATAACGCCAGGTTCCTGCGCCGCTATCGCGCACTGCCCGAGCAGGATCTCTGTGTGCAGCAGCTGCTGTACACGCTGCGGGCACTTGGCAAGACCACGCCGCAGGCGCTCCTAGCAGCGGCTTATTGGGCCGAAGAGTCGCGGATGGCCGCGCTGCCCATGCTGTGGAAGCTCATTGCCACCGGCCGGCTCGGTGCTGATCTGCATGTGCCGCTCACCATGAGCGCGCCTATTTGGCTGTCGGGAAGCAGCGCATGAGCGGAATTTCCAAGGCGTTCTTTCGCGCCGAACCTGGCCAGTTGGTCGGATATGGCGATCGGCGCTTTCGCATCACCCATTTGCTGTCTGTGGACAGCGTGCTTGCAGTGGATCTGGAAAGCCACGAGAGCCAACGTCTGCGGGTGGAGTCGATTACGCCGATCGCACCGGAAGCAGCGACGCAATCTCGAGCTGACATCGAGCGCGACCTGGCGCACTACAGCAAGGAGGAGTGGGCCGAAGCGCAGCGGCGTTTCGCCGCGATCAAGCCATTGCTCGAAGATCCCCTGCGCACACGCGCAATGGCCGAGAAGCTCGCAGAGAAGGAGCGTATCCATGCCTCGACCCTGTATAAGTGGTTGAAGCTGTATCAGGTCGCAGGACACGTATCGGCGCTGGTCCCGGAAAAGCGCGGCCGCAAGAGCGGCACGCTGTTGCTCCGCGATGAGCAGGAAAAAGTGATCGCCTCGGCCATCGAAGATGTGTATCTGAGCAAGCAGCGCCACAACAAGCAAGACGTTGTGGATGAAGTGATCCGGCGTTGCCGCTTGGCCAAGATCGATGCGCCCAGCGGAAACACGATCCGAAACCGCATCGCTGCACTGGAACCTGCTTACGCCCTACGCCGCCGCGGGTTTCGGGACGTGGCGCGTAATCGCTACGAGGCGATCCACGGTGCCTTCCCGGGTGCAAACCAGCCGCTTGCAGTGGTCCAGATCGATCACACCGAGGCGGACGTCATCCTTGTGGATGAGGTGCATCGCCAGCCGATTGGACGCCCCTGGGTGACGTTAGCGATCGATGTGTACAGCCGCATGGTCGCGGGCATATACGTCACTTTCGAGAAGCCTGCGGCTATTTCGGTGGGCATGTGCCTGGCGCAAGCGATCTGCCCCAAGCGGGAGTACCTGGCCGAGCTCGG
>JBQCJG010000367.1:0-7032 GCA_051952955.1 Lysobacteraceae bacterium | reverse complement strand
GAACTGGTCGTAGTCGCGCGGCAGCACCAGCGCCGGCACGCCGGCGCGCAGGGATTCCCACAGCACGCCGGCACCGCCGTGGTGCAGCACCGCGCGCATCCGCGGGATCCACGTCGGATAATCCACCCAGCGATGCCGATGCAATGCGCCGTGCGTGCCGGTTACACCGTCGTCGAGGCGACCGTCGCTGAAGTGCAGCGCGAGGTCCGGATGCGCATGCGCCACGGCGTCGAGCGTCGCCGCCAGCGCGTCCTTCGCGAAGCCCAGATGCGTGCCCAGCGTCGCCAGCACGTGAGGTCGACCGTCGTCCGGCGGCGGCGCACCGCGATCGGGCGGGCTCCACAGCATCGGCCCGACGAAGTGCAGCGACGCGGGCCAGGCACGTTCGAATTCGAGTTCGCGCAGGCCGAGCGCGAGGATGCATTCATCGGAGTACGCGGCCTCGCTGCCGTCGTCGCGATAAATCGACGGAAACCCGAGCGCCGCCAGTCGACGGCCATGCAGGCGATGCACGCCGCGCTTGAACGTGCGCACCGCGTGCGCGGCGACGGCATCGCGGGCACGACCGAACGGACCGATGCCCGGCCGCCAGCCGCCGAGGTACGCCGGCGGTCCGCCGGGTGCCTCGATCACGCAGGGCGAGGGATGCAAGGTCCACCACGGGATGCCGTGCCGCCGCGCGGCCGCGCCGGCGACCGGCAGCGTGAAATCTGCGATCAGCAGATCAGGACGGCGCGTCGCGTAGCGCGCGTCGAGCGCGGCCGCGAAGGCGTCGAGCAGGTCCAGGCTGCGCCGGAACTGCGCGTGCAGCCGCAGCGGATGGCTGCCGACCGGATGCGGCGGATCGGTGATCGCGTGCAGCGCGGTGTCGGCGCCGGGCACCACCGCCACGCCGGCGAGCCCGGCGGCGCGGATGCGCGCCTGCGCGCCGTCGGTGCTGACCACGGTGACGTCGGTGATGTCGCGCAGCGCGCGGCCGATCGCGAGGATCGGATGCAGGTGGCCGGCGAACGGCGGCGCCAGCAACTCGATGCGCGGTCGGCTCACGCCGCACCCCGCAGCCAGCCGAACTGCGCGCGCGCCGCGTCGACGACGGCCGCGTGATCGAGGTAGTCCATGTGCCCGCACGGCACGCGTTGCGGTGCCGGGCCGTGCACCGGGCCGAACCAGTGCGCGATGCGGTCGCGGGCGCCGCGCAGCTGCACGCCGGCGATATGGGCCGGCCAGCGCGGCGCGACGGCGCCGTACGCGACGACGCGCAGCCGCGTGCGTACGTCCGCGTCCATCGGCGCGAGCAGGGCGTCGAGCAAACTCAGCCCGCAGCTGCCGACCAGCAGCAGTGTGCGCGGTGCTGTCTGCAGCCAGTCGCGTGCGGCGGCGATCTCGTGCGCAGTGAACGGCGACAGCGCGCCCTGACGTGCGGCGAGGTATTGCCGGCCATTGGAGAGACTTGCGCGGAGCAGCGGCACCGGGCGCCATGGCGAGGTACCGGGGTTCCACGGGAAATTGAGCGGCACGCAGTCGAGGTCACCGGCATCCGACGCGAGCGCATCGAACATCCGCCGCTGCGCTGGCGACAGCGCGCAGCGCCCGGGATCGCTCTGCCCGGTGAGGAAGGCGATCCGCGGCCGCGGCGTCGCGTTCAAGTCGCTTCCTCGAAGCGGTCGTTCGCGAACACGCGATAGCGATGCGAACGCCAGCGGATGCGGCGATCGAGCAACGCGTGCAGCAGGTGCAGCGGCAGCAGCAGCGCAATGACCAGCGAGGTCGCGGGTTCGGCCTTCGCCGCCGTGCCCGCGCAGGCGCGCTGCAGCGTGCGGCGGCCGAGCACGTGCATGCCTGCGCCCGCAACGAGCCCGATTGCGCCCGTCCACGTCGGGACGATCGCGAATGCGACCACCGCCGCCAGCGGCAGCAGCGACGGCAGGCCCTGGCCGAACACGATGCGCAGTCGCTGCGAAAGCGGTTGCGTCCGCAGCAGCAGGTGCGCGAACAGCATCCAGCGATGCATCTGCCGGGTGTAGGCGGCGACGTCGGGCAGCGCGGTACGCATCCACACCGGCTCGCGGCACTGCGCGATGCGGCCGCCGGCGGCGAGCACGGCCTGCGCCATCGCGAGGTCGTCGGTGAGATGGCGCAGCCGCGGCGCGAAGCCGCCGATCGCGGCCAGCGCGTCGCGATGCATCGCCCAGCACATGCCGTTGATCGTGGGCGAACGATCGCCGAGGCGCGCCGGAAGGTAGGTGATCGGTGCGTGGTCGTTGACGAAGCGCGCCAGCAGCCGCGAGCCGAGTCCCGGCGCCGGGAGGTAGGCCGGCAGTGCGGTCGCGATGAGGAGGCGCGTCGCATCGCGCGCGAGCGCGTCGAGCAGCGCGTCGAGCGACGCCGCCGGCAGCCGCGCGTCGTCGTCGAGCACCAGCACGACACGGCCCGCGCACTGCGACAGCGCGCGATCGAGCTTGAACAGTTTCGGATTGAGGCCGGCAGGGCAGGGCGGATGCTGCGTGACGCGTGCCTGCGCCGCATGCGCGCGTTCGCGCGCGAGTACGCCGCGCACCACGCCCGCGGCGGCCGGGTCGTCCTCGTCGATCAGCCAGTGCAGCGTCGCGCCGCGCGCGCCCAGCGTGCGCAGGCTCGCGCCCAGCGCCTCGCCCAGCGTGGGATCGCCGCTGCGGATCGGCTGCAGCACGTCGACATGCGCGAAGCGATCCGGCGCATCGTCGCGCGGCGGCAGCATCCGGTCGCCGCGCAGCGAGCGCCACGCCAGCGCCTGCCGCAGCGCCTCGGCCAGCGGCCAGGCCGCGCATATCGCGGTCGCGACCAGCATCGCCGGCGTCATGGCTGCACCCGCTGCCACGCGACGAAGTCGTCCACGCCCTGCACCAGCGTGCGCGACGGGGGACCGAGCACCGACACCGCCTTCGCGATGTCGAAGGTCTTGCCGAACGCCAGCACGTCGACGCCGAAGCGCGTCACCGGCGGTTCGCCGCGCAGCGGCAGAACGGTCCACGCGAGTTCGGCCGCGTAGGCCGCGAGCCGTGCGGCGCGATACGGCACGGCCCGCGTCGGCGGCGGCAGGTCGAGGCGACGGAACACGTCGGCGAGGAAGTCCTGCAGTACCACCGGCTCGCCCTGGCTGAGGTTGAACGCGCCGACGGCGTCGGGCCGCTGCGCCGCGCGCAGCAGATAGTCGACCAGCGCATCGACGCCGATGAGATCGCCGACCGCCGGCGTGTCGCCGCGACGGATGATCGGCAGCTTGCCCCGCTTCGCCGCCGCCAGCAGGCGCGGGAACAGCACGGTGTCGCCGGGCCCGAACACCGCGCGCGGGCGCAGGATCGTCCACGCGCCTTCGTAGCCGCGCACCAGCGTCTCGCCCGCGGCCTTGGTCTCGGCGTAGGTGTTCGCGAAGCGCGGGCCGATCGGGTCGTCCTCGCGGATGCCGAACTGGTCGCGCGGCCGGTAGTGCACCGAACTCGACGAGACGTAGACCAGCTTCGGCCGGCCGTGCGCACGGCACCAGTCGACGACGTGCCGCGTCGCGTCGACGTTGTGCCGCAGGTACGCGCGGCGCGGCGCGAACGGCGACGACAGCGCCGCGGCGTGGATGACGACGTCGGGCGCGAAGTCGACGTCGAACGGCCGCGACAGATCGATCGCGCGGTAGTCCGCGTCTGGCAGCGTGCGCCGTCCGATGCCGAGCAATTCCAGCCCCGGCGTGCCGCGGAAGCGCTGCATGAAGCGCCCGCCGATGAAACCCGAAGCGCCGGTGATCATCAGTTTCATGGCATGCCCTTCATGGCGTGCCCCGCATCGCCGCAGGCAGCCGCACATGACTCGCCTCGCAGTGCGACGGCAGCACGCAGTGCGCGTCGTCGCCGAGGTCGAGCACGGCCTGCAGCTTCGCCAGCGTCGCGTGCTGCAGCGCCCAGTCGTCGCTGAGCAGACGCGTCGCCGGCGACGGCGCGTTTGCATGTCGCGCATCGTCGATGCGCCAGGTCGCGTCGCCGGCCAGCAGTACCTCGCGGTCGTCCTCGTGGCGCAGCAGCAGGCCGAAATGGCCGCGCGCGTGGCCCGGCAGCGGCACCGCGCGCAGGCTGCCGTCGCCGAGCAGGTCGAGCCCGTCGCCCAGCGCCTGCCAGCCGCCGGGCAGCGGAATGCGTCGAAGCGATTCGATCGCGACATGGCGGTGCTCGACGTCGTCCGGCAGCAGCGCCTGCAGCGTCGCCTTGCGCAGTCGCGCGATGCGCCCGGGCGCGCGTGCGAAGCGCAGCGCCGCGTCGCTGCACCAGAGCCGTGCGCGCGGCAGATCGCGCAGCCCGGCGATATGGTCGGCATGCAGGTGCGAGGCGAACACGCCGGCGACCTCGTGCGCGGCGATGCCGTGCCGCGCGAGCTGCGGCAGCAGGCAGTCCTCCGGCGGCAGCGTCACCGGCGTCGCCCAGCGGTACAGACGCTCGGGGAAGGCGTCGGTCGCGCGCAGGAAGTGGTCGGCATAGCCGGTGTCGAACAGCAGCGCGCCGGCGTCGGGATGGCGGATCAGCCCGACCAGCGCGGGAAACGTCGCGCTGCGCAGGCCGCCGCCGCGCAGCGCGAGGCATTCGGGATGCGTGCAGTGGCCGACGCGCAGCACGGTCAGCGACGTGCGCGGGAAGACATCGGCGTTCGGTGATGGCGCGATGGTGATGCTCACAGTCGCAGCACCGCGCCGCCGAGGGTCACGCCGGCGGCGGTGCCGATCAGCAGCGCGGTCTCGCCCTGCTGCAGTCGCCCGCCTTCGAGCGCATGGTGCAGCGCGGTCGGGAGCGACGCCGACACCTGGTTGCCGTGGGTCGCGAAGATGTCCTCGATGCGGTCGCGCGGCAGGCCGAGACGCTTGAAGACGTGCTCCATGCCGAGTCGAGAGGCCTGGTGCGGGATCACGCGGCCGATCATCGGCAGATCGCATCCCGCATCCGCGAGCAGCGCGCCGACGAAGCCTTCGAAGTGTTCGGCGGCGATGCGATAGAGCCGCTTGCCGTCCATGCGGCACGTGCAGACCTCGCGGTAATCGCCGCCGTGGCGCGACGGCGGCAAGCGCGAACCGCCGCCGGGAATTTCGCAGGCGTGCGCGCCTTCGGACCAGGTCTCGAACCGCGCGGCGAGCAGCGCGGGACCCTTGTCTGCATCGCCCGCCTCGAGGACCGCCGCCGCCGCGCCGTCGCCGAACAGGCCGTAGGTGTCGAGGTCGCGCGGATCGAGCGCGCGCGAGGCGAGGTCGCACGACACCAGCAGCACGCGGCGATGGCGGCCGGTCGCGAGCAGCGACGCGATCACGTCGAGGCCCATCACGAAGCCGATGCAGCTGGCGTTGAGGTCGAACGCGGCCGCGCCGCGCAGGCCGAGTTCGCGATGCAGCAGCGCCGCGTTGCAGGGCATGGCCTGGTCGTGGCTGGCGTTCGCGCAGACCACGGCATCGAGATCGGTCATCGTCAGGCCCGCGGCAGCGAGCGCCGCGCGTGCGGCTTCGGCGGACACCTGCGCAGCGTTGCGCTCCGGCTCCACGCCGCGGCGGCGCACGCCGGTACGGGCTTCCACGGTGCCGGGCGCGAGGCCGAGGCGTGCGTCGAGCGTCGTGCTGTCCACCCACGACGCCGGCGTGGACAGACCGGTGCCGAGAAGACGCAGCGGGCGGGGCGATGGAGACGGCATGACGGGACGCAGGAGGACCTGCGCGCACTGTAGCGTCCGGGGCGCCCGATGTCCGGCGTGCGCGCGCCGCGGTGCGTCGGTCGCGCGCGACGCGACCGGCGGTCGCATCGATCGCGACCGCCGTCGGTTCAGAAGTTGCCGTTGAACAGCTCGCGGCCGATCAGCATGCGCCGGATTTCGTTCGTGCCGGCGCCGATCGCGTAGAGCTTGGCGTCGCGCAGCAGGCGGCCGGTCGGGTATTCGTTGATTTAGCCGTTGCCGCCGAGCGACTGGATCGCCTACAGCGTGACCTGCACTGCCGCCTCGGAGGCGTGCAGCAGGCAGCTGGCGGCGTCGATGCGCGACTTGCAGCCGGCGTCGTAGTCGCGCGCCACCTGGTAGGCGAAGGCGCGGCTGGACTGCAGCGCGGTGTACATGTCGGCGACCTTCGCCTGCATGATCCCGAACGTGCCGATGGCCTGGCCGAACTGGCGGCGGTCGCGGACGTAGGGCAGGGTGACGTCGAGCGCGGCCTGCATCAGCCCGATGGGGCCGCCGGTCAGCACCAGGCGTTCGGTGTTCAGGCCGCTCATCAGCACCTTCACGCCGTTGTTGACCTCGCCGAGCACGTTCTCCGCGGGGATCTCGCACTGCTCGAACACCAGCTCGCAGGTGTTGCTGCCGCGCATGCCCAGCTTGTCCAGCTTCTGCGCGGTGCGAAAACCCTTCATGCCCTTTTCCACGATGAACGCGGTCATGCACTTGGAGCCCAGCTCGCGGCTGGCGGTGCGCATGTAGACCACCAGCACGTCGGCCTCGGGGCCGTTGGTGATCCACATCTTGTTGCCGTTGGCGATCCAGGTGTCGCCCTTCAGCTCGGCGCGGCAGCTCATCGAGCCGACCACGTCGGAACCGGCGCCGGGCTCGCTCATCGCCAGCGCGCCCTTCCATTCGCCGCTGCACAGCTTCGGCAGGTACTTGCGGCGCTGGGCGTCGCTGCCGTTGGCGTAGAGGTTGTTGACGCAGAGGTTCGAATGCGCGCCGTAGCTCAGGCCGACCGCGCCGGACGCGCGCGAGATCTCCTCCATCGCGACGAGATGCGCGAGATAGCCCATCCCGCTGCCGCCGAAGTCGGCCGGGATCGTGATGCCCAGCAGGCCGAGTTCGCCGAGTTTCGGCCACAGGTCCTGCGGGAACGCGTTCTCTTCGTCGATCCGCGCCGCCCGCGGCGCGATCTCGCTGTCGGCGAAACGACGCACTGCCTCGCGGAGCGCATCCAGTTCTTCATCCAGGGGAAACGGACGCATCGGAACCTCGCCTGATCGATGGTAGAGCCCCCCTTTGGTAAAGGGGGGCGCCGCG
>JBQCJG010000366.1:0-16480 GCA_051952955.1 Lysobacteraceae bacterium | reverse complement strand
TAGCGCTGGCCGCCCCATCGCAGCAGGCCCACCGGGTTGACGTCCTCGTCGCGGGCGATCTGCTTCATGGTCATCGTCGCGGTGTCGAACGCCCGCAGGGAGTTCGGGCCCTGCTCTTCCTCGGCGTCGATGTAGGCGGTCGCGTTGTCGCGGCTGAAGCCCAGCGCGCGCATCTTGCGGCCGGTGACCGACTCGTCGTTGACGACCTGCCACTCGGACTTGTCGTCCCTGCGGTAGTACAGGACGTCCTTGAAGTCGCGGTTCATGCCCGATGCGAAGCGCGCCTGGCCGGTGTAGTCGACGACGAACGACGCGCCGCGGGCGGGCGCGCGGGCCACCGGCTTGCGGGTGCCGGTGAAGACGTTCATGCGTTCGAGCGAGGTGTAGGGGATCTCGCCGGCGCCGTAGGGCGTGACGGTGACCAGCACTTCGTCGTCGTTGTAGACCAGCGTGTCGACCATCTGGATCGCCACGCCTTCCGAACGCGCCTTGCCGCCGGCGCGGGAGGACGAGCCACCGGCGCGGGCACCGGCGACGATGCCCTGCTTGCTGCCGTCGGCATTCGTGCCCCACATCTCGCCGTAGCTGACCGGGCGCTCCAGGCCGCCGGCGCGCTCGCCGACGGTGAACAGCAGGCGCTCGTCGCTGACCCACCAGAAGTCGGCGACGTGGGTGTGGCTGTCCTTGAGGGTGACGTGGCCGTAGGGCTTGGTCTCGCCCGGCTTGAGGATGACGAGGACGGTCTTGTCGTCCTCGCCCAGCGGCACGGTCGCCGCCACGTAGGTGCCCTTGGGCGAGATCTTCACGTTGACGAAGCGATCGTCGCGGATGAAATCGGCGAGGTTGTAGGGCGATGCGTCGCCGGCGGGCGCCGTCGACTGGGCCGAGACCGCGGCCAGGGGCTGCGCGACCAGCAGGGCGAGCAGGAGGAAAGCGCGTTTCATGCAGGCAACTCCGGGGAAATCCGGGCGCATTGTACTGGTCCGCCCCGCCCCCCTCCCCTGCATCAGGTCACGCATGACGCAGGTCACGCCCGCCGGCGCCGGGGTGCCCCGCGCCGCCTGCCCCGGG
This sequence comes from Lysobacteraceae bacterium, assembly GCA_051952955.1. Classification (GTDB taxonomy): domain Bacteria; phylum Pseudomonadota; class Gammaproteobacteria; order Xanthomonadales; family Xanthomonadaceae; genus Lysobacter_I. The sequence goes on along the minus strand of JBQCJG010000366.1, from coordinate 15,409 downwards.
AAGCGCCCGCCTGCCGGCGGACGCTCAGTCCACCCCGGCGCCCGCCACCGGGACCGGCGCGCGGCCGCCGATGTTGCGCTGCAGGAACGCCAGCAGGCGGGCGTAGAACTCGGCCCGGTGCTCGCGCTTGTAGATGCCGTGACCCTCGGTCTTGAAGTAGAGGGTCTCCACCGGCACCCCGGCCTTCCTGAGGGCGGCTTCCATCGTCTCGGACTGCGCGATCGGCAGGCGTTCGTCGAGATGGCCGGAGGTGATGAACACCGGCACCTTGATCCGGTCGGCGAGGCGCGTCGGCGACACGGCCGCGAGGTCGCCGGTGTTCATCACCTTCTCGTGGTAGTGGCGGAGGTAGTCGTTGCCGAGCGAATCGTCGGAGCGCATCCGGTTGAGGTCGTAGACGCCGACCTGGCCGACCGCGCACTTGTACAGCCCCGGCTCCTTGGCGACGCCCATCAGCGAGGCATAGCCGCCGTAGCTGGCGCCGTAGATGCAGATCCGGGCGGGATCGGCGATGCCCTGGTCGATCGCCCAGCGGGTGGCGTCGGTGAGGTCGTCCTGCATCGCGAGGCCCCACTGCCGGTAGCCGGCGGTCTCGTGGTCGAGGCCGTAGCCCGTCGAACCGCGGAAATTCACCTGCAGCACGGCGTAGCCGTGCGCGGCGAGCACCTGCACGTCGGGATCGTAGCCCCAGTCGTCCGCCGCGTAGGGGCCGCCATGGGGATGCACGACCATCGGCAGCTGCTTGCCGCTGCTGCCCGCCGGCACGGTCAGGAACGCGGGAATGCGGCGGCCGTCGCGGGCCTTGAAGAAGAAGTCGCGGGTCGGCGCCAGCCGCTCCGGTGCCAGCCAGTCCGCCGCGAACATCATCGGCGCGACCCGGCGGGTATCGAGATTCATGACGTAGTAGCCGCCCGGCTCGCGGTCGCTGTAGGCGTAGACCAGCACCTCGCGCTTGGTCGTCGTGTAGCGCGAGGTCCTCACCACCATGCCGGGGAACGCCTTCTGCAGGCGGTGGTGCGCCTTCGCCTCCTCGGACTCGGGATCGAAATAGACGTAGCGCGGCGTCGCCCCCGCGAAGAACACGCCGATGAGGGCCGGCTTGCCGATCGCATTGATCAGACCGGCGGGATTGGCATCGTCGTCGCGGACGATGCGCTTCGACGTGCCGGTCTCGACGTCGAAGGCGAGGATGGAATCCGGGCCGGTGGGTTCCTCCGTCTGCAGGTAGGCGGTCCTGTCGTCCGCCGAGATGCCGATGGGCACCACGTCCAGCCCCGTGGCCGCCTGATCGTTGATCAAGACCCATTTGTCCGAACCGGGCTTGCGCCAGTAGAGGCGCCACTTGTCCTGCTTGTCCCGTCCCCCCGCGAAGCGCGCCTGCTGCTTGCCGTCCGCCATGAGCCAGCCGTAGCGGATCGGCGCCTCCGCGAGGCGTTTGCCGGCGCCGCCGTACACGTCGAGCCGGGTCATCTCGGTGAAGCCGTCGCCGTTGCCGTAGAGCGAAGCGATGATGTGGTCGTCGTCGTCGTCGAGCGTGTCCAGGATCCGCACGCCGTAGCCGGGCATGCGGACGCGCTTGCTGCCGTCCGCCTCGATCGCCCAGGTCTCGCCGGTCCGCGCGGGACGTTCGTCGAGCTGGTCCTTCACCGCCACCGAATACAGCAGGCGGTGATCGCTGACCCAGGTGATGCCGTAGACGTGGCTCTTGCGGGCGTTGACGTCGACCCGCGTGAGCGGTTTGCGCTCGCCGGTCTTGAGGATGTACATCACCGTCCTGGCGTCCTCGGGCACCGCGATGGCGACGTAGGTGCCCTTGGGAGAGACTGCGACTTCCTTGAACCGGCTCTCGCGGACGAAGTCCTCGATCTCGTAAGGTTTGGGCGCCTGCGCGGCCGCGAGGGCGGGCGCGGCCAGCAGCATGGCGGACAGCAGCATCGCGACGGGCTTCATTCTCGGCTCCCTTGGGGCCCGGTCGGGCCATGGTCCTTGTCAACGGAAAAAGTCGGCGGCGAGGATCACCGCCGCCCGGTCGACGCCGGGAAAAGCATCTCAGCGCTTGCCGTCGCCCGCCACGACCACCGGGGCGCGGCCGCCGAGCTGCGTGCGGAAGAACGCCAGCAGCTTGCCGTAGTAGTCGCGCTCGTTCTCGACCTTGTAGAAGCCGTGGCCCTCGGTCGGGTAGTAGTACGCCTCGACCGGCGTGCCTGCGGCGCGCAGCGCCTTCTCCATCATGCGGGTGTGCTCGATCGGCGCGCGCTCGTCCTCGCCGCCCGCGGCCAGCAGCACCGGCACCTTGATCCGGTCGGCGAGGCGGTTCGGCGAGACCTTCGCGATCTCGTCGGCGGGGCCGATCCATTCGGCGACGTAGTTCTTGCCCGACCCGGTCTCGCGGATGTCGCCGTCGGTGTGCATCGTCGGCAGGTCGTAGACGCCGACATAGCCGGCCGCGCAGCGATACAGCGTCGGTTCCTTGGCCACGCCCATCAGCGAGGCGTAGGCGCCGTAGCTCGCGCCGTAGATGCAGATCCGCTTCGGATCGGCGATGCCCTGCCGGATCGCCCACTGCGTGGCGTCGGTCAGGTCGTCCTGCATGGTGCCGCCCCACTGGCGGCGACCGGCTTCGCGGAACGCCCGGCCATGGTTGCCGGAGCCGCGGAAGTTCACCTGCAGCACCGCATAGCCGTGCGCAGCGAGCATCTGCACGTCGCTGTCGTAGCCCCACTCGTCGTGGACATCGAAGGGGCCGCCGTGGACGTACAGGATCATCGGCGCGTTCTTCGCTTCGGCGCCGACCGGGGCGGTCAGCAGCCCGTGCAGCGCCTTGCCGTCGCGCGCCGCGAACTGCACCGGCACGGTCTGCGCGGTGCGCTCGGGATCGATCCACTGCCCACGGCTGAGCAGGTAGGACGCCTGGTTGCTGTTCGTGTCGAACAGGTAGAAGTCGCCGGGATTGCGATCCGAGTACACGAAGACCAGCGCCAGCGATTCGTCGCGGGTCACCGAGGTGATCGCGACGTCCTGTCCCTGGAACGCGCGTTCGAGCTTGCGGTAGAGCTTCGCGTACTTCGATTCTGGATCGAAGAACTCGCGGCGCGGCAGGCCGTCCAGCACCTCCACGCCGACCAGTCGGTCGCCGACGTAGAGCGGCTGGGGATCGGTGTCGTCGTCGCGGAACACCTCGCGGCTCTGGCCGGTCGCCGGGTCCCAGGCATCGATCGAATCCGGACCGTCGGCATGCTCCACGCGGAAGTAGGCGACCTTGTCGTCGGGCGAGAAACCCACCGGCTCCTTCGACAGCCCGTCGGCGCGGGTATCGCTGACGAGCTTCCATTCCTTGCCGTCGACCGCACGATGGTAGAGACGGCGACTCAGGTCGATGTCCTCGCCGATCGCGAAGCGCACGTTGCCGGCATGGTCGGTGACGAAGCTGGCGTTGCGCACCGGTGCCTGGGCGATGGTGACGCGACGGCCGCTGTAGACGTTCATGCGCTCCGCGCGCGAGTACGGATCGTCGGTGACCGGCGTGGTGGAGATGATGACGTTCGTGTCGTCCGCGGTGAGGCCGTCGACCAGGTCCGCGGCCACCTGCCCTTCCTGCTTGGCCTGGATGTGCGAACTGGTGCGATCCACCATCAGGCTTTGCCCGACCAGCAGGCCGCCGTTGCTGCCGTCGAAGTTGATCGCGTACAGGTCGCCGGTCGACTGCGGCGCTTCCAGCGCGCCGATCTTCACGGCGGCGCTGAGCAGCACGCGCTCGTCGTTGACCCACCAGAACTCCTCGACCTGGGTGCGGTCGCCCGGGATCGCGAGGTTCGCGAGCACCTTGTTGTCGGCGCGGCGCAGGATCACCAGCGCGGTCTTGCGCCCGACCGGCACGGTCGCCGCCAGGTACTCGCCGGTGGGCGAAATCTTGATCTGGCGGAACTGCTGCCGACGGATGAAGTCCTCCAGTTCGTGCGGCTTCGCGCCCTGCGGTTTGGCGTCCTGCGCCATCGTCAGCGCCGGCGTGGCCAGCAGCGCGAGGGACAACAGCATGGTGATCGCTTTCATCGGCATCCCCGTGGTCCGGTCGGACCCTTTCAGGGCCGGATGTTAGCGAAGTTCGTCGAGCACCGCCGCCAGTCCGGCGGTCCAGTCCGGCAGGCGGACATCGAGGTCGGCCCCGAGCCGCGACGTGTCGAGCACCGAGTATGCCGGCCGCGCGGCGGGCGTCGGGTAGTCGGCGGTCGCAATCGGCTCGACCGGCACGGCGCGCGCGAGCAGGCCGCGGGCATGGGCGCCGGCGACGATCGCCTCGGCGAACCCGTGCCAGGTGGTCCGGCCGTTCGCGGTGAGATGGCGGATGCCGGACAGTGCGGGCTTCGCCAGCGCCAGTGCCGTGACGTCGGCGATCAGCGCGGCCGATGTCGGCGTGCCGGTCTGGTCGGCGACCACGCGCAGCGCGTCGCGCTCGGCGGCGAGGCGCAGCATCGTGCGCAGGAAGTTCTTCCCGTGCGCGGCGTAGACCCAGGCAGTGCGGAGGATCAGGGCATCGGCGCCGACGGCGAGGATCGCCTCCTCGCCCGCGCGCTTGCTGGCGCCGTAGACGCTCGCAGGCGCGGTCGGGTCGTCCTCGCGGTACGGGCGCGTGCCGCGGCCATCGAAGACGTAGTCGGTCGAATAGTGGATCAGTCGAGCGCCGCGCGCGGCGCAGGCCTCGGCGATGCGCGCGGGCGCTTCCGCGTTCGCGCGGAAGGCGGCGTCGCGATCGCTCTCGGCGCGGTCGACCGCGGTGTAGGCGGCGGCGTTGACGACGACGTCGGGCGCGATGCGTTCGATCAGCGCCGGCAGCGAATCGGGCGCATCGAAATCGGCGGCCTCGCACGCGTCGCCGTCGTCGAGCGTGCCGCTGCGCGTGGTCGCGATGACCTCGCCCAGCGGCGCGAGGCTGCGGCGCAGTTCCGTGCCGACCTGTCCGTTGGCCCCGAACAGCAGGATGCGCATCGCCGCCTCAGCCCGCGAACACGGGCAGCCGCTCCGACGCGACCTCGTCGAGGAACGGCGCCTTCGCGTCCTTGTCCGACAAGACCGGCGCGGACAACGGCCAGTCGACCGCGAGCGCTGCGTCGTTCCAGCGGATGCCGGCATCGGCCTCGCGGTCGTAGGGCGCGGTGCACAGGTAGGTGAACACCGCGCGTTCGCTCAGCGTGACGAAGCCGTGCGCGAAGCCGGGCGGGATCCAGAAGTGGCGCTTGTTCTCCGCGCTGAGCACGACCGCGGTCCAGCGGCCGAAGGTCGGGGAGCCGCGGCGGATGTCGACCGCGACGTCCCACACTTCGCCTTCGACCACCGACACATACTTGCCCTGCGGGTTGGGCCACTGATAGTGCAGGCCGCGCAACACGCCCTGCGTCGACGAGGACACGTTGCCCTGCACGAACGCCGGCAGCACCAACCCGCGTTCGGCGAAGCGCGCGTGATTGAACGACTCGAAGAAGAAGCCGCGACTGTCGCCGAACACCTGCGGTTCGACGACGAAGCAGCCGGGCAGATCGGTTTCGGTGATCGAAGTCATGCGCGTTCCGCGATCAGGGCACGAAGCCGCGCTCGGCGAGGCTCAGCAGGTACTGGCCGTAGCCGTTCTTCGCCAGCGGCTTCGCCAGCGCTTCGAGCTGGGCGGCGTCGATCCAGCCGTTGCTCCACGCGATCTCCTCCGGGCAGCACACGCGCAGGCCCTGCCGCGCCTCGATCGTCTCGATGTAGTTCGACGCTTCCAGCAGCGACTGGTGGGTGCCGGTGTCGAGCCACGCATAGCCGCGACCCAGCCGCTGCAGGTGCAGGCTGCCGTCGTCGAGGTAGCGCCGGTTGAGATCGGTGATCTCCAGCTCGCCGCGCGCGGACGGCTTGAGTTCCGATGCGAAGTCGCTGGCGCGGCCGTCGTAGAAATACAGGCCGGTGACGGCATAGCTGGACTTCGGCTTCGCCGGCTTTTCCTCCAGACCGACCACGCGACCGGTGGCATCGAACTCGGCCACGCCATAGCGCTCCGGATCGCGCACCCAGTAGCCGAACACGGTCGCGCCCATCGTGCGCGCGTCGGCCTCGCGCAGCATCGCGGTCAGGCCCGGGCCGTGGAAGATGTTGTCGCCGAGCACGAGGCAGCTCGGCTGGCCGTCGACGAAGTCGCGGCCGATCAGGTACGCCTGCGCCAGGCCGTCCGGGCTGGGCTGCACCGCGTAGTCGATGCGCATGCCCCACTGCGCGCCGTCGCCGAGCAGCGTCTTGAACAGCGCCTGCTCGTGCGGGGTGTTGATCACCAGCACTTCGCGGATGCCGGCGAGCATCAGCACGCTCAGCGGGTAGTAGATCATCGGCTTGTCGTACACCGGCAGCAGCTGCTTGCTGACCGCCTGCGTGATCGGATACAGCCGCGTGCCGGAACCGCCGGCGAGGAGGATCCCCTTGCGCGCGGTCATGCCGCCGCCCCGATGCGTTCGAGGCGGTAGCTGCCGTCGAGCACGCGCGCCACCCAGTCCTGGTGGTCGAGGTACCAGTCGACGGTGCGCGCGATGCCCTGCTCGAAGCTCAGCGACGGCGACCAGCCGAGTTCCGACTTCAGCTTCGACGCATCGATCGCGTAGCGGCGATCGTGGCCCGGACGATCCTTGACGAACGCGATCAGCGAGTCGCGGGCGCGGCCGTCGGCCAGCGGCCGGCGCGCATCGAGCAGCGCGCAGATGGTCTTCACCACCGTGATGTTCTCGCGCTCGGCATCGCCGCCGACGTTGTAGACCTCGCCGACGCGGCCGCGTTCGAGCACGGCGCGGATGGCGCTGCAGTGGTCGCCTACGTACAGCCAGTCGCGCACGTTGCGGCCGTCGCCGTAGACCGGCAGCGTCTCGCCGGCCAGCGCCTTCGCGATGACCAGCGGGATGAGTTTCTCGGGGAACTGGAACGGCCCGTAGTTGTTCGAGCAGTTCGTGGTCAGCGTGGGCAGGCCGTAGGTGTGGTGGAAGGCGCGGACCAGGTGGTCGGACGCGGCCTTCGACGCCGAATACGGCGAGTTTGGCGCATACGGCGTGGTTTCGGTGAACTTGCCGGTGTCGCCGAGCGAGCCGTAGACCTCGTCGGTCGACACGTGCAGGAAACGGAACGCGTCGCGCGCATCGCCGTCGAGCGACTTCCAGTGATCGCGGGCGCATTCGAGCAGGCCCAGCGTGCCGACGACGTTGGTCTGCACGAACGCCGCGGGGCCGTCGATCGAACGGTCGACGTGGCTCTCGGCGGCGAAGTTGACGATCGCGTCGGGCCGGTGCGTCGCCAGCAGCGAGGCGACCAGGTCGCGGTCGCCGATGTCGCCGCGGACGAAGACGTGATCCGGATGCCCGTCCAGCGCGGCGAGGGTGTCGCGGTTGCCGGCGTAGGTGAGCGCGTCGAGATTGACGATGCGCACGCCGCTCGCGACGGCTTCCAGCACGAAATTCCCCCCGATGAAACCGGCACCGCCGGTCACGAACCATGTCGGCACGCGTGGACTCCTGGTTGGTCGGACGACGCGGGGATTGTACCCGCGGCCCGTACGCGGCCCGTCGTGCGGGACCGCGCGAATGTGAACGGAGGCGCTCCGGCGTTCAGGCCGCGTCCCAGATGCAGCGGCCCGCCTTCTTGCGGATCACCGCCAGCCGCGCCTCGTGCGCGGCGGCTTCCTCGTCGGTCGCGCGCACCCGCGGGCGGCGGGCGGCGTCCGCAGGCGCGATCGCGAAGGCGGCGCGCGTGGCGGCATTGCCGCTGTCGCCGTCGGCGGCGGCACCGAAGCCGATCTCGCCCTGCCCCGAGGTCAGCGCGAGGTAGACCTCGGCCAGCAGCTGGGCGTCGAGCAGCGCGCCGTGCAACTGGCGGTGCCCGTTGTCCACGCCCAGCCGCTTGCACAGCGCGTCGAGCGAATTGCGCTGGCCGGGATAGCGCTTGCGCGCCATGTCCAGCGAGTCCTCGACGCCCGCGACCCGATCCTGCAGGCGGCCGTATTGCGAACCGAGCAGCGAGAGTTCATGGTCGAGGAAGCCGACGTCGAACGCGGCGTTGTGGATGATCAGCTCGGCGCCGTCGATGAAGTCGAGGAAGGCGTCGGCGATCTCGGCGAACTTCGGCTTGTCGGCGAGGAATTCCAGCGTGAGGCCGGTGACTTCCTGCGCGCCGGGCTCGAATTCGCGCTCGGGATGGATGTACTGCTGCCACGTGCGGCCGGTGGGCCGGCGTTCGACCAGCTCCACGCAGCCGATTTCGACCACGCGGTTGCCCTTCTTCCATTCCAGGCCGGTGGTTTCGGTATCGAGGACGATCTGCCTCATGCGCCGCGACTCCCGCTGCGGAAGGCGGTGGCCTGGCTGCGGGCGAGCTGGTCGACGCGTTCGTTGTCGGGATCGCCGGAATGGCCCTTCACCCAGCGCCAGTCGATGGCATGGCGGCCCGCGGCGGCGTGCAGGCGTTCCCACAGGTCGCGGTTCTTCACCGGATCGCCGCCGGCGGTCTTCCAGTGGCGGCGCACCCAGTTCGGCATCCACTCGGTGATGCCCTGGCGCACGTACTGCGAGTCGGTGAACAGGGTGACCGTGCACGGCTGGCTCAGGCTTTCCAGGCCCATGATCGCGGCCATCAGCTCCATGCGGTTGTTCGTGGTCTGCGCCTCGCCGCCGGCGACCTCGCGCTCGGTGGCGTTGTAGCGCAGCAGCGCCGCCCAGCCGCCCGGACCGGGGTTGCCGAGGCAGGCGCCGTCGGTGTGGATCTCGACCTGCTTCCTGGCGGAAGCGGGCGTGGACGCGGAGGAAACCGGAACGTTCAAGCGGAAGGAACTCCATCGGCGATCGCCAGCGGCAGGCGCGGGCGGATCGGGGTGATCGGAAGGGCGCGTTTCTCGGCGCGCTGGAGGAAGGCGGCGCGCAGGCCGACACCGGACTGCAGCGCGGGCGAAGCGGTGGGCGACCACTGCGGGCCGATGCCCTGCGCCGTCGGTTCGGGGGTGAGTCCGGCGTCGGCCATGCGCCGGCGCCAGACGGCCGGATCGCGGGCCACCAGCCGCCGTCCGCGCCAGCGCAGGCGATACGGCGAGTGCGGATTCAGCGCCAGCAACGCGAGGCGCCCGCCGGGCACCAGCGCACGGGCGCATTCTTCGATCAGCGCCGCCGCTACGCCCGGACCTTCGCCGGGGACATGCTGCAGGACGACGGCGCCCAGCGACTCGCTCGGCAGCGGCAGCGGCAGGCCGCAGCGGACGGTGCCGGACCAGCCGTCGCCGCTGGCGGCCAGGCAGAGGCCACGGCCGCCCGGCGGGTCGCCGGACAGCGTCGGCGCCAGCCACAGCCACGGCAGGCCGACCACCGGATGCGCGGTCAGCGCATCGGCCACCACCGTGTGCTCGCTGTCGAGCACGGCCTGACCGGCCGGCAGCAGGAACCACTGCATCGCGGCATCGGACGGCAACGGTGGGGACAATGCGGGCATCGTGCCATTGTATGCCGAGCCATCCGCCGGACCGCCCATGCGCCTGATCGCCCTGCCCGCCTTCGACGACAACTACATCTGGGCCCTCGCCGGCGACGACGGCGTCGCGCTGGTGGTCGACCCGGGCGATGCCGGACCGGTACTGGCCGCTGCCGACGCGGGCCTGCGGCCGGTCGCGGTGCTGGCGACCCACCACCACGGCGACCACATCGGCGGCCTGCCGGCGTTGCTGGCGCGCTGGCCGTCGCTCCCGATCCACGCCCCCGACGACGCCCGCATCGCCGACGCCACCGCGCGCGTGGCCGACGGCGATCGCGTCGAAGCAATGGGACTGGCGTTCGAGACGCTGGCCGTCCCCGGCCACACCCGCAGCCACGTCGCCTACGTCTGCGCGTCGCCCGGCGACGGAAGCGCCGGCGTGCTGTTCTGCGGCGACACGCTCTTCAGCCTCGGCTGCGGGCGGCTGTTCGAAGGCACGCCGGCGCAGATGCTGGCCTCGCTCGATCGGCTCGCGGCGCTGCCTGGCGATACCCGCGTCTGCTGCGCGCACGAATACACCGCGTCGAACGCCGCGTTCGCGCGCGTTGTCGATCCGGACAACCCGGCCCTGCACACCCGCGCGGATACCGTGCGCAGGCTGCGCGCCGCAGGCGCGAGCACGCTGCCGTCGACGATCGCGCAGGAACGCGCGACCAACCCGTTCCTGCGCTGCGACACGCCGGCCGTACGCGACGCGATCGCCGCCCGGCTCGGCCGCGCGCCCGCGGACCGGACCGAGACCTTCGCCGTCCTGCGCGGCTGGAAGGACACGTTCCGGGCCTGAGTGCCTCGCCGCTTGCGCGCAGACCATACGGGCGCCCACGGTCGGGGGCGCGTGGCACACTAATCTTCCCCCCACGAAGGACGAGATCGCCCATGGGTTTCCTGCAAGGCAAGCGCGCGCTCATCACCGGCATCGCCAGCGAGCGTTCGATCGCCACCGGCATCGCCGAGGCCATGCACCGCGAAGGTGCGGAACTGGCCTTCACCTACCAGAACGACAAGCTGAAATCGCGCGTCGAGAGCGCCGCGGCCGAATACGGTTCGAACATCGTGCTGCCGCTGGACGTCGCCGACGACGCCCAGATCGCCGCCTGCTTCGAAGCGCTCGGCCGGCACTGGGACGGTTTCGACATCCTGATCCACGCCATCGCCTTCGCCCCGCGCGAAGCGATCAGCGGCCAGTACCTCGACGGCCTGACCCGCGAGAACTTCGCGATGGCCCACGACATCTCCTCGTACTCGCTGGCCGCGATGGCGAAGGCCGCGCGCCCGATGATGACCGGCCGCCAGGCGTCGATCCTCACCCTCACCTACCTCGGCGCCGAGCGCGTGCTCAGCGGCTACAACGTCATGGGCGTGGCCAAGGCCAGCCTGGAGGCGAACGTGCGCTATCTCGCCTGCAACCTCGGCCCCGAGGGCATCCGCGTCAACGCGATCTCCGCCGGCCCGATCAAGACGCTGGCCGCCGCGGGCATCGCCGGGTTCCGCAAGATCCTCGGCCACGTCGAGCAGAACGCACCGCTGCGCCGCACCGTGACCATCGAGGACGTGGGCAACGTCGCCGCGTTCCTGAGCTCCGATCTCGCCTCCGGCGTCACCGGCGAAGTCACCTACGTGGACGCCGGCTACAACATCCTGGGCATGACCGGGATCGAATGACCGCACGCCGTCGCTGCGGCCACCGTCAGTCGACGCCCACGAAAAAGCCCGGCCATGGCCGGGCTTTTTCGTTTCCTTCGCGATGGAGCCGCGATCAGAGCCGGTCCAGCGCCTTCACGATCTTCATGCGCTTGCGCTCGGCCTTGCCGGCCGCGATGGCGTCCTCGTCGCCGATACGCGAGGCCTGCGCACGCAGGAAGCCGACGCGCTGCTCCGGCTTGATCTCGTTCTCGTCGGCATGGCCGATGCCGGTCACCGCGAACACGATCCAGCGACCGTCCGAGGCGCGCACCTTGCCCACCGACGGCTTGTCGGCGGCCGGCGGCGGCACCGCGAAGTAGGCCGCGTTCGCCTGCGCATCCGGCGCCGGCGCGCCGCGCGGCAGACCCGGCACCGGCATGACTTCCCAATGCTTCTCGGTGGCGACGGCCACCAGCGTCTCGCCCTTCTTCAGGCGCGCCAGCGCGGCTTCGGCCTCGGCCTCTGCGGCCTTCGAGGCGCGATCGGCGCGCACCGCGGCCACGACCCGGGCGCCGACCTTGTCGAGCGGCTGCACCTGCTCCGGGGTGTGCTCGACCACGCGCACCAGCACGCTGTGGTTCGGCCCGATCTCGATCGGATCGCTGGACTGCCGGCGCTCCTTGGCCTCGTCGGAGAAGACGAAGCGCTGCACCGCCGGATTCGCGGCGATGCCGGTGCCCTGGCCACGGGCGAACGGCCCGAGCTTCTGCACGGACAGGTTGACGATCTTCGCGACCGACGCCAGCGAGTTGGGGTTCTTCAGCACTTCGTCCGACAGACGGCCGGCGAGGTCGTTGTAGCTGCGCTCGCGCTCGGATTCCGCGACCAGACGTTCCAGTTCGGGCCGGGCTTCCTCGAAGCTCTTGCCGTGGCTCGGCTTGATCTCGCGGACCTGGACCAGGTGCCAGCCGAACTCGGTCTTGACCGGCTCGGAGATGCTCCCGGCCGCGGTGGCGAACACCGCATCCTCGAACGGCTTCACCATCTGGCCGTTCTTCTGGATCCAGCCGAGGTCGCCGCCGGCGTCCTTCGATGCGTCCTCGGAGTTCTCGCGCGCGAGCGTCGCGAAATCGGCGCCGGCACGCAGTTGCTTCAGCAGGTCGCGGGCCTTGGCTTCGGCCGCCTTCTGCGCCGCGGCGTCGGCCTTGGCGTCGACCTTGATCAGGATGTGCGAGGTCAGGCGCTGTTCCGGCTCGACGAAGCGCGCCTTGTCCTGCTCGTAGCGCGCCTGCAGCGCCTTCAGGTCGGCGGCGGGCGGCGGCGGCAGCGCGGCGGCGTCGACGTCCACGTATTCGATCGTCACCTGCTCCGGCGTGCGGAAATCAGACGGATGCGCCTTGTACCAGGCCGCGATCTCGGCCGCGGTCACCGGCGCGGCATCCGCCGCCGGCGTCGGCAGGTAGGCGAAGGTGACGTCGCGCTTTTCGCCCAGCAGCGTGATCAGGCGCTGGCCTTCGCTCGGCGTGACGAACGCCGACTCGGCCAGGCGCGTGGCCAGCAGGCGGTCGCGCAGCGAATCGCGCAGCGTCTGCTGGAACTGGAGCGGGGTCTGCGGCGGGTTGAGCGTCGTCAGCAGCATGCGGTAACGCTGCGCATCGAACTTGCCGTCGACCTGGAAATCCGGGATCGCCTCGATGGCGTCACGGAGTTGCGCGTCGCCGACGACCAGGCCGTCGCGCTGGGCGGCCATGCGCATCACGCGCTGGTCGATGAGCGCGTCGAGGATGCGCTCCTTGTTGTCCAGACTCTCGAAGGCGCGGGGATCGAAGGCATCGCCCTCGGCACCGCGCTGCTGCTGGCGGACTTGCTCGAACCGGTCGCGGAACTCGTCCGGGCCGATGTCGTCGGTCTGCCAGACCAGCTTGCGCAGGACCCACCAGTCGGGCGCGCCCGGCCACCAGGCCGGCGGCGACTGGATGCGGGCCGCGAAGGTGTCGTTGCGCTGGACGAGGTACTGCTCGACGCCGAAGAACGCGAACGGGACGATCAGGAGCCCGAGGATGACGGTGGCGATCCAGCCGGAGGATTTGTCGCGAAGGGCCTGCAGCATTGTCGAGCGGAGCCGGAAGAGGAGCCACCTAGTGTAGCGGCTGCGGCAGGCCTCGGCATGCCCCTGCGTGCGGCCGCGACGCCGCAGGTCTCCGGAAGTCCGGAAACGCGAAAGGCACCGTTTCCGGTGCCTTCGTCGTGTGAAGCATGGGACGGGAATTGGCGGAGTGGACGGGACTCGAACCCGCGACCTCCGGCGTGACAGGCCAGCATTCTAACCGACTGAACTACCACTCCGCTGTATGACCCGTTTTGCTGCAGCGCACCTGAGATCCGATGTTTCCGGATGTTCCGTCGGGATGAACCGACGGCGGCGTGCGGCGCGCATTCTAACTCGAACCAGTGACCGAACGGAAGAGCGTGTTCGGTCGATTTTTTGCGTTCCTGGTGGGTGCTGAGGGTTTCGAACCCCCGACCCTCTCCGTGTAAAGGAGACGCTCTACCGCTGAGCTAAGCACCCCAACGGGAAGAGTCGATCAGTTTACGGCATCCTTCAGCGCTTTGCCAGCCTTGAAGACCGGCGTCTTCGAGGCCGGGATCTGGATTTCTTCCTTGGTCTTGGGATTGCGGCCGGTGCGCGCAGCGCGCTCGCGCACGACGAACGAACCGAACCCCACGACCGCGACGCTGTCGCCCTGCGTCAGGGCCTTGGTGATGGCGGCGACGGTGGCGTCGAGCGCGCGACCGGCATCGGCCTTCGAAAGTTCGGCGGAAGCGGCGATCGCATCGATGAGTTCGGCTTTGTTCATGTGAGGACTCCAATCGGAAGAGGGAAAAGGCGTGCGGCGCACGTGCGCTGTCGTGCAGCGTCTTTGCATGCGGATGTGATCCGGGGCCGACGAACGGCGAATGCGAACCGGCGGCCTCCGCGGGCGTCCGTTATACAGGGCAGCCTCCACCCGCGCAACCGAAAATCGTTGAAAATGCAGGGAAAACGGCAATCCGCACGACATCCGCAACCAGGTTGCGGACATCGTGGCCGAGCGTTCCGATCAGTGCCTGCGCACGTCGCGACGCGCGTTCGCGGCAGGACGCGTCGCCTTGCGCGCAGGTGCACGGGCCGCCTTCTTCGTCGTCGGCTTCGCCTGTGCCGGTGCGATCGGATGTTCGAGGGCGAGGTCGAGCACTTCGTCGATCCAGCGCACCGGGACGATCTTCATCCGATCGGTCACCGTCTTCGGAATGTCGGCGAGATCCTTGCGGTTCTCGTCCGGGATCAGCACGGTGCGGATGCCGCCGCGCAGCGCGGCCAGCAGTTTTTCCTTGAGGCCGCCGATCGCGGTGACCTTGCCGCGCAGCGTGATCTCGCCGGTCATCGCCACGTCGGCGCGGACCGGCACCTTCGTCAGCGCCGACACCAGTGCCGTCGTCATCGCGATGCCCGCGCTCGGCCCGTCCTTCGGCGTGGCGCCGTCGGGCACGTGCAGATGCACGTCGAGCTTCTGCAGGAAATCGACCTCGATGCCGAGCCGTTCGGTGCGCGCACGCACCACCGACAGCGCCGCGGACGCCGACTCCTTCATCACGTCGCCGAGCTGGCCGGTGAGGATGAGCTGGCCCTTGCCGGGCATCAGCGTGGATTCGATCTGCAGCAGGTCGCCGCCGACTTCCGTCCAGGCCAGGCCGGTGACCATGCCGATCTCGTTGTCGCGTTCGGCGCGGCCGTAGTCGAAACGTCGCACGCCGAGATACTTGTCGAGGTTCTTCGCGTTGACGACCACGCTCTTCACGGCTTTCGCAGGCTTCGCTGCCTTCGCCGGCGGCGCGGCCGCCGCCTTGCGGGCGCCCTTGGCGGGCACGGGCGACGGTGCGGGCGCGGCCGGACCGGCGAGCGCGATTTCCTTCACCACCTTGCGGCAGATCTTCGAGATTTCGCGCTCGAGGTTGCGCACGCCGGATTCACGCGTGTAGTAGCGCACGATGTCGCGCACCGCATCCTCGGACACCTTCAGTTCCGCTTCCTTCAGGCCGTTCGCCTTGAGCTGCTTCGGCAGCAGGTAGCGTTCGGCGATGTTGAGCTTCTCTTCCTCGGTGTAACCCGGGAGACGGATCACCTCCCTGCGGTCGAGCAGCGGCCCCGGGATGTTCAGCGAGTTCGACGTGGCGACGAACATCACCTCGGAGAGATCGAGATCGTCTTCGAGGTAGTGGTCGTTGAAAG
>JBQCJG010000365.1:0-4698 GCA_051952955.1 Lysobacteraceae bacterium | reverse complement strand
TCTTCCGGACGAAGACGATGCGTCGCACATATCGAAGCGACGCAAACCGGCCAACACTGTCCCGCACCGACGCGGCACGGCGTGCATTCCGACCGATCTGCCGCGTTGCGTCACCGATCGCGTCGGGGCGCGATGACGGCGAATCGCGCGTTTCGTGCTTCGATCGCGCGTGTCGTCTTTCGTGCATGCAACGTGTCCAGAAAACGCAACAGCCCGGGACGCGCGTCGCTGCGCATGCGGTGCAGGCGACGCGCGATGCGACGAGATCCGCGCGACAACAGGCGCGACGTGCAGACTGCAATGCGGAACTGCAACGCATTGCACGAAAATGCGCCGCGCACTGGCACCGTGCTTGCTCTTTCTCACGTTGCGGGAACACGGCGTCGGACCATCGACATCGCCCGGGGGGTCGCAGACGAAGGAACGCATCGACGTTCCGACGACGCAGATCGCAAGCATGCAAGTCACCGGGCGCAGTGCCCAAGAGGTCGATTCGATGTTCATGTTCAATCGCAACGCCGCCGAGATGCCCGCCGAGACGGGCGACACCACGTCCCGCGCGGACACGCAGCCGTCCCCGGAGCGCGACCCTGCGCTCATTCCCCACCTCGTCGCCGACCACGCGCTTCTCAAGGACCTGCTGGGACGACTGGAGGACCTGGCGATCCACCGGCAGTACGCGCGGATCCCGGGGATGCTGGTGCGCTTCCGCGAAGAGCTGGTGCGGCACATCGCGGAAGAAGATGCGCACTTCTACGGCCCGGTGCTGAACGTGCTGGAAAGCGATGCGCCGGAACGCCAGCGGCTGGAGCGTGCGCATGCGCGCATGGCGGGCATCGCGCGCCTCGCGCTGCTGTTCGTGAAGCACTACGACGGCCTCTACGTGACCACCGCGACCCGCGAGGCGTTCATGCGCGACCTCGACGTCGTCGCCTCCCTGCTGGCGGACCGGATCGAACTGGAGGAAGCGTCGCTCTACACGCTCTACGACCGGATCGGCACCCCCGCGCCTGTGGCGCTGGTGCCGCCGCTGCGCGCGGTCGGCTGATCGGCCACGCGGCCGGCGCTCAGCCGTAGAGCGCCAGCAGTTCGGATTCGGCCGCGTCCAGCTCGGCGCGCAGCGCCTGCTGTTCGCGGCCGAGGTCGGCGGCCCGCTTGCCGCCGTCGGCATAGACGGCGGGCTCGCCCAGTTCCACTTCGATCGCCGCCAGCCGCGCTTCCAGTTCGGCGACGCGCGTCTCCAGCTTCGCCAGCTTGTGCGGGTTGATCTTCTTCGCCGGCGCCGCGGGTGCCGGGGCGGGCGCCACCGCCGGCTTCGCTTCTGCCTGTTTCGCTTCGACCTTCTTCGCGTCGCCCTTCTTCGGATCGGCGGCGGCGCGGGTGCGCAGCCATGCGGCGTATTCGTCGAGGTCGCCGTCGAAGGGCTCGACCACGCCGTCGGCGACGCGCACGAACGTGTCGCAGACCAGGCCGATCAGGTGGCGATCGTGCGACACCATCACGATCGCACCCTCGAAGTCGCTCAGCGCCTCGGCCAGCGCCTCGCGCATATCCAGATCCAGGTGGTTGGTCGGCTCGTCCAGCAGCAGCACGTTCGGCTGCCGCCACGCGATCAGCGCCAGCGCCAGCCGCGCCTTCTCGCCGCCGGAGAAGCCGTCGATGCTCTCGAACGCGCGGTCGCCGGGGAAATACCACTTGCCGAGGAAGTCGCGGAACGCCTGCGTCGGGGAATCCGGCGCGAGTTCGCGCAGGTGGTCGATCGGCGAGGTGCCGGCCACCAGCGATTCGACCGTGTGCTGCGCGAAGTAGCCGATGCGCAGGTCCGGGTGGGCATAGCGCTCGCCGGCCAGCAGCGGCAGTTCGCCGACCAGCGACTTCACCAGCGTCGACTTGCCGGCGCCATTGGGGCCGAGCAGGCCGATGCGGTCGCCGGCCTCCAGGCCGAAGCCGACGTCGTGCAGGATCGTCGCGTCCGCGCCGTAACCGCAGTCCGCGTCGTTCAGCCGCATCAGCGCGAACGGCATCTTCGCCGGCGCCGGGAACTCGATCCGGAACTCGCGCTCGGCGCGCACCGCTTCGGTGCCGGCCAGCTTCTCCAGCCGCTTCATCCGAGACTGCGCCTGCTTCGCCTTGCTGGCCTTGGCCTTGAAGCGGTCGATGAACTTCTGCAGATGCGCGCGCTCGACCTGCTCCTTCTCGAACGCGATCTTCTGCTGCCGCAGGTGCTCGGCGCGCTGGCGCTCGAACTGGGTGTAGTTGCCGACGTACAGCTTCGCCTTGCCGTCGTGCAGGTGCAGGATGTGGGTGACCACGTTGTCGAGGAACTCGCGGTCGTGCGAGATCACCAGCAGCGTGCCCGGGTAGCGGCGCAGCCAGTCTTCCAGCCAGACCACGGCGTCGAGGTCGAGGTGGTTGGTCGGTTCGTCCAGCAGCAGCAGGTCGCTGGGCGTCATCAGCGCGCGCGCCACGTTCAGGCGCACGCGCCAGCCGCCGGAAAAGTCGGACACCGGCTTCGGATGGGTCTCGGCCGGGAAGCCCAGGCCGTGCAGCAGCTTGCCGGCGCGGGCGCTGGCGTCATAGCCGTTGAGTTCCTCCAGCCGGTGGTGGGCCTCGGCGACGGCCTCCCAGTCCTCGGCCGCGAAGGCATTCGCCTCGGCCTGCACCGCCGCGTGCACCGCGGCGTCGCCGCTGAGCACGAAGTCCAGCGCCGGATCAGGCAGCGACGGCGTTTCCTGGGCCACGCTGGCGATCCGCGCCTTGCCCGGCAGGTCCAGATCGCCCCTGTCGGGCTCGACCTCGCCCATCAGCGCCGCGAACAGCGAGGACTTGCCGGTGCCGTTGCGGCCGACCACGCCCACGCGCCAGCCGGCATGCATGGTCAGGTCGACATCGGACAACAGCAGGCGCTCGCCCCGGCGCAGGGCGAAATTGCGAAAGGAAATCATGGGGATGCAGGCGAGGAGGCGGGACGCGGGACCCGCGGTGGCGGGCGGCCGGCGATTGTACGCCGGGGCGTCGCCGAACGTGACGGGCATCTTTTCATGCAGATGAGAGCGTTGACCCCCCGGAAACCGCCGTGTTACACGGATCGGGGCATTTTGCCACCCGCACGCAAGGAGCTTTTCATGATTCGCCATCCCCTCACGCTTGGCCTGCTGCTCGCGCTGAACACCGCGCCTGTCCTGGCCCAGGCGCAGTCGCCGGCCGAGACCCAGGACAAGGCCACCGACGACAGCAGTCTCGAAACGGTGATCGTCACCGGTACCCGCAGTTCCACCCGCACCGTCTCGTCCTCGACTTCGCCGATCGACGTCATCACCCCGGCCGCGCTCGAAGCGACCGGCACCACCGAGCTGGCCAATGCGCTCTCGCGCGCCCTGCCCTCGCTCAACTTCCCGCGCCCGGCCATCACCGACGGCACCGATGCCGTCCGCCCGGCGCAGCTGCGCGGCCTGGCCCCCGACCAGGTGCTGGTGCTGGTCAACGGCAAGCGCCGCCACACCACCGCGCTGATCAACCTCAACGGCAGCCAGGGCCGCGGCTCCTCGCCGGTCGACCTCAACGCCATCCCGATCTCCGCCATCCAGCGCGTCGAAGTGCTGCGCGACGGCGCCTCGGCGCAGTACGGCTCGGACGCCATCGCCGGCGTGATCAACATCGTGCTGAAGAACGGCGACGAAGGCGGCAGCGCGCAGCTCACCGCCGGCCAGTACAGCGCCGGCGACGGCCGCAACGTGCAGCTGGCGGGCGACGTGGGCTTCAAGCTCGGCGGCGACGGCTTCGTGCACCTGGCCGCCGAAGGCCGCAACCAGGACCAGACCGACCGCGCCCGCCCGTACGTCCTCACCCCGGGCACCACCACCCGTCCGGCCACCGCGCCGCCGCCGGGCAAGGTCGTGCAGCGCTTCGGCGATCCGGACATCGAGCAGTACGCGTTCTCGGCCAACGCCGAGCTGCCGGTCAGCGATGCCCTGACCTTCTACGGCTTCGCCAACGCCGCGCGCCGCAACGCGCTGTCCAACGGCTTCTTCCGCACCGCCGCCGACACCCGCAACGTGCCGGAGATCTATCCGGACGGCTTCCTGCCGCAGATCCGCAACATCGCCGAGGACCGCGCCGCGGTGGTCGGCCTGCGCGGCCTGACCGTGCTCGACTGGGACGTGGACCTCAGCGTCAACTACGGCCGCAACGACCTGAGCTTCGGCGTCGAGAACAGCCTCAACCGCAGCCTCGGCACCGCCTCGCCGACCAAGTTCGACGCCGGCGACCTGCAGATCACCCAGAAGGTGCTGAACCTCGACGTCCGCCGCGAATTCGAGGTGAAGCGGCTGGCGTCGCCGCTGACCGTGGCCTGGGGCCTGGAATGGCGCGGCGAAGGCTTCCGCCAGTCCGCGGGCGAACCGTCCTCCTACGTCAACGGCGGCGTGCTGCTGCCGGGCGGCACGCCGGCGCCGTCGGGCTCGCAGGTGTTCCCGGGCTTCCGCCCGTCGGACGCCGGCGACTTCAGCCGCGAAAGCTACTCGGCCTACCTCGACCTCGAAACCAACATCACCGACCGCTTCAACGTCGGCTTCGCCGCGCGCAACGAAAGCTACAGCGACTTCGACAGCACCGCCTCCGGCAAGCTGTCGGGCCGCTTCGACTTCAACGACGCGGTCGCCCTGCGCGCCACGGTGTCGAACGGCTTCCGCGCGCCGT
>JBQCJG010000364.1:0-3158 GCA_051952955.1 Lysobacteraceae bacterium | reverse complement strand
GGGCCAGCTTGCGGTAGGCGTCGAGTTTCGCCTTCGGAACGGGGACCACGTAGCCATCGACGTAGGCCATGGGGATTCTCCTGTCGTCGTGTTGCGTCGTGTTGCGATGCAACGGGCGCCGGCCGCTCAGCCGGCGTCGGGATGCCGCGCGTGCAGCGCGGCGGCGAGGCGATCGAGATTCTGTTCGTTCGCCGGTTCACAGATCGCGCGCAGTGCCGCGGTCACGGCGGGATCGCGGAAATCCTGGTGCCAGTGCAGGTCGGTGCCGCCGTCGGCCTCGCGCAGGGTCACGGTGAGCGTGAACAGCGGCGCGTTCACGTGCTCGATCACGACGCGGCGGCCCGGTTCCAGCGCGGCGAACACGCTGCGGTTGGGGTAGTCGGTGCCGTCGGGGCCGTGCATCGTCAGGTCCCAGCGGCCGCCGGGCACGAAGTCGAACGTGTCGAAGTTGTTGGTGAAGCCGTCCGGTCCCCACCACGTCGCGAGGCAGGCGGGATCGGCGAAGGCGGCGTAGACCGCGTCGGGCGGGAACGGCAGGTGGCGGCGTGTTTCGAGTGCGGTGTCGGTCATGGCGGCTGTTTCCTCGTCGGTCGACGCTCAGGCGCCGTCGGGAATCTCGGGTTCGACCAGCTGCGCGAGCAGCGTCAGCGATTCCTGCCAGCCGAGGTAGCACATCTCGACCGGGATCGCCGCGGGAATGCCGGACTGCACGATGTGCAGTTCGGTGCCGCAGGACACTGCGCGCAGCGCGATGTCGACGGACATCTCGCCGGAGAGGTCCGGATCCTCGAAGCCGTCGGTGTAGCGGATGCGTTCGTTCGGCACGAGGTCGGTGTAAGTGCCGCCGAAAGCGTGGCTGGCGCCGGTGGCGAAGTTGGTGAAACTCATGCGGTAGCCGCCGCCGACGCGCGCGTCGAGGTGGTGCACCTTGCCGGTGAAACCGTGCGGCGGCAGCCACTTGGCCTTGGCGTCGGCGTCGAGGAAGGCGCGGTACACGCGCTCGGGCGGCGCGCGCAGCACGCGGTGCAGGCGGACGGTGCCGGTGTCGGATGTCATGGCGGGAATCTCCGGGTCGGGAAGGGGCGACGCGTCAGGCATCGGCGGGCGGGGCGGCGGCATCGTTCATCCAGAACACGCCCCACATGTGGCCGTCGAGATCCTCGAAGCCGTGGTCGTACATGAAGCCGTGGTCCTGCGCGTCGTTCGGGGTCGAACCGCCGGCCGCCACCGCCTTCGCGACCAGCGCGTCGACCGCGTCGCGGCTGTCGCAGGACAGCGCGAGCAGCGCCTCCGTCACCGCGTGCGCATCCGCGATCGGCTTGGTGGTGAGCCCGGCGAACACCGGCCGCGCGACCAGCATCACCCGCGCGTGGTCGGAGATCGCCAGGCACGCGCCCTGGTCGCTGGCGAACGCCGGGTCGAAGGGGAGGTCGAGCGCGGTGAAGAACGCGATCGACCGCGGCAGGTCGGCGACGGGCAGGCTGACGAACAGGGTGCGGGGCATGGGCGGTTCCTTGCGATGCGGTGCGGGCGATGCGGGTCGGGGCGCGGCGCGATCAGCCGGGCTGCTTCATGCAGTTGACCATCCACGGCTTGCCGAAGCGATCGGCGAACGATCCCCAGCGATGCGCCCAGAACGTCTCCTGCAGCGGCATGTGCACGGTGCCGCCGGCGGACAGCGCCGCGAACACGCGCTCGGCCTGCGCGATGTCGTCGATCATCAGGTTGATGCAGGTGTTGCCGTGCGCACCGTGCGGCGGCGGGCCGTCGGCGCCCATGATCTGCGCGCCGTCGGCGACGAGATGGCAGTGCATGACGCGGTCGCGCGTGTCCGGCGGCATCTGGTCGGCCATCGGCGACTCGCCGTAGGTCGAGGACATCACGATCTCGCCGCCCAGCGCATCGCGGTAGAAGGCGAAGGCCTCGGCGCACTGGCCGTCGAAGTTCAGGTAGGGAATGGCTTGCATGGCGGTTCTCCGTCGGTTGGGAAGCGGGGCGGGGGTCAGGATGGCGTGTCGAGGCGGGCGCGCAGTTGTTCCTCGCGCTCGCGCAGTTCGGGCGTGAAGGCCTCTCCGAAGTCGTCGGCCTCGTACAGCGGCCGCAGCTCGACCACGCACGGGCCGTGGTGCGGATTCGGGCAGCGGCGCGCCCATTCGACGGCTTCCTCCATCGACCGGACCTGCCACAGCCAGAAGCCGGCGATCAGCTCCTTCGTCTCGGCGAACGGCCCGTCGACGACGTGCCGCTGCGCGCCCTCGTAGTGCACGCGCACGCCGGCCGACGACGGCTTCAGGCCTTCGCCGGCCAGCAGCACGCCGGCGTCCGCCAGTGCATGGTTGAACCGGTCCATGGCCTCGAACAGCGCCGGATCGGGCATCCGGCCGGCCTCGGAATCGGGCGTGGCCTTCACGATCGCCATCACTTTCATTGTCGTGTCCTGGGGTGGGGAGGAAGGGTCGAAGCGGGGTCTTCATCCGGTACGACGATCCGGCGCGGCGGGAATCGACACGTCCCGAAGATTTTTTCGCATCGGGCGATTCGCCGGGCGGCACGGGCCTCGGCCGACGATCCGCGGCATCATGCCTGCTGCCCAAGCCGCCCCCGGGACCCGCGATGCGCTTCCTCCTGCTGATCCACACCGACCCCCAGCTCATGGCCGCGCTGCCGCCCGAGGAGTACGACCGGCTGATGCACGGCTGCATCACCCACGCCGACGCGCTGGAGGCCGAAGGCCGCCTGCTCGGCTCGCAGCAGCTGGAGGACGCCGCGACCGCGCGCACCCTGCGCGTCCGCGACGGTGCGCTGCGCGTGACCGACGGCCCCTTCGCGGAGACCAAGGAATTCCTCGCCGGCTACAGCCTGATCGAGGCCGACAGCCTCGAAGACGCCGTGCGCATGGCCGAGGCGTGGCCGTGGAGCCGCTACGGCGCGGTCGAGGTGCGGCAGGTGCGCGATTTCGACGCCGTGCGGCGGCGGGTCGGCGCCTGACCGTCCGATCCGCGACCGCGCAGGCGAAGGCGAGCGCGCGAAGGATTCAACGTCGTGAAGGTCTTCGCGATCGGCGCCATCCTGACCGGAATCGATCGCCGGGGTTGTCCCTGCCGTGACGACTTGCCATGATCGGACCATGCCCTTCGACGACGACACCGTCGGCGACC